>DATFKW010000058.1:0-8383 GCA_035268405.1 Gammaproteobacteria bacterium
GGCAACGACGGCCCCACGCACCACGGCGCCTACGACCTGTCCTACCTGCGCTGCATCCCGAACATGGTGGTAATGGCGCCGGCCGACGAGAACGAGTGCCGCCAGATGCTTTATACCGGCATCACCCTGGACGGCCCCAGCGCCGTGCGCTACCCGCGCGGGCACGGCCCGGGCGTGCCGCTGGAAAGCGCCATGCGGGCGCTGCCGCTGGGCAAGGCCGAGATGCGTCGCCGCGGACGGGGGCTGGCCATCCTGGCCTTCGGCGCCATGGTGCCGGTCGCCGAGCAGATCGCCGCCGAACTGGACGCCACCGTGATCAACATGCGCTTCGTCAAGCCGCTGGACGAGGACATGATCCTCGCCGCCGCCGAGGAGCACAGCGCGCTGGTCACGCTGGAAGACAATGCCGTGGCGGGCGGCGCGGGCAGCGCCGTGGGCGAATGCCTGGCCGCGCGGCGCATGCTGGTGCCGCTGCTCAGCATCGGCATTCCCGACCATTTCATCGAGCACGGGTCGCGCGAGGAATGTCTCGCCGCCGCCGGGCTGGACGCCGCCTCGGTGCTCGAATCCATCCGCGCCTGGCGACGCCAACCGGAGCTTCGCACGGTGGGAGAAGCCTGAAGATCCAAGGCAGGTGAATCCTGCCGGCAATGCCCGTCGAAACAATCAGCCGTGCCCGACAGACCCGCCAGGCGGCTCGAACTTCAGACCGGGCAAGCCGTCAAACAGCCCAACCGGGGATACACGACATGAAAGACATCAGCGAGGCCGGAGCCATCAGCATCGACCCAATAGCAGACGTCCAGGGCAGCGCCGACGTGCGCCAGATTCCGATCAACAAGGTCGGCATCAAGGACATTTATCACCCGGTTCGCATCAAGGAGCGGGCCGGCGGCGAGCAGCACACCGTCGCCAATTTCGACATGTACGTGGACCTGCCGCACAACTTCAAGGGCACCCACATGTCGCGCTTCGTGGAAATACTCAACAACCACGAGCGCGAAATTTCGGTGAAGTCCTTTCGCGACATCATGACCGAGCTGACCGATCGCCTCGACGCCGAGTCCGGCCACATCGAGATGCGCTTCCCCTACTTCATCAACAAGGCCGCACCCGTCTCCGGCGTACAGAGCCTGATGGACTACCAGGCGAGCCTCATCGGCGAGCGCAAGAAGGACGAGAGCATCATCTGGGCAAAAGTCGTGGTGCCGGTCACCAGCCTGTGCCCCTGCTCGAAGAAAATTTCCGACTACGGCGCCCACAACCAGCGCTCGCACGTCACCATCGCGGTGAAGGTCGACGGCTTCGTCTGGCTGGAAGAGCTGATCGAACTCGCCGAGGAAGAAGCGTCCTGCGAGCTCTTCGGCATCCTCAAGCGTCCCGACGAGAAATGGGTCACCGAGCGCGCCTACGACAACCCGAAGTTCGTCGAGGACCTGGTGCGCGACATCGCCGTGCGGCTCAACGCCGACGAGCGGATCCGGGCCTACACGGTGGAGTCGGAGAACTTCGAGTCGATCCACAACCACTCGGCCTACGCGCTGATCGAGCGCGACAAGGACGTGGACGGGCCGCTGCCGCTCTGACGCTGGCGCTAGCTGGCAGCGGGTAGACCGCGAGGCGGAACCGCTTCGCTGGCAGCGGGTAGACCGCGAGACGGGACTACGCGAGGTTCCTCTCGCTCGAAATTTCAATGTCGCTCGATGAACCTCGCGCACCCCCACCTCGCTCCCGCAGCCGTTTGCGCGGCGTCGTCCGGGAGCCTCGCCCGTTCCGATCACTACGCCACGGCGCCGCCGCCGCGAGACCGGGCGTCCGGCCGGGCTAGCTGGCAGACCGATGCGCCGAGCTTGTCGATATCGGGAGCGCCGGCGGATCGGTGCGGGCCACTCGAGGGCATCTCATTAACCGAGAGGGGCCCGCATCGAGTCGCTGGCGCGGGCTACCGGCGAAGAGCCCGCCTCGATGGCGCGGACTACCGGCAGGCGCTAGGGCCGCCGCGACAACCACATGTGGATATCGGCGCTGGCAACCTCGAGGTCGGTGTCGTCCCGCACCGTGACCGCGATGGTGACCGCGTAAGGCGCGTTCGCCGAGCGCAGCTCGGTTGCGGGTCGCGCGCTGGCGCGCATGCGGCCGCGCGCCTTGGCCAGGTAACGCACCGTCATGTCCTGCGGGATCCAGCGCATGTCTCGCGGGATGCTGACGTCGGTCACGAGCCCGGCGCACAGTTCGGCGAGGTTGCACAGGGCAATCGCGTGCACCGTGCCGATGTGGTTCTGCACGCTGCGCCGCTGCTTCAGCTCAGCTTCGCACAGCCCGGGCTCCAGCCGCGTGACCCGCGGCGAGATCGAGCCGAAATACGGCGCCTTGAAACAGACGATGCGCGAATACAGCCATTGCCCGGCGGGGCTGCCGCCCAGCCGGCGCCATAGCCTCATTGCCTGCACTTCTTTTGCCATGACACTTTCCTCGCGCTGGCGCCCGCCGCCAGTGGCCGTATGATGCCCTACCCGAGGGGCGCACACCCTGGAACGCCCGAGCGACGGCATCGTAGTACGCGAAGTGGGGCTGCTTCGCTGGCAGCGCGGTAGACCGCGAGGCAGGACTACGCGAGGTTCCTTTCGCTCGAAATTTCTATGTCGCTCGATGAACCTCGCGTAGTCCCGCCTCGCTCCCGCAGCCGTTTGCGCGGCCTCGTCCGGGAGCCTCGCCCGTTCCGCTCACGGCGCCGCCGCCGCGAGACCGGGCCGCGGCGGCGGCTTGAAAAATCCGCTCATGCTGTAGCAAGCGGCAACCTCAGCACGCGGGTTCGCCGGGCGAACGGTCGGGAAGCCATGGCACCCTGCACGCGGCCACCGGTCGGTGCGCCAACAGTTGCCAAACCGGGCGCGCCGACGGATCGATGCGCCGCGCTTGTCGATACCGGGAGCGCCAGCGGATCGATGCGGGCCACTCGAGGGCATCTCATTAACCGAGAGGGGCCCGCATCGAGTCGATGGTGCGAACTACCGGCACAACGCCAGCATCGAGTCGATGGCGCGAACTACAGGCACAACACCAGCATCGAGTCGATGGCGCGAACTACCGGCAAAAGCCGGGCGTTCTGTCAGGCGTTCGGATGCCCGTGCCCCTGCAAGCGCTGGATCAGCGTCTGCAGGAACATGCGGTTGAAGCGCAGCTGGCAGGCCGCCGAGAGGGTCTCCAGCAGCGTCGAGCTGACCTGCAGCAGCGTCACCGGACCGAGCGCCCGGATGGTGGCCTGGCGGCGCGCGTTCGGGACCACGCTGCTCTCGCCGAAACAGTCGCCCGGCAGCAGGTGACCCACCTTGCGGCCGTTGGCCTCGACGGCGACCTCGCCGTTGACGATCACGTAGAAGCGGTCGTCCATGTCGCCCTGGCGGACGATGTCCTGGTCGGTGGCGTATTCGCGCCATTCCGCGGCCTTGATCAGCTCGCGGATCTCGGTATGCGAGAAATCGTGGAAAAAGCGCAGGCCGCGCAGGATGGCGACGCGTTCGCGCTCGTCCAGCGCGTTGCGCGTGCTGCGCAGTGTCTGGTGCACCTGGGTGAGCGCGGCCGCGAACTCAAGGCCGTTGGCAAAGCGGTCGGCGGGTTTCTTGCGCATTGCGCGCCAGACGATTTCTTCGAGGTCCTCCGGCACTTCGGGCCGCAGGCGATGGATGGGCAGCGGAGTGGCGAACACGATCTGGTGCAGCAGCTTGGCGAGGTTGGAGGCCTTGAACGGCCGGCGGCCGGTCAGCAGCTCGTACATCACCACGCCCAGCGCATACAGGTCGGATACCGCGCTGATCTCTTCGGCCTTCACCTGCTCGGGCGACATGTAGCTGGGGGAGCCGGCGACCCCGCGGATCACCGAGACCTCGGTGTCGCTCCACAGCGCGATGCCGAAATCGATGATGCGGACCTCGTTGTCCATGGTCAGCATGATGTTGCTGGGCTTGATATCGCGGTGGACGATGCCGCGGGCATGGGCGTAATGCATGGCGCGCACGGCGCTGAACACCACGCGCACCACTTCGTCCGTCGGCAGCAGGTTGTCAGGGCGGCAATAGGCCGAGAGGGTGCGCGCGCCGTGCACGTGCTCCATCACCACGTAGTAGCGACCGTCTTCCTCGCCGGCGTCGAAGATCGGCAGGATGTTGGGGTGCTGGAGCCGCCCCACCATCTGGGCCTCGTTGAAAAACATCTTGCGGGCGGCGCGCATCTCGCCGTCGTCCTCGCCGCTCAGCTCCTTGTAGAGCTTGATGGCGACGTCGCGGCCGTAGAAAGGGTCGTGCGACAGGTACACGGTGCCGGAGCTGCCGCGGCCGACCTCGCGAATGATGTTGTACTTGCCGATCTTGTCGGGCATCTGTTCTTTTCGTGCGCTGCTGAGCGGCATGCGTTTCCTCTAGACCTCAGGTCATTCCGCCGAAATGGGCCAGTCCGAGCAGCAGCAGCGCCCCCCACGCCGCCGCGACCAGGTCGTCGAGCATAATGCCGAAGCCGCCGGCGACAGCGTGATCCAGTTGGCGAATCGGCCAGGGTTTCCAGATATCGAACAGCCGGAAAGCCAGAAAACCGGCCAGCGCCCACTGCCAGCCCGCCGGGAAGACCAGCATCAGCGCCAGGTAGCCCACGATCTCGTCCCACACGATGGCGGGGTGGTCGTGCGCGCCCAGGCGCCGCGCGCTCTCGCCGCACAGCCAGATGCCGAACAGCGCCATCGCCAGCACCACGCCGATCCGAAGCTCCAGGCCGAGGGGGCGCAACAGCGGGTCGAGCGCCACGCCCACCAGCGTGCCGAAGGTGCCCGGCCCCCTGGGCGCGAGGCCGGTGCCGAAGCCGAGCGCGAGCAGGTGCACCGGGTCGCGCAGCAGCCGCGGCGACAGGCGGTTCATGTTCCTTGCCCCTTGAAATGGTCCCAGCCGCCCTCCGGCAGCGGCACGGCACGGCCGCCGCTGCGCAGCTCCAGGCCGGGCTGGGGGCGGATGACGCCGATGCGTACCGGCGGCTCGCGCCAGCCGGCGGCGGCGGCTAGCAGGGCCGCGCGCCGCTGCGCGGGCACCGTGAAACACAGCTGGTAATCGTCGCCGCCGTTGAGCGCCATCGACAAGGCCTCCGACCAGGCCTCCGACGACGCCGCCAGCGGATGAACGGGCAGCTCTTCGGCCGTCACCACCGCGCCCACGCCGCTGGCGTCGAGCAGGTGCCCCAGGTCCTGGGCCAGCCCGTCGGAGACGTCGATCGCGGCGCTGGCCAGCCCACGCAGGGCCCCGCCCTCGGCCACCCGGGCGCGCGGCCTGAGGAAGGACTCGGCGCCGCCGACATCGCCGCGGCGCCAGGCCGACAGGCCCGCGGCGCCGCCGCCCAGCGGACCGGTGACCCAGACCTCGTCATCCGGCGCGGCGCCCGCGCGGGACAGCGCAGTGCCGCGCGGCACGAAACCCGTCAGCGTGAAGCTCACGGTCAGGGGGCCGCGCACCATGTCGCCGCCGACCAGGGCGAGCGCCCGGCGCTCGCCGGCCGTCCCCGGGGCAAACCCCGGCGCCATCGCGGCCTCCGCGGCGGCGGCACGGACACCCCGGGTGAAAGCTTCCAGCCAGCGCTCGTCCGGTTCAGGCAACGCCAGCGACAGCAGACCCCAGGCCGGCTCGGCGCCCATCGCGGCCAGGTCGGAGAGATTGACCGCCAGGCTGCGCCAGCCGACGTCCTCGGCGGCCATGCCGGCAGGAAAATGCACGCCTTCGAGGCAAGTGTCCACGGTCTGCACCAGGTCCATGCCCGCGGGCGGCCGCAGCACCGCGGCGTCGTCGCCCGGACCGAGCACGACATCCTCCCGCCGGCAGGGCATGGCCTCGACCAGCCGCGCGATGAGCGCGAACTCGCCCTCGCTCACGGCTTGCCCCGGTACCACCGGGGCGCAATCTCGCGCACGATCGGCCCGTCCGTCGCCAGCGCGTGGCAGCCGTCCAGGTGCGCCGGCTTGCGCTGCGCGCCCTCGGTGACCGCCTCGTCGCGGCTGCGCAGCGGCATGATGGTCTGCAGGGCCACCACCGCGAGTTCCTGCGCCAGCCGCGTGAGGTGCGTGCAGCCGGCGACGCCGCCCAGGCGCTCCTTCACCAGCTTCGTCCAGCCCGGCGCGAGCCGCGTGCCCACCAGGGTGTCGTAGGCCGGCTCGATCTGCGCGCAGTTCGGAAAAGGCGTCGCGTCCGAGGAGACCTCGATTTCGCGCAGCACCAGCTCGTCGTCCAGCACCAGGCGCATATACATGTCGTGCACTGGCATGCCGGCCTCGACCCGGCCGCGGTAGCGGCTGTCGAAGCCGTAGTCCTTGGCGTCGGTCATGCGACCCTCGATGTCCCACAGCCCGTCTTCCCGGCGGAAGCCGCGACACTCGATGTCACGCCGGTGAATGGCCTCGCGCGCGACCGGTTCGGACAAGGGCATCTCAGCGCTCCCGCGCCTGGCCGGCGGCGCCGGTCTCGGCGGCGCGATGGCGCCGCGCGGCGCGGTCGAGCAGCGCGTTGACGAAGCGATGACCGTCACTGCCGCCGTAGCGGCGGCACAGGTCTATGGCCTCGTTGATGACCACGCGCCAGGGTATTTCCGGGCGGTGCATCAGCTCGTACAGGCCAATCAGCAGGATGGCATGCTCGACCGGATCGAGTTGCGACACGGGCCGGTCGGAAAAATCCGCGAGTTCCGCGTCCAGCGCCTCGCTGCGCTCAGTGGCCTGCAGCACCAGTTCCTTGAAGAACGGCTCGTCCGCCGAGGCCGGCATGCGCTCGGACAGGAACTCAAGCAGCACGTCCTGGGCGCGCTGGCCGCCCAGCTGCCACTGGTACAGGGCCTGCAACGCCAGCTCGCGCGAGGCGCTGCGCCCGCGGCGCGCCTTGGGGGCGACGGGCGAGTTCATGTTCAGGCCTCGAGCCGGGCCATCAGCCGGGCCATTTCGATGGCGGACATGGCGGCGTCGGCGCCCTTGTTGCCGGCCTTGGTGCCGGCGCGCTCCAGCGCCTGCTCGATGGTGTCGGTGGTCAGCACGCCGAAGGCTACCGGCGTGTCGGCAGCCAGGCCGGCCTGCGCAACGCCCTTGGCACATTCGCCGGCGACGAAGTCGAAGTGCGGGGTCGCCCCGCGGATGACCACGCCCAGCGCGATGATGGCGTCGTAGCGCCGCCCGGCCGCCATTTTCTTCACCGCCCAGGGTATTTCCCAGGCCCCCGGCACGCGCACCAGCACGAGGTCTTTCTCGCTGGCCCCGTGGCGCAGCAGCGTGTCCACCGCGCCCTTTACCAGGCTGTCGACGACGAAGTCGTTGAAGCGCGCCGCGACGATGCCGATGCGCAAGTCGCGCGCCGACAGTTCACCCTCGATTTTTCTCAGCTTGTCCATATCGGTTCGTCCGTCGGGTGGCCGCCGCGCGGCGGCGGTTCACTGGTTGCTTCACTGGTTGATGTAATCCACGACTTCCAGGCCGAAGCCGGAAAGCCCGTGCATCTGCTTGGGCGCCGAGAGCACGCGCATGCGGCGCACGCCCAGCGCCCTGAGGATCTGCGCGCCGATGCCATAGGTGCGCAGCACGCTGGATTCCTGGCCGTCGCGGTGATCGCCCGGCGCCACCGGCCGGCCCGACAGCAGCGAGATCGAGTCCACCAGCTCGCGCGGCAGCTCGTGGCGACGCAGGATGACGATGATGCCGGACTCTTCACCGGCGATGCGCGCCATCGCGTCGCGCAAGGGCCAGCCGAGCTGCGCGGCGCGCACACCCACCACGTCGCGCAGCGTGTCGGTCAGCTGCACACGCACCAGCGGCACGTCGTGCGCGCCGACCTCGCCGCGCACCAGCGCCAGGTGCACGTCGCGGTGCACGTGGTCCTCGAAGCATACCAGCCGGAAAGGGCCGAACTCGGTCTCGACCTGGTCCTCGGAAATCTGCTCGACGGACTCTTCCGTCTCCAGCCGGTAGCGGATGAGCTGGGCGATGGTGCACATCTTCAGGCCGTGGCCGCGCGCGAAAGACACCAGGTCGGGGCGGCGCGCCATGGTGCCGTCCTCGTTGAGGATCTCGACGATCACCGCCGCCGGCTCCATGCCGGCCAGCCGCGCCAGGTCGCAGCCCGCCTCGGTGTGGCCGGCGCGCGTCAGGACACCGCCCGGCTGGCCCATCAGCGGGAAGATGTGTCCCGGCTGGCTCAGGTCTTCCGGCCGCGTGTTCGGGCTGACGGCAGTGCGAATGGTGTGCGCGCGGTCGTGCGCCGAGATGCCGGTGGTGACCCCCTCGGCCGCCTCGATGGACAGGGTGAAGTTGGTGCTGCGCATGCCGTCGGTGCCGCTCACCATCAGCGGCAGGCGCAGCTGCTCGCAGCGCTCCGGC
>DATFKW010000059.1:0-4500 GCA_035268405.1 Gammaproteobacteria bacterium
TGCGCGGCCGCGTCAAGCAGCAGATGGAGAAGAGCCAGCGCGAGTACTACCTCAACGAGCAGATGAAGGCGATCCAGAAAGAGCTCGGCGACATGAACGAGGACGCCAACGAGGTGGCCGAGCTCGAGAAAAAGATCGAGAGCGCCGGCATGCCCGCCGAGGCGAAGGAAAAAGCCGTCTCCGAGCTGGGCAAGCTCAAGATGATGTCGCCCATGTCCGCCGAGGCGACCGTGGTGCGCAACTACATCGACTGGCTGGTGAAGGCGCCCTGGAAGAAGCGCACGCGCATCCTCAAGAAGCTGTCGCGCGCCGAGGAGGTCCTTGAAGAGGATCACTACGGGCTGGAGAAGGTCAAGGAGCGCATCGTCGAGTACCTGGCGGTGCAGCAGCGCGTGAAGAAACAGAAGGGCCCGATCCTGTGCCTGGTGGGGCCGCCGGGCGTCGGCAAGACCTCGCTGGGCAAGAGCATCGCCCGCGCCACGAATCGCAAGTTCGTGCGCATGAGCTTAGGCGGCGTGCGCGACGAGGCCGAGATCCGCGGCCACCGGCGCACCTACATCGGCTCGATGCCCGGCAAGATCATCCAGAACATGGCGCGCACCGGCGTGCGCAACCCGCTGTTCCTGCTGGACGAAGTCGACAAGATGTCGATGGACTTTCGCGGCGATCCGTCGTCGGCGCTGCTCGAGGTGCTGGACCCGGAGCAGAATTCCAGCTTCAACGACCACTATCTCGAGGTGGACTTCGACCTGTCCGACACCATGTTCATCTGCACGGCGAACAGCCTCAACATCCCCGCGGCGCTGCTGGACCGGATGGAAGTCATCCGCATCCCCGGCTACACCGAGGACGAGAAGCTCAACATCGCCAAGCGCTACCTGGTGCCCAAGCAGGTGAAGAACAACGGCCTCAAGGAAGAGGAAGTGGTCATCCAGGACGGCGCCATCCGCGACATCATCCGCCACTACACGCGTGAGGCCGGGGTGCGCAACCTCGAGCGCGAGCTGGCGCGGATCTGCCGCAAGGTGGTCAAGGAAATGGTGCTGGACAAGGACAAGAAGAAGGTCACGGTGAAGTCCGCCGGCATCGAGAAATACCTGGGTGTGAAACGCTTCCGTTACGGCCGCGCCGAGGAGACCGACCGGGTCGGGCTGGCCACCGGGCTGGCGTGGACCGAGGTGGGCGGCGAGCTGCTTACCATCGAGTCCGCCACGCTGCCGGGCAAGGGCAAGCTGATCCACACCGGTACGCTCGGCGACGTCATGAAGGAGTCCATCCAGGCCGCCATGACGGTGGTGCGCAGCCGCTCGGCCGTGCTCGGCATCGATCCCGAGTTCTATGCCAAGCACGACGTGCACATCCACGTCCCCGAGGGCGCGACGCCCAAGGACGGTCCCAGCGCGGGCATCGGCATGTGCACGGCGCTGGTCTCGGCGCTCACCGGCATCCCGGTGCGCTCGGACGTCGCCATGACCGGCGAAATCACGCTGCGCGGCGAGGTGCTGCCGATCGGCGGCCTGAAGGAGAAGCTGCTGGCGGCGCATCGCGGCGGCATCACCACCGTGGTGATCCCGCAGGAGAACGAGAAGGACCTCGTCGAGATCCCGAAGAACATCAAGGGCAAGCTCGACATCAAGCCGGTCAAGTGGATCGACCAGGTGCTGGAGATCGCGCTGGCGCACGCGCCCGCCGCGATCGACGAGGCGGCGCCCGAAGAGCCGCCCGCCGCGGAAGCCAAGCCGGAAGGCAAGGGCGTGCACGCGCACTGACGCTGCGGGCCCGCTGGCCGGTCAGGCTTTCGGGCCGGCCGGCGGGCCCGCTGACCCCGTTGTCGGCCGCACGCGGCCCTGGCCGCTCAGCCCACCCGCACGATGCGGTCGTGGGGCGGCAGCAGTGCGGGGTCGTGGGTGATCATGATCGCCGTGCGGCCCTGCAGCCAGGTATCCAGGGTGGCCGAGATGCCGCCCGCGGTGGCCGCGTCCAGCCCGGTGGTCGGCTCGTCCAGGATCACGATCGGGCAATCGGTCAGCACCAGCCGGGCCAGCGCGATCCGCCGGGCTTCGCCCCCCGAGATGTTGCTGGCCGCCTCGTCGATCCAGGTTTCCGGGCCATGCTCGAGGCCGGCCGCGAAGTCGGCGAGGCCCGCGGTCTCCAGCGCCTGGAACAGCATCGCGTCGCTCGCCGCCGGGGCGGCCAGCCGCAGGTTGGCGGCCAGGGTGTCGCGAAACAGCACCGGGCGCTGCGCCAGCAGGCCGATGTGCCGGCGCAGCAGGTCCTGGTCCAGCCGGCGCAGGTCCACGCCCTCCAGGCACACCGTGCCGGCGTCCGGGTCCAGCTGGCGCATCATCAGCATCGCCAGGGTGCTCTTGCCGGCGCCGCTCGGCCCCACCAGCGCAACCCGTTCCCCCGGCGCGATCTCCAGGTCGAAGTCCTGCAGCACCGGCGGCAGGTCTTCACGGTAACGGAAGCTCACCTGTCGCAGTTCGAGGCGTTGTCCCGCGGGCGGCAGCCCGGGATCGGCCGCCGGCAGCAGGGGCTCGCGCTCCATGGTCTCGCCCAGCCGTTGCGCCGCCCCGCGGCATTGCTCCAGCCGTCGCCAGGCCGCCGGCAATCCCTGCCAGGCCTCGCCCAGCGCGAGCACCCCGAGCGCCAGCAGTCCGAGCACCGGGCCCGTGATGAGGCCGGCGCGCAGCAGCCCGATGCCCAGCACCAGGGCCAGCCAGACGCCGACCAGGCCGGTCAGCGTCACCAGCGCCTGCGCGATCGCGTCGAGCTTCTGCAGCCGTTCCTGCAGCCCGATGACCCGCGCCGAGCGCTGTTCCAGCTCGCCCCGTTCCCGCTCGCCGAGGTCGAAGGCGACCACGTCCTGCAGCGCCTCCAGGTTGTCGCTGGCGTGACGGCGCAGCCCGGGCATTGCCGTGACCAGCGCGCGGCTGGCGTCGTGGCCGCGCCGTCGCGTCAGTTCGGCCACCAGCGGATTGACGGCCAGTACGAGCCCCAGGGTGGCGGCCGCCAGCCAGGGATCGACCAGCCAGCCGGTGAGCGCCCCCGCCAGCAGCGTGAGCACGAAGGCCGACACGCCCGGCCCGATGACGCCCAGAAACAGGTGGTCCAGGGTGTCCACGTCGGCGGTGAGGCGGTTGAGCGTGTCGCCGCGCTGCAGGCCGCGCAGCTGGCCCTCGTCCAGCGTCAGCAGGTGGTCGAACAGCCGCAGGCGCAGGTCGGCGAGCAGCCGGAAGGTGGCCTCGTGGGTGACCAGCCGCTCCAGGTAACGCGACACGGTGCGGGTGATGGCGGCCAGCCGGATGCCGGCGCCCGGCGTGAACACGTCGAGCGCGGCGATCAGGCCGAGGCCGGCGAGCGCGCTGGCGGTGATGAACCAGCCCGACAGGGACAGCAGCATCACGCCGGCGGCCAGGCTCAGGAAAATGAGCAGCACGCCGCCGGCCAGCCACCAGCGTCGCCGCCCGAGCAACGGGCCGAGGCCGAGCCGGTCCCTCATCGCTCGATCTCCTGCAGCCGGCCGTCCCGCAGCAGCAGCGCCCGGTCGGCCCAGCGCAAGGCCAGCGCGCTGTGGCTGGCGCAGATGACCGTCATCGGGCGGCCGGCGGTCGCCCGCGCTTCAAGCGCGCGATCGAGGTCGGCCCAGAATTTCTGCTCGGTGTCCGCGTCCAGGCTGGCGGTCGGCTCGTCCAGCAGCAACAGCGGCCGCGGGACGAGCAGCACGCGGGCCAGCGCGATGCGGCGCGCCTGCCCGCCCGAGACGCCGAGGCCGTCCTGTCCCAGGGGCGTGTCGAGACCCTGGGGAAGCGTTGCCAGGAAGCGGTCCAGGCCGGCCAGCGCGATGGCCCGCTGCAGCGCGGCCGCCTCCGTCTCTTGTGGCGCGTCATGGCCGGCATCATCGCCGGCGTCATGGTCGGTGTCATGGCCGGTGTCATCGTCGTCGTGACCGAGCAGGATGTTGTCGCGAATGCTGGCCGCGTAAAGAAAGGGCTGCTGCCCGAGGTAGCCGCGCACCCGGCTCAGCTGGCTGCGCGTCAGCGACGCCAGGGACGCGCCGCCGAGAAGGATTTCGCCCTCGTCGGGCTCAAGGAAACCGCCGGCCAGCGACAGCAGCGTGGACTTGCCGCAGCCGCTGGCGCCGCTCACCACCAGTTTCTCGCCGGCGGGGACGTCCAGGTCGAGGCCTTCGAACAGCGTGCCGCGGCCCGGCAGCGTCACGCGGACTCCGCGGAGGCGCACCGGGCAGGCGCGTGTCGGGATCTCTGCAGCGGGTCGCGCCGGCTCCGGGCGCGCCGGCGGCGCGGCGAGCACTTCGCGGATGCCTTCGGCGGCGGCCAGCGCGCCGGCCCGGTCGTGCCAGTGCTGGGCCAGGGTCCGCAGGGGATTATAGAACTCCGGCGCCAGCAACAGGATGAACAGGCCGGAGAACAGCGTCAGGCTCTCGGCCGGCCCGAGCTCGATGAAGCCGAGCAGGCCCAGGCCGATGTAGATGGCGAG
>DATFKW010000060.1:0-2242 GCA_035268405.1 Gammaproteobacteria bacterium
GCGCCGCGCGGAACGCGCATCCACGCCTTCGAGCCGGATCCCTGGGCCTGCGGCATGCTGCAGGAGAATGTCAGCCGTAATCGCGCCGACGCGGTCACCGTGGTGGCCGCGGCATTGGGCGAGCGCAGCGGGCCGGCGCGGCTGCACCTGCATGGCGCGCGCCGGCGGCGGCGCGGCGGGCTGGCCTGGCTGGGCGGCCCGGAAGGCGTGGACATCGAGATGCTGCGGCTGGACGACTACTGCCGCGAGCGCAAACTGCGGCGCCGGACCGTGGGCCTGCTGAAAATCGGCGTACAGGGCTTCGAATTCTTCGCGTTGCGCGGAGCGCGGGAGACGCTGGCGTGCTGCCGCGCCGTGCTGACCGAGTTTGCGCCGCGCCAGCAGGAACTCGCCGGCGTGCATCCGGTGGCCATGCTGGACCTGCTGGTGGAGCACGGCTTCAGCCCCGCGGTGATCGAGGCCGGCGGGTTGCGCGAGGTGTCCCGCGCCGAGCTGCTCGCCGAGCGGCCCTGCTGCAACCTCCTGTGGCGTCGCCGGACAACGCCTGCCGCCGCCGCACCGCCCGACCCGGACGCCCTGGCGATTTAATAGGGATTAGCCTTATTTTTAATGGGGCCAATCCCCATTAAAAATAAGGCTAATCCCTATTTAGCACGCCTTCTTCGCCTTCCATGGTGGCGACGATCACGGCGCAGGTGCAGTCGCCGAGGATGTTGATGGCGGTGCGGGCCATGTCGAGGATGCGGTCGAAGACGAACAGCACGCCGATGGCTTCCACCGGCAGGCCGACGGCCGCGAGGATGATGGCGATGGCGACCAGCGAGGCGGAGGGAATGCCGGCCACGCCGATGGAGGTGACCAGCGCGGTGACGACGATCACGAACTGGACGCCGAAGGACAGCTCGAGTCCGTAAGCCTGCGCGATGAAGATGGCCGCCACGCACTCGTAGAGCGCCGTGCCGTTCATGTTGATGGTCGCGCCCAGCGGCAGCACGAAGCTGGAGACGCGGTTCGACACGCCGGCGCGCCGCTCCATCGAGTCCATGGTGATCGGCAGGGTGGCCGAGGAGGACGCGGTCGAGAACGCGGTCAACAGCGCCGGGGCCGCCGCGCGGTAGAGGGCCACCGGGCTGGCGCGCGCCACCAGCCGCACCAGCAGCGGGATTGTGAGCAGCGCATGCACGGCCAGCGCGCCCAGCACCGTCAGGCTGAACACCACCAGCGGCCGGGCGGCGTCGAAGCCGGTCTGCGCCACGGTGCCCGCCACCAGTCCGAACACGCCGATGGGCGCGAAGGCCATCACCCAGCCGGTGATCTTCATCATGATCGCGAACAGGGCGTCCCAGAACTTGTACATGGCGTCGCCGTGCTCGTGGCCGACGCGGGTCATGAAGTAGCCGAACACGATGCTGAAGAAGATCAGCCCCAGCATCTGGCCGTTGGCGGCCGCATTGATGATGTTCGGCGGCACCATGCTCAGGAACATCTGCGCCAGTTGCCCGCCGCCGCCCGCGCCCGCGGCGGCGCCCACGCTCTCGGCCACCGCGCTGGTGCTGCGCTCCAGCGCCAGCAGGTCGCGCGCCGGCTCGCCGTCCACGATGCCGGGCTGCACCAGGTTGACCAGCACGAGCCCTACGAGGATGGCGAACAGCGAGGTCACGGCGTAGAAAAGCAGCGTCTTGCCGCCGAGCCGGCCGAGGTTCCCGCCGCCGCCGATGCCCGCCACGCCGACGATGATCGAGGAGACGATCAGCGGCACGATGAGCATCTTCAGCGCATTGATGAACAGCGTGCCGACGAAGTCGTAGACGCTGTAGAAGGTGACGCCCAGGAACGCGCCGTCCTCGCCGCTCAGCCAGCCCGCCGCTACGCCGACGGCGATTGCGATGAGGATCTGCCAGTGCAGCTGCAACTTGGGCATGGGGCGCTTCCGTCGCGGCCTACTGCTGCAGCGAACTCTCGAAGATGGTCACGTCGGCCTTCTCGCGCATATCTTCCAGGTAAGCCTGGATCGCCTGCGAGGCGCGCGCCGCGCGCGCCTGTTCCCGCGCCTGGGCGCGCTCCTGCGGTCCCAGCAGGTCCAGGCCGCCCGGGGTCGCGGAAATCACCCGCACAGCGTAAAAAGCATTGGGGCCTTCGGCCAGGCTCACTTGCGCGCCGTCGGCACCGGGTCGCGGCACCGAGAAGGCCGCGGACGCCACCACGGGCGGCACGGTCTCGTCGTTGCGCACCACGGTGAGCC
>DATFKW010000061.1:0-19456 GCA_035268405.1 Gammaproteobacteria bacterium
GGCCTGGTGGTCAACGTGGTGTCCGCCCTGGTGCTCGGCAACGCCCACGATCACGGGCACGGGCACGGGCACGGGCACGGCCACGCCCATGCAGGCGAGCACGGCGGCCACAAGCACCACGACCTGAACCTGCGGGCGGCCTACGTGCACGTGATCATGGACGCCGCGACCTCGGTGCTGGCGATCATCGCGCTGACCGGCGGCTGGCTGTTCGGCTGGGCCTGGCTGGACCCGGTGATGGGCGTCGTCGGCGCGGTGCTGATCTCGATCTGGGCCAGGGGGCTGATCGTGCAGACCGGCAAAGTGCTGCTTGACCGCGAGATGGACACCCCCGTGGCGGCCGCGGTGCGCGAGGCGGTGGAGTCCGGACCCGAGGACGGCCATACGCGGGTCGCCGACCTGCATATCTGGCGCGTCGGGAAGCGCGCCTACGCCTGCGCGCTCAGCCTGGTGACCCATGACGCCGCGCTCACCGCGCGGCGCATTCATGAACGACTGGAAAAACACGACGAGATCGCGCACCTCACCGTGGAGATTCACCAGTGCCCGGGCTAAGGGCTTCGCATTCGGGCATCTTGGCAGCCTGATCCGGGCGTTGCGAGCCGAGGCCAGGCTCATCTTTGCCCAAGGGAGTTGCCGCATGGCAGAGCAGGAACGCGTCGAGACCCCGTAAGCCAGCTCGCAGGGCCGCGACGAGCTGGCCCGCTTGCGGGATCGCACCGACGAACTGGAGCTGATCATCTCCAGCTTGGCCACGTTCGCACTGTTCACGCTGCCCGGCTGGCTGTTCGAGCGCTACGCCGATGTGTACACCCAGCTCTCGGTCACCTTCGTCGCCGGCTGCCCGACCTGCAGACGGCCATCGAGCGCTCCGACCGGCTGGCCTCCTCGCTGTTCGCGGTGATCCGCGTCATCGCCCTGGTCACTGCGTGGCTCGTCCTTCTGACTACGGTGTCGCCACCGCTGGCGGCGCGCCTGCCGGCCCTGCGCGAGGCGCGCCTGGAGTGCGACATCCCGTTCCTGTTCACGCCCGATTTCGAGCGCGCGCTGGACTGAAACGGGACTTCGACGCGTCGGCAACCGCAAGCTAGAATCCTCGCCGTATGCACCATCATCACAGGGGCCCGTCATGTCCGCACCCGAAGACTCACGGGACTTCCCCGAACGCGGCCAGGAGGTCACGCGACTCAGCATTTTCACCGATGCGGCCTTCGCCTTCGCCACCGCGCTGCTGGCGATTTCCATCGACGACATTCCCTCGACTTACCTGGAACTGACCGCGGCGCTCAAAGACGGGCCGGCGTTCGTCGCCAGCCTGGCGATCCTCCTGCTTTACTGGCGCGCCCACCAATCCTGGAGCAAGCGCTTCGGCCTCGAGGACCTCGGCTCGGTCCTGTTGACCTTCGGCCTGGTGACCGTGGTAATGATCTATGTCTATCCTTTGAAAATCATGTTCGGCGCCGCATTCCATCACATGTCGGGCGGGTGGCTGCCACTCGACTTTTCACTGCAAAGCGCCGACGACTTCCGTGGCTTGCTGACTATTTACGGCACGGGTTTCGTCGTCCTGAACGCCCTGGTGGCAGCCCTCTACTTTCAAGCCTGGCGGCAGCGGGACGCGCTCGGCATGAGCCGAAGCGAAAGGATCGACTGTTTCTACGAGGCCGCAGCGTGGCTGTTTGTCGGGAGCTTCGGCGTGTTTTCCATCGTGCTGGCCTGGGCGTTGCCCGGACCGCAGCTGCAGTGGGCGGCCTGGGTCTACGTGCTCCTGGCCGTCGCCGGTCCAGTCATCAGCAAGACACAGTCTCGACTGGGCCGCCGGCGGCTGGTGGCCGGGCGCTGAGCGGCGACAGGTTTTCTCTTGCGGATTGCTGCGACCGACACAGCGTGATGCTCGTGGGAGGTCGACGGCTATCCGGGGCACGGCCCGCAGCATGGCACCCCGCTTTCGCCGTATACTATTTGGCTCGCAACAGCCCGCCCCTTGACGCGTGAGACGGCTGCGGAGGTTACCCGTGATTCTCGACCTGATTCCCGATGCACCGCGAGCGACCGGACTGTCGGCCCTGATGAGGGGCGCCGGCATGGTCACGCGCTTCCTGCCCATACCGCGCCCGACGCTGCTGGTCGGCCCGGGCTCCAGCGCCCGCCTGGGCCAGGCAGTGGCGGGATTCGGGCACGGCAAGCTCATGATCGTCACCGACCCGATGATCGTGAAGCTCGGACTGCTGAAACAGCTGACCGACGCGCTCGAGGCAGGCGGAGCGGAGTACGCGGTGTTCGACGAGATCACGCCGGACGCGCCCATCCCGCTGGTCGAGCGGGCCATCGAGTTCTACCGCGCCGAGGGCTGCGCCGCCGTCCTGGCGGTCGGCGGCGGCTCCTCCATGGACGCCGCCAAGGCGGTGGCCGTCGCGGTCGCCAACCGGGGCAAGCCGCTGCGCAAGCTGGCGGGCTACTTCAAGGGCCTGCGCAACCCCGTGCCGGTGTACGCCGTCCCCACCACCGCCGGCACCGGCTCGGAGGTAACCGTGGCCGCGGTGATCTCCGACCCGGAAACGGAAAGCAAGCTGGTCATCGTGGACACCCGCATCGTGCCGCGCATGGCGGCGCTCGACCCCCTGCTGATGACCGGCCTGCCGCCGCACATCACGGCCGCCACCGGCATGGACGCGCTCACCCACGCGGTCGAGTCTTTCGTCGGCAAGTGGGCCACCGACTACACCGACGGGCTGGCGCTGTCGGCGGTCGGGCTGATTTTCGAGAACCTGCGCACGGCGTACGGCGACGGCGCCAACCTGGAGGCGCGCGAAAAGATGGCGCTGGCCTCGACCTACGCGGGCATGGCGTTCACGCGCGCCAACGTGGGCTATGTGCACGCGATCGCCCACCAGTTCGGCGGCAGGTACCACACGCCCCACGGCCTGGCGAACGCCATCATGCTGCCGCACGTGCTCGAGTTTTCCTCCGCAAGGATCACCGGCCGGCTGGCAACCCTGGCGGTGCGCGCCGGGCTGGGAAGCGAGCAGGAAGCGGAGCGGACACTGGCGAAGCGCTTCATCGCGGCGGTGGCCGAGCTGAACCGGGACCTGGGCATTCCCGCGCAGCTTGAGGCACTGCGCGAAGAGGACATCCCTTCGCTGGCGAAGGCGGCCTGCCACGAGGCGGAGACCGGCTACCCGGTGCCGCGCTACATGACGCAGCGACAGTGCGAGGACATCATCCGCCGCGTGTTGCCGCCGCCGGCGCCGCGCACACGACGCCGCAAGGCCGCCGCCTGAGGCGCGACAGGACACTGGGGGAATAGCAGATGGGCACGAAGAAAGTTGTTGCGGTCACGCTGGGCTCGTCGGAACGGGATTTCTCGTTCGAGACGGACTTCCTGGGCCACCGTTTCGAGGTCCGGCGCGTGGGCGCGGACGACGATTTCAACAAGGCCTGGGACCTGATGCGACGGGCGCAGGGCAAGGCCGACGCCATCGGTCTGGGCGAAGTCTCCGACCACTACCAGGTCGGCCAGGACACGGTGACCAACCGCGAGACGCGGCGCCTCACCAAGGTCGTGACCCGCGTGCCGGTCACCACGGGCGCCAAGCTGCGCCGGCTGTTGCAGGTCAGCGCGGTGCGCTACGTGCAGAACCACCTGGGCAGTTATTTCAACAACAACCTGGTGCTGTTTCTGTCGGGCATGCGCAACTACGACATGGCGCTGGCGATGTCGGACTACACGCCCAACCTGCGCTTTGCCGATGCGCTGGCGCAGACCGGCGCGCCCCGCATGCTCACCTCGCTGCGCCAGCTGGAGCTCTACGCGAGGGGGAGCGACCTGATCCTGTCGGGCCGGCCGGGTGAAATGCTGGAAAGCGCCCTGAGCGGATTCAAGAGCAAGTGCATGGCGCGCGAGGTGGCCAAGGCGCACGTCATCGTCGGGACGTTCCCGGAGCTGAAGGCCGTCGGCAACGCGAAGAACCTCGAGGGCAAGACGCTGATCACCTCGGCGGTGGACGAGGAGGCGGCAGCCTTCTTCAAGTCCTGCAAGGTCAACCTCGTGATCGACGTCTCGCCGCAGCTGTTCGAAAAGGTGGTGGGCATCAACGTGCTGGAGGCCATGATTCTCGCCACGGTGCGCAAGCCCCACGAGGCGGTCTCGGACGACGATTTCATCGAGATCATCGAGGAGCTCGACATCAAGCCGCGGCTGCTGCACCCGACCGGGAAATTCCGCGACATCCGCCGTTTCGCCTTCGTCATCCACCCCCTGAGCCAGGAATACATCCGCAAGGGCTTCCCGGTGCCGAAGGGCACGCCGAAGTTCGTCATGAACCGCGTGGAGTCCTTCGCCGCGCACCTGCCGCCGATGGTCTACTGCAAGATGGAGAACATCGTCTCCCCCACCGGCGCAGAAGCCGAGGGCTGGCTGATCACCGTCGGCGGGACGCCCAAGGAAATGCTGGCGCGCAGCCCCGAGTTCACTTACCGGCGCCTGCTCGCCGCCGCGAAGATGGCCGAGAAAATGGGCGCCCAGATCATGGGCCTGGGCGCCTTCACCAAGGTGGTGGGCGACGCCGGCGTCACGGTGGCGCGGCGTTCGCGCATCCCCATCACGACCGGCAACAGCTACTCCGCCTCGGGCGCGCTGTGGGCGGCCCACGACGCGATGAAGCGCATGGGCCTGGTCAAGCTGCACCCGGTGGACAAGCACGTGATGGCCAAGACCATGGTCATCGGCGCCACCGGCTCGATCGGCTCGGTGAGCGCACGGCTGCTCGCCATGGCCTTCGAGGAAGTGGTGATCGCCGGGCGCGACATGAAGAAGCTGGAGCGCCTCAAGGCCTCCATCCTGAAGGACACGCCCAAGGCCAACGTGGTCTGTTCGACCGACTACGACGAGCTGCTGGGCGAGATGGACATGATCGTCACCTCGACCTCGGGGGCCGGCAAGAAGATCCTCGACATCACCAGGGTGAAGCCCGGCTGCGTCATCACCGACGTGGCGCGCCCACTGGACCTGCCGCCCGAGGAGGTCGCCAAGCGCCCCGACGTGATGGTGATCGAGTCCGGCGAGATCGAGCTGCCTACGCCGGTGAAGGGGCTGAAGAACATCGGCCTGCCGCCCAACGTGATCTATGCCTGCCTGGCCGAGACCATCGTCCTCGCCCTCGAGGGGCGCTTCGAGGTGTTCACCATCGGCCGCGACACCGAGTGGGAGAAGGTCAAGGAGATCTACAAGCTGGGCCTCAGGCACGGCATGAAGCTGGCGGCCATCTCCGGCGCCAACGGCGTCTACACCGACGAAGACATCGCCCGCGTCGTCGCCCTGGCCAGGGAGGCGCGCAAGACCTGGCACAAGGGCAGCGCCGCGACGCCGGCAAAAAAGAAAAAAGCCGCGCCGCGCAAGAGCACGGCGAAAAAGAAGGCGCCGGCCCGCAAGCCCGCGGCGAAGAAGAAACCGGCCAGGCGCAGCAAAGCGACTGAATGAGCGCCGCCCGGCTCAACCCGCTGGACACCGCCTGGCTGTTCACCGAGTCGCGGGCCACGCCCAACCACGTGGGCGGCCTGCTGCAGTTCCGCCTGCCCGAAGGCGCGCCCAGGGATTTCCTGCAGCAGCTCATGGCCGACTTTCGCAGTCACCGCAACTTCACGGCGCCGTGGAACCGGCGCCTCAAGTATCCCTTCACGAAGAATCCCCTGCCCGCCTGGGTCGAGGACAAGAAGATCGACCTGGAATACCACGTGCGGCACGCGGCACTGCCCTGGCCGGGCGGAGAGCGCGAGCTGGGCGAGCTGATCGGCCTGTTGCAGAGCACGCCGATGGACCTCAGCCGGCCGCCCTGGGAATGCACCGTCATCGAGGGGATGGCGGACAAGCGCTTCGCCCTGTTCATCAAGATCCATCACTCGCTGATCGACGGCGTCAGCGGCATGATGCTGCTGCAGCGCGCCATGTCCTTCGACCGCGAGGAAAGCCTCGATCTGCCGCCCTTCTGGGCGCAGCGCGGGCGCCGCAGGTCGCAGCCCGGCAAGTCCGCGCCAGCCCCGACCATGGCCAACGTGATGGCCTCGGCGATCGGCGGCCTGCGCGCGCAGGTGCGCACCGTGCCGCAGCTCGTCACGGCCTTCGCGCAGTTCCTCAGGCGGGTCGGCGACGAGCACGACGGCCTTGCCATCCCTTTCGACACGCCGCGCTCCATACTCAACGGCCGGGTGCGCGAGAAACGGCGCTTCGCCACGCAGCAGTTCCCGCTGGCGCGCCTGCGCACACTGGCCGACGCCGGCGACTGCACCATCAATGACATCGTCCTGACCGTGTGCGGCGGCGCGCTGCGGCGCTACCTGCTGGAACGCGACGCCCTGCCCGACAAGCCGCTGGTCGCCGGCATCCCGGTCTCGGTGCGGCCCAGCGACGACCGCGGCGCAGGCAACGCCATCAGCTTCATCCTCGCCACGCTGGGCACCGACATCGTCGACCCGAAACTCCGGCTGGCTTCGGTCAAGACCTCCGTGCAGCACGGCAAGGACCACGTCCGGCGGCTGCCGCGCCGCGCCATGCTGCAATACACCATGATCCTGATGGCGCCGACCATCATCACCCTGCTCAGCGGGATCGGCGGGCGCATCCGGCCCATGTTCAACGTCACCATCTCCAACGTCCCGGGACCCGAACAGCCGTTGTATTTCCGCGGCGCCGAGCTGGTGGCCATCTACCCCGCCTCCATCGTCACCCAGGGACAGGCGCTCAACATCACCTGCGAGAGCTACGCCGGGCTGATGAACTTCGGTTTCACTGCCTGCCACACCACCGTGCCGAGCATGCAGAAAATCGCCGTGTACACGGCGGACGCGGTCGAGGAGCTGGAAGCCGCGTTACTCAGGCGCAAGCCGCGCAAGGCCCGCGCGCGCAGCCCCCGGAAGAAAAAGCCGGGACAAAAAAGGCTTGCGCAAGGCGAGCACCGCCAGTCGCTGAAGCCTTAGTCGTCGCGGCGTCACGCGTCGGCGCGTTGCGCCAGGCGCGCCTTCGCGGCGCCGATCATCTCGTCGAAACGCGGATCGCTGCGGATAGGATCGAGATCGGAATCAGCCTCGATCCAGCTGAGCATGCCTTGCGAGGCACGTTCGGCGACACCCTCGAGTATGGACAGGGCGCGGTCGTGCTCGCCCAGGGAACACATCGCGCACACCAGGTTGTAGTGCAGGTTGGAATTATCCGGATCTATCAGCCGCGCCCGCGTCGCCCACTCCACCGCGCGCTCCCGCTGGCCGAGCACCGCCAGCGCGTAGACGCCCATGCCGATCGCCCGGCTGTGGCCGGGCTCGGCCGCCACGATCTTCTCGATGCGGGTCATGGCCTTTGACGCCGCGCCCCTGGCGCGCGCCTGGTCATCCTTGGCCATGTAGGACTGGACCACGAACATGGCCGCTGTGAAGTCCGACTCCATCAGGTCGGCCGCGATCTCGAAATAGCGGATGGCCTCGTCGTACTCGCGCAGCCCCATACAGCAAAGCCCGGCCATCCTGTTGGCCACGTAAGAGCTGCGCTCCAGCTCGATGGCCTTGTGGGCGGCGGCCAGTCCATCTGTGAAATTGCCGGCGCTGCGGTGTGCCGCGGCGACCGCGGCATGCGCGTCCGCCAGGTTCGGGCCCAGCGAGAGCGCCTTGCGGGCCGGGTGCTGCACGTCGTCGATCGGCAGGTCCTTGTGGGTGAACAGGTTCCACTGCGCCAGGGCCATGGTCGCCCACGCTTGCGCGTAGTTGGGATCCAGCTCCACGACGTGCCTGCAGATTCGGATCACGATCTCGTTGTTGCGCTCGTTGTCCAGCAGCCAGAACTGGCGCGCCATAAGGTAAAGCTTGTACGCCTCGGCGTTGCTGGTGGAGCGCTGCTCCAGGGCGTCCTGTTCTTCCGGCAGCAGGGTCAACTTCAGCGCGGACACGATCGCCTTGGAGATTTCGTCCTGCAAGGCAAAAATATCGTTGAGATCACGATCGTAGCGTTCACCCCAGACCTGTGCGTCATTGGCGGCATCGATCAGCTGGGCCGTGATACGCACGCGCTCACCGGCCTTCCTGACGCTGCCGACCAGCACATGGGAGGCCTTCGTCTGCAGCCCGATCTCACCCACCCCGCCGGTCGCGCCCTTGAAGGAGAACGCCATGTTGCGCGACACGATCGCCAGGGCCGACACCTTGCCCAGGTCGGTGATGATGTCCTCGGTGATGCCGTCGGAGAAATACTCCTGTTCCGGGTCACCGCTCATGTTGGCGAAGGGCAGAACGCACACGGTGACCTGGGACTCCGACTCCCGCGGCGGCGCGGGGCGTTCGGGCGTGCCGAGACGGGTCGCCAGGGCCTTGCACAGGCTCCGGAAAGACGTGCTCTGCGGGTCCTCCCCCCAGTCGTCCAGGTCGGTGGTATGCACGGCCCGGAAATCGATGGGCAGCCTGGCGGCTTCAAAGCGCACGGGGAAGAGCACGCCGCGGTCGGCGGCGTCGCGTGCCTCGCCGCGCACCCAGCGCGAGTCCACCGATTTAGGCGTCCAGACGACGATCAGGGTCTTGGCGTCGTCCAGTTCGCGCGAAATCAGCGAGTCGAACTCTTCGCCGGGCGATATCTCCGGATCCCACCACACGGTCCAGCCCTCGGCCTGCAGAGCAGCCACCAACGGGGCCACCCGCGCACGATCCTGGCGAGAATAGGAAACGAAAATATCGGCCACAATGAAATCCCCTGGGCATGGGTGCGTTCGTCACACCGCGGCCCGTGCAACTGCCCGGCAAGTGCCAGCGATAAAGCATAAACGAAATCCTCCAGCGTGGCAGGGACGGCCGGCCGTTCTGCGCTAGAATCGGCGAATTTGCTGCGGGGAATATGGCGTGAGAAACGCGACCATCACCGGCTGGGGTAAGTGCATGCCGCCGGCCACGTTGACCAACGAAGACATCGCAACCTTCCTGGACACTGACGACGAGTGGATCACCAGCCGCACAGGGATCCGCGAGCGGCGTATCTCCCATGTCTCGCTGGAGGAGATGGGCACCATCGCCGCGCAGCGCGCGCTGGCCTGCGCCGGACTGGAAGCGGAGGCGCTCGACCTGATCGTCTTCGGCACCTGCAGCTTCGACCAGCAGGTCCCCAACACGGCCTCGGGCGTGCAGAAGCGCATCGGCGCGGTCAACGCCGGAGCCATGGACCTCAATGCCGCCTGCACCAGCTATCTCTACGGCCTCACCACCGCCGCGGCCATGATTTCCCAGGGCGTGGTGAACAACGTGCTGGTCATCGGCGGTGAGCTGATCTCACCGCTGATGGACTGGACCGACCGCGGCGTCGCCGTGCTGTTCGGGGACGGCTGCGCGGCCACCGTGCTGCAGGCCACGCACAAGGACGAAGGACTGCGGGCCAGCAAGCTGGGCTGCTACGGCGAGGTGCGCGAGATCCTGCTGGTGCACGGCATGGGCCAGCGCTACGCGAACCGCGGCTGGGTGAACGGCGACACGCAATGGGTCTTCGAGGGTCAGGAGATCTTCAAGCGCGCGGTGGTCGGCATGAGCCAGGCCTGCCAGACCGTGCTGGAAAAATGCGACATGGCCGCCGACGACGTCGACCTGGTGGTGCCGCACCAGGCCAACCTGCGCATCATCGAGGCCGTGGCGAAACGCGCCGGCGTGAGCATGGACCGCTGCTTCGTCAACGTGCATCGCTACGGCAACATGTCGGCCGCCACCGTACCGGTCGCGCTGGTCGAGGCGCTGGAGGAAGGGCGCGTCACGCCGGGCGCCGACCTGCTGCTCACCGGCTTCGGCGGCGGGCTCACCTGGTCGGCGCAGATGCTGCGCTGGGGCGAGCGGGTCACGCCCCTGGGCGAGTCCGACGCGACGCTGCCGCCCTGCGAGCACAGCGCGCTGGAAATGGTGCAGGGCTACCTGGCGGCCAAGCGCGGCAGCCACGCCTGAGCCCGGCCGGCGGCCGGCTCAGGGCTCCGCGGCGTTCTTGCGCTGCGGCGTCACCAGCCGCTTGAAGAAATCCGTGATCGTCAGCTGCGCCAGGTCGCGGAATTCGCCGGCGTCGAAAAAGGACCCGTCGCAGCCGGTGCAGCTCTCGTACCAGATATGGCTTTGCTGCGGATCCACTCGCCGCGCCATGGCGTCGCCGCAGCGCGGACAGCGGTAATCGTCGAGGGCGTTCAGCCGCTTGCCGGCGCGCGCATCGCCGGTGTCCACTGCCAGGGCCGCCTGCTTGCCGGCCAGCGCCTCTGCTTCGCCGGCGTCGAACCAGATCCCGTGGCAGGTGTCGCAACGGTCCACCTCCACGCCCTCGTAGCTCACCAGCCGCATGTCCGCGCGGCACTTCGGGCAGCGCATCGCGCCCGACCAGAAGATGCCCGCCTCCGCGCCCACCGAACCGACGGTGTACCCCCTGGAACCCTTGGTTGCCTCGCCGCCCTCCGGTCCGTGCTCGTGGCGGTGCAGCAACATGATGAACAGCAGGACGACCACGAGCGCGCCCAGCAGCATGTAGATCTCGACGTAGTCGGAGCGCTCGGACACCAGGCCGAACAGCTTCGAGCCCGCCGCCATGCCGAGGTTGGCCGTCGACATGTAGATCGCGAACTGGGTGGCCGAAGCAGCGCTCATGCATACCGTCATCGCCAGCGCGATCACGCAGACCATCACCACCGGCGAGAGCAGCACCCAGGCCGACAGCATCACCCGGATGTAGGCGCTGTTCTCCCACATGAACTGCGTCTGGGCGAGCATGAAGGCGTGCACGCCCACCAGCGCGGTGGTCAGGATCAGCATGCGCTTGACGCCGAAGCGGTCGATCATCGGCCCGAGTCCAAGCGCCGCGACCGCGCCGACCAGCCCCATGACCGCCACCAGCTGCGACCACTGCGACGAGCTGTAGCCGAACAGCTTCACCGCGGCCACCGGCATCAGCGCATGGCCATAGCCCGACACCAGCCCGTCGAACAGCATGATCGTCATCACCACCACGCTGGCGCGGGTCCACAACACCGCGTTGAGCCCGGCGAACACCGCCCGGAAGGAATTACCGGGCTGGTGACGCGAGCCCGCCCGCCCGGCGCTCCACGGCAGCACGCGCTCGCCGGGGCGCTCCAGTACGAAGAGGAAAAGCAGCAGCACCGCGCCGGACACCAGCGCGGCGGCGAGCGCCGTGGCCGCCATGCCCAGCGTCACCAGCATCACGCCCGAAACGGCTGCGGTGCCGGCCCAGCCGATCGCCTTGCCGAAGCTCATGAAGGCGTTCAGCCGCCCCTGCTCCTGCACGGGCGTGAGATCGATGGCCATGCCGTCCACCGCCACGTCCTGGGTCGCGGCGAAACTGTTGATCAGCACGCCGACCAGCATCAGCAGGCCCATCTGCTCGTCGGGCTGGCGCACCAGCGCAAGCGCCAGGAAGGACAGCGTCAGTCCCAGCTGCGCCCCCAGCACCCACGGCCGGCGCCGCCCCATCGGCAGGAACTCGAAGCGGTCCATGAAAGGCCCGGCCACCAGCTTGAATGCCCAGGGCAGCACGATCACCGCCAGGTAGGAGGCGATGTCGCCGGCGCTGACGCCGAGCGCGGCGAGCCAGGCCGGGATGGCGATGCTCAGCAGGCCCTGCGGGATGCCCTGGGCGAAATACATCATCGAGGACGACAGGAAGCGCACGCGCGTGCTGTCGGCGAGAACCAGGGTCGCGGCCATGTTTTTCCTCTTGTTGTTGCTGCGCGCCTTATTGCGGCGCGTGTCGTCCGGCCCCGTCACAACGATAGGCCGCGGCGTCGAAACGCCGCGTCAGCCACCTGAAAGTGGTCGTGAAGCGCGGCCACAGCGTGGCGTTGCGGCCGCTCACCGGGTGAAGATACCAGCTGCTGCAGCCGCCGCGGTTCCATACCGTGCGCGCGAGCCTCTGCTGCAGCCGGTCATTCCAGGCGCGCTGGGCGTCCTCGCGCACCTCGATCACGCCGGCGCCGCGGCGCTCCATCCACTTCAGCGCGCCCACCACGTAGCGGATCTGGCCCTCGATCATCAGGATTACCGAGTTGTGACCCAGTGCGGTGTTCGGCCCGAGCAGGGTGAAGAAATTCGGGAAGCCGGACACCGCGGTGCCCTTGTAGGCGGCCGGCCCGTCCGCCCACAGGCGGCTGAGGTCGCGGCCGCCGCGACCAATGATCATGCCGGCCGGCACCGGCGCGGTGGCCTGGAAGCCGGTGCCCAGCAGGATGATGTCGGCGGGGCGGACGACGCCCTGCGCGTCGGTGATCGTCTCCGCGCCGACGGAGCGGATGGGCGTGGTGACGAGCTCCACGTTGTCGGCGGCGATGGCCGGGTAGTAGTCGTTGGACATCAGCACGCGCTTGCAGCCCATGGCGTAAGCGGGCGCCAGCTTTGCGCGCAGCGCCGGGTCCGCGACCTGGCTTTGCAGGTGCCGCCGCGCCTTGCGCTGGTGCAGCCAGGTCAGCCGCGGAAAGCGCGCGAAGGCCGGCAGCCGCGACTCCAGCAGCAGGAACAGGCCAAGGCGCACCAGCCAGCGCGCCGGCGGGAAACGGTGATAAAGGGCGCGTCTGGCCGGCGGGATCTCGCGATCCGGCTTGGGCAGGATCCACTGCGGGCTGCGCTGGTAGACGGTGAGCGTTTTCGCCTCGCGCTGCACCTGCGGCACGAACTGGATCGCCGAGGCGCCGGTGCCGATCACGGCCACGCGCTTGCCCGCCAGCGACAGCGTCTCCGGCCACTGCTGCGAATGCACCACCGGGCCGGCGAAATCATCCAGTCCGGGAATGTCCGGCCGGGCCGGGCGCGACAGCCCGCCGATGGCGGACACCAGCACCTCGGCGGTGCGCACCTGCCCGCGCCGGTCGGTGACTTCCCAGCGCCGCGCCGTCTCGTCCCAGCGCGCCCGGGTCACGGCGCTGTCGAAGCGCAGGTGCGGTCCGAGACCGAAACGCGCCACGCAGTCGGCCAGATAAGCCTGGATCTCGGCGCGGGGCGCGAACTGGCGCGACCACTCGGGCCGCGGTGCGAAGGAAAAGGAATACAGGTGAGACTGCACATCGCAGGCGCAGCCCGGGTAGCGATTGAACCACCAGGTGCCGCCCGGCCCGGCGGCGGCCTCCAGGATCAGGAAATCGCTCTCGCCGGCCTGGCGCAACCGGATGCCGAGCCCCAGCCCCGAGAAACCCGCGCCGATGATCAACACGCGGTGATGTTCGGACTCGCCGGTGGCGGCAGGCGCGCGCGCTGGCTCCGGGTCGGTCGCCATGAAGGTCCGTCAACTGCCCGTGGGCCCCGGCGCCGGGGCGGTGTTCCCCGTCGAGCCCAGGAAGCGCAGCACGACCTCCGCCAGTTCCTCGCCCTTGTCTTCCTGGATGAAGTGGCCGGCGCCGCGAATCCTGCAGTGCGGCTGGCCGGCGGCGCCCGGGATCTCCTTCTGCAATACGCGGTCGAGCTTGCCGAAGATCGGGTCGCCGGTGGCAAAGGCCGTCAGGAAAGGCTGGTCCCATTGCCGCAGGCGCTCCCAGGCCGCGCGGTTGGCCTCCGCCGAGGGGTCCGTCGGGCGGGTCGGCACCAGCCGGGGGAAGGCGCGCGTGCCGGCCTTGGCGCGCCGCACCGGGAAGGGCGCCGCGTAGCCGCGCGCCACGTCGCGGCCGAAGCCCTGCCGGCAACCGGCGCGCACGATGCCCGAAATGGGGAACACGGGCGACCAGCGCGCGAAGGCCTGCCAGGCCTTGAAGGCGAGCGGCGGCGGCTGGTCGCCGGTCGGCAGGAAGCCGTTCGCCATCACCACCCGGCTGAAACGCTCGCCGTGCTCCGCCACGAGCCGCAGGCCGATCAGCGAGCCCCAGTCCTGCGCCACCAGCGTGATGTCCCGGAGGTCCTGCCGGCGGATCCAGTCCGCCATCCACCCGACGTGGCGGGCGAAGGAATAGTCCTCGATGCGCGTCGGCTTGTCGGAGCGGCCGAAACCGACCAGGTCGGGCGCGATCGCCCGATATCCGCCCGCCGCGATGATCGGGATCATCTTGCGGTAAAGAAAGCTCCAGGTCGGCTCGCCGTGCAGCAAGAGCACCGGCGCGGCCCCGGCGGGGCCCGCCTCCACGTGGTGGACGCGCAGGCCCTCCACTTCAGTGTAATGGGGCTCGAAGGGAAAATCGGGCAATCCCGCGAAGCATTCATCCGGCGTACGATAGATGTCCATGCGAGCGAAGATACCACCCGTGGCCGGGAGGCGTAACGCAGCAGCGCGCGGCTCAGCCCGGCGGAATCTCCGCGCTGCGGAAGGCGTTGGCGACCGCCTGCATCACGCCGCGCTCCATGCCGCTGCCGGGCAAGGTGGCCTCCTGCTGGCAGCCGGGACAGCGAAAGAGCGGCAGGGCCAGCTCCACCATCACCGGGGTGCCGTCCGGCATGGCGACTTCCGCTCGCTGCCGGCTCTCGCCCTCCGGCGTCTCGGGCAGCTTCTGCTTGCACGCCGGACAGTGGGCCTTTTTCTTCAGCAAGCCCTTCTCCACGGCGGGCGTCGCCACGAGCAGGCCGTCGGTGTCGGTCAATTGCTGGAGAAACTCCAGCGGGAAATCCGGGGTGGGGAAACGCTTGTGGCCATTGGCGCAGTCGAGCGCGGGCAATCCTTCGATTACTATAGTCACCCCGCCATCTTCACCGGCGAGCCTGTCGAGGCGGATGGATGTGGTGTCGGCGCTGCATTGCCGGCAGACGTTCGCGGTCATGGCATTACTCCTGCTCCGTGGCCCTTTTTTTGCTGCAGTGCTCCCTTGTAAATCGGTTGGTGATTGCAACATGCGAACCCAGAACATACTCCAGCTGACGAAGCCTCACCACTCGTGAAGCGCTCGTGAACGCCTCCGCGGGCGCAAAGCCGCCTCCGCGCGGCCTGCTGCAGCGCGCCTGCGTCGGGTTGCTGCGGCTGTTCGGCTGGAGAATCGCCTGGGCGCCCCTGCCCGAGCCCAGGGGCATCATCATCGTCTATCCGCATACCTCGAACTGGGATTTCATCCTCGGCCTGCTGTTCCGCTTCGGCACCGGGCTGCAGGCGAACTGGATGGGCAAGGACACCCTGTTCCGCTGGCCCTTCCGCGGCCTGCTGATCCGCATGGGCGGCGTGCCGGTCAATCGCCGGGCCGCCAGCGGCTTCATCGGCAGCGCGCTCGAGCAGTACCGCACGCGCGAATGGATGTGGCTGGCGCTCGCCCCCGAGGGCACGCGCCAGCACACCGATCACATCAAGTCGGGCTTCTACCGCATCGCGCTGGGCGCCGACATCCCCTGCGGCCTCGGCTTCATCGACTACGGCACGAAGACGGTCGGCATCGAGACATTCGTGCGCTTCAGCGGCGACCTGCAGAAAGACACCGAGCTGCTGCGCACTTTCTACGCGCCTAAGACCGGCCGCCTGCCCGAGGACGCCAGCGAGCTGCGTTTCCGCGCCTAGCGACCCCCCGGCCGACTCCCCAGCGCCGTGCCCGGGCGCTACACTAGGACGTCATGTCGACATGATGCCGCGAGCAACCCGGACCCAGCGCATGAGCAATTTCCCATGAGCACCCTCCGCCAGCGCCTGAAGCGCAGCTACGTCGCGGTGATGATGCGCATCGTCGGCTGGGGTCTCAGGGCGATGAGCCGCGTGGACCCGGTGGTGCGCGCGGAAGCGGCGGGCTTCCCGGACAATATCGTCATCGCGATGACCACGCTGCCGGACGGGCCGGGGATGGTGCTGCAGAAGACGCCCGACGGGCGCCTGCGCTACCTCGGCAGCCAGCTGCCTCCGGGCACGGGCCTGGCGATCCGCTTCAAGCACCTGGACTACGCCTTCCGCGTGTTCGCCTTCGTCGAGAGCACGCCCACCGCCTTCGCCCGCGCGCGCATGGTGGTGGACGGCGACCTGGCCTCGGGCATCCGGCTAGTGCGCTGCATGTACCGCCTGGAGGCCGTGCTGATGCCGCGCTTCATCGCGGCGCGCGGCGTGAAGCGCTACCCGCAGGACCTCGGGCTGGGCGAGAAGCTGGGCATGAATGCAAAAATCTACGGGCGCATCGCGCTCGACCTGGCGACGAGGAGCTGAGGTGAAGGACAACTACTACGAATTCTTTTGTTCCGTGAAGCTCATCGTCGGCACGCGGGCGCTGGAGAACATCCCCTTCGAGCTCGGCTCGGTGGGCGCGAAGCGGCCGCTGCTGGTGACCGACCCGGGCGTCGCCGGCGCCGGCCTGGTAGACACGCTGCGCGAGATCCTCTCCACCGGCGGGCTCGAGATCGCCGCCAGCTACGACCAGGTGCCGCCCGACTCCTCGCTGGCTGCGGTCCGCGAGATCGCGCGCCGCTACCGCGAGGCCGATTGCGACTCGCTGATTGCGCTGGGCGGCGGCTCGCCCATCGACACCGCCAAGGCGGCGAATATCGTGGCGTCCTACGAGACCGAAGACCTGCTCAGCTTCTCCGGGGTGGGCAATCTGCCGACACCACTGAAGCCGCTGCTGGTGATCCCCACCACGGCCGGCACCGGCTCCGAAGTGACTTACGTGTCCATCGTCAAGGACGAGGAACGCGGCGTGAAAGTGCCCTTCGCCTCGCCCTACCTGATGCCGCACGCCGCCGTGCTGGACCCGCGCATGACCCTGGGCCTGCCCGCGCAGATCACCGCCGCCACCGCCATGGACGCCATGACGCATGCCTGCGAGTCGTTCATCTGCCTGGCCAAGAACCCCATGAGCGACGCCTACGCGAGTGCCGCCGTGCGCGCGGTGTCCGGAAACCTGCTCGAGGTGCTGGAGCGGCCCGGTAACGAGCAGGGACGCCTCGCGCTGGCGCAGGGCGCGGCCATGGCCGGGATCGCCTTCTCCAACTCCATGGTCGGCCTGGTGCACGCCCTCGGCCACTCCGTCGGTGCACTGTGCCACGTCCACCACGGCACCTGCATGAGCATCCTGCTGCCGGCCGTGCTCGAGTACAACCTGCCGGCGCGCCGCGAGGCCATCGGCGAGCTGCTGCTGCCTCTGGCCGGCGCCGAAGTTTACGCGAACACGCCGCCCGCGCAGCGTGCCGAAGAAGCCATCGCCCATATCAAGTGGCTGAAGGACGAAATCCACGCCCGCTGCGGCCTGCCCCGCACCCTGTCCGAGACCGGCAAGGTGGAGAAATCGCAGCTGGAGCAGATCGCCGCCATGTCGCTGGACGACGGCTCAATCATCTTCAACCCCGTCGAGGTCGATCGCGAGGAAGCGCTCGCTGTGCTGCAGAAGGCCTGGTGATCGCCGCGGCCGACTGCGCTGCTGCTGACCGCCCGGCTGCGTTGCCCCTGACCGCGGGGCCGCGCAGTGTGCCTGACCGCGCGGTCGCGCCGCGCAAGGCTCCCCTCGCTCAATGAAATCTTTATATCGCTCGGTGAGCCTTGCACGCCCCGACCCCGCTGCGCTGTTCCGGTAGCCGGCGCCGGCGGGCGATGCTCGTGGCCAATGGTCATGGTCGACGGTCGGACCCGACGGTGGAGCCCACGCTGGCAGTCGACCCGGCGCTTCCCCACATCGACCACGCAGCGGCGGGGGGACGTCATGGGCGACCCGCGCGAGTTTTTCCTTGTCCGAGCCCGGGGCGCCCATGACGGCGCGCCGCCGCGAAAAGCCCACGGTACCGATGACGGCTCGCCGCCGCGGAAAGCTCCCAGGCAGGGCGCCGCCGCGGAAAGCTCGCTACCAGCCGAGAATGAGTCCGAACATCAGCGGCGCCACGATGGTCGCGTCCGACTCGATGATGAACTTCGGCGTGTCCGCCGACAGCTTGCCCCAGGTGATCTTCTCGTTCGGCACGGCGCCCGAGTAGGAGCCGTAGCTGGTGGTCGAGTCGCTGATCTGGCAGAAGTAGCCCCAGCGCGGGATGTCGGTCATGCGCATGTCCTGCTCCAGCATGGGCACCACGCAGATGGGGAAGTCGCCCGCGATGCCGCCGCCGATCTGGTAGAAGCCGATCGAGCGGCCTTCGCTGACCTGGCGCTGGTACCACTCGGCGAGGTAGCGCATGTACTCGATGCCGCTGCGCACGGTGTGCACGTTGCCGATCTCGCCGCTCATGCAGTGCGCCGCGTAGACGTTGCCCAGCGTGGAGTCTTCCCAGCCGGGCACGATGATCGGCAGATCCTTCTCCGCCGCGGCCAACAGCCAGCTGTTCTTCGGGTCGATCTGGTAGTGCTCGACCAGCTTGCCGCTTTTCAGCACCTGGTACATGAACTCGTGCGGGAAATAGCGCTCCCCGGCGGCGTCGGCGGCCAGCCAGTGCTCCAGCACGACGTGCTCGATGCGGCGAATCGCCTCTTCCTCGGGGATGCAGGTGTCGGTGACGCGATTCAGGTGGCGCGCCAGCAGCTTTTCCTCGTCCTCGGCCGTCAGGTCGCGGTAATTCGGGATGCGTTCGTAGTGGTCGTGCGCCACCAGGTTGAACACGTCCTCCTCCAGGTTCGCGCCGGTGCAGGTGATCGCCTGCACCTTGTCCTGGCGAATCATCTCGGCCAGCGAAAGGCCGAGCTCGGCCGTGCTCATCGCGCCCGCCAGGGTCACCATCATGCCGCCGCCGGCGTCCAGGTGCGCGGTGTAGGCATCGGCAGCGTCCACCAGGGTGGCGCCATTGAAGTGACGGAAATGGTGGCGGATGAATCGGGAGACGGGGGCGTCGGCCATCCTGGAAGCCTCCTCTGGCGTATGCGCCAAGGCTAAACCGTTAAGGTTAGGGCAGCCACCCCGGGGCGGCAAGTTGAAACGCCGGCTCAAGCGGCAGCAGCCGGCACCTGTTGCGTCAGGCAGTGGAAGGCGCCAAGGCCGACCACCAGCTCGTTGGCGCGGATCGGCACGATGCGCCGATCCGGAAAGCAGCCGGCCAGGATGCGGGCGGCCTGCGCGTCCCTGTCCTGGCCGAAGACGGGCAACAAGACGACCTCGTTGCCGATATAGAAATTGCCGTAGCTGGCGGGCAGGCGCTCGCTCTCGCGTTCCAGCGGGGCGGGCATCGGCAGCTCGATGATGCGCAGCGGGCGCTCCCCCGCCAGCCGCATGGACCTGAGGCGCGCAAGGTTTTCCGCCAGCGGGGCATGGTTCGGGTCGTCCGGATCGGGCTCCACCACCGTCACCACGGCGTCCTCGGCGACGAAACGTGTGATGTCGTCGATGTGACCGTCGGTATCGTCGCCGATGATGCCCTCGCCCAGCCACAGTACCTCGCGGACGCCGAACAGCAGCGCGAGCCGACGCTCGATCTCGGCGCGCGGCAGCTCCGGGTTGCGGTTCGGGTTCAGCAGGCATTGCTCGGTGGTCAGCAGCGCGCCGGCGCCGTTGACTTCGATGGAGCCGCCCTCGAGAACCATCCCGCCCTCGTAGCGCGCCAGCCCCAGCGACTCGGCCATGCGCGCCGCGATCGCGTCGTCCAGCTCCCAGGGCAGGTACTTGCCGCCCCA
>DATFKW010000062.1:0-11005 GCA_035268405.1 Gammaproteobacteria bacterium
CCGAAGCAAGGCCACCGCTTCAATCATCACAAGCTGCTGCTGGATCCCTACGCCCGGCGCCTGGTCGGGAGACTTCGCTGGAGCGACGCCCATTTCGGCTACCGCATCGGGGCCGCGACCCGGGATTTGACTTTCGACACCCGCAACAACGCCGCGCGGATGCCGAAATGCAGCGTGATCACCGACAATTTCGCGTGGGGCGCACACTGCCGCCCCGCGCATCGCTCATCGCGCTCGCTGATCTATGAATGCCACGTGCGCGGCATGACCCAACTGCACCCCGACGTGCCCGAGGCATGGCGCGGCACCTTTGCGGGACTGGCCAGCGACGCGGTGATCGATCACCTGGTCGGGCTGGGCGTCACCGCCGTCGAACTCATGCCGATCCATGCCTTCACCGACGACCGGCACCTGCTGGAGAGCGGCCTGAGAAATTACTGGGGCTACAACAGCCTAGGCTTTTTCGCGCCGGAGCCGCGCTACCTGGCCGAGGATGTCGAGGAATTCAAGCGCATGGTTCGCCGGCTGCATTCGGCCGGCCTCGAAGTGATTCTCGACGTCGTCTACAACCATACGGCCGAAGGCAACGAACTCGGTCCGACGCTATCGTTCAAGGGCATCGACAACAAAAGCTATTACCGCCTGCTGGACGAGGAGCCGCGCTACTACGTCAACGAGACCGGCACCGGCAACACCGTCAACTTCGCCCATCCGCGCGTGCTGCAGATGGTCATGGACTCGTTGCGATACTGGGCCACGGAAATGCGGGTCGACGGTTTCCGCTTCGATCTCGCCACCTGCCTGGCGCGCGAGCCCTGGGGCTTCGATCCCGGCAGCGGTTTCCTGGACGCGGTGCGGCAGGATCCGGTGCTCCAGCACCTCAAGTTGATCGCGGAGCCCTGGGACGTGGGCCCCGGCGGCTACCAGCTCGGCAACTTCCCGCCCGGCTGGAGCGAATGGAATGACCAGTTCCGCGACTCCGTGCGGCGTTTCTGGCGCGGCGACGAGCATCTCCTGCCGCATTTCGCCCGCGCCGTGGCCGGCAGCGCCGAGACCTTCGACCATGCCGGCCGCCAGCCGAGCGCCAGCCTCAATTTCATCACCTCGCACGACGGCTTCACCCTGCGCGACCTGGTGTCCTACGCTCATCGCCACAACGAGGCCAATGAAGACCCGCAGGACGGCCATGAAGAAAACTACTCGGCCAACTACGGCGCCGAGGGGCCGACGGACGACCCGGCCGTCAACGCCATGCGTGCCCGCCAGGCGCGCAACATGCTGCTCACCTTGCTGGTGTCCCAGGGCCTGCCGATGATGCTGATGGGCGACGAGTGCGGCCGCAGCCAGGGCGGCAACAACAATGCCTACTGCCAGGACAACAACATCAGCTGGATGGACTGGGAGAACCTGGCCGAGACGGACCACGCGCTGCTCGGGTTCGTGCGGCGACTGGTGCGCCTGCGCCATGATCATGCCGCGCTGCGCGCTGAACACTTCCTGCACGGCGATCGCGTCTCCAGCGAGGATATTCCCGACATCCTGTGGATCGATACCACGGGCGGCCCCGCGGGCGACGAGCTGTGGCGGGACCCGCTCGCCAAGGTCGTAGGGATCCTGTTGAACGGGCGCATCATTGCGCCCCGCAGCGAGCCGCCCGAAGAGATCCTGCTGGTGTATTTCAACGCTGCGACCAACGGCGTCGAGATCACGCTGCCCGAGTTCGAGGGCGGTCGCGGCTGGCTTCGGCTCATCGACACCAGCGCGCCCGATGCCCCGCCGGTCGAACTCCCGGCCGGGGATTCGATGATCCTGCCGGAGCACAGCGCGACGGTGTTTGCGTTCAGGAGTCACGGCGACCCGCCAGCGGAGCCGCAATGACGCGGCATCACCGCAGGCTGCCGATGGGCGCCGAACGGCGGGGCCAGGGCACGCGCTTTCGCCTGTGGGCGCCTTCGGTGGACGCCGTCTTTCTGCAACTGGGCGAATCGGAGCACAGGCTGCCGATGACGCCGCAGGAAGCCGGCTGGTTCGAGTGCGAAACCGACGCCGCGCCTCCCGGCACCGCGTACCGCTTCATTCTCCCGGACGGCCTGGCGGTCCCGGACCCGGCCTCCCGGGCGCAGCAGGACGATGTGCACGGCCCGTCGCTGGTCGTGGATCCCGGGGCCTACACCTGGTGTCACGGCGACTGGCGCGGGCGACCCTGGGAACAGGTCGTGCTCTACGAGTTGCATACCGGGACATACTCCGCGAGCGGCGATTTCGACGGTGTTCGCAAGCGCCTGAGGGAACTCGCCGAGCTTGGCGTGACGGCGGTGCAACTCATGCCGGTGGCCGATTTCCCGGGTCGCTGGAACTGGGGCTACGACGGCGTGCTGCCCTTCGCGCCGGACCGCCGCTACGGCGCACCGGAGGACCTCAAGCGGCTGGTCGACGAGGCGCACGGCCTCGGACTGATGGTCTTTCTCGATGTGGTCTACAACCACTTCGGCCCGGACGGCAATTACCTGCACGCCTACGCGCGGGAGTTCTTCGCAGAGGACAAGCACACGCCCTGGGGCGCGGCGATCGACTTCGGCCGCGAGGAGGTCAGCCAGTTCTTCATCGAGAACGCGCTCTACTGGCTGGAGGAATATCGTTTCGACGGCCTGCGCTTCGATGCGGTGCACGCAATCCACGCGGCCTGGCGCGGCCGCTTCCTCGCCACGCTGGCGGCCCGCGTGCGGGCGAGCATCAGCGACCGCCACGTCCACCTCGTGCTGGAAAACGACGCCAACGAAGCGCACTGGATGCGCGAAGGTTTTGCGGCGCAATGGAACGATGACCTGCACCACGCGGCGCACGTCCTGCTGACCGGCGAGGCGGCCGGCTATTACGAGGACTACCAGGGCGACGCGGTGGCGCTGCTGGGTCGCGCGCTCGCCGAGGGCTTCATCTACCAGGGCCAGCACTCCGCTCATCGCGACGGCGCGGCGCGCGGCGAACCGACCCGGGGGCTGTCGCCCGCCGCTTTCGTGAGTTTCCTGCAGAACCACGACCAGGTCGGCAACCGCGCTTTCGGCGAGCGCATCCATCAGCTGGCCGCGCCCGCCGCCGTGCAAGCCGTGACGACCGCCATGTTGCTCGCGCCGCAGGTTCCCATGCTGTTCATGGGCGAAGAATGGCTGGCCGACGCGCCTTTCCTGTACTTCTGTGATTTCGACGAAGAGCTGGCCCGGGCCGTGCGCGAGGGGCGGCGCAGGGAATTCCGGAGCTTCCCCGAATTTTCCAGCGAGGCCGCGCGCGCCCGCATCCCCGATCCCGGCGCCCGCGCCACCTGGGAAGCTTCGCGCCTCACCGCCCCGCCCTCCGCCGCGGGCCGACAGTTCCGCGACCACGTCGCCCGGCTGCTCGCCGTGCGTCACGCGCGGGTCGTGCCGCTGCTGGACGGCGCGCCGGGTTGCCCGGCTGAGGTGGATCGCTGGGGTGCATCCGGCCTGTCCGTCGCCTGGCGACTCGCGGGCGGCGCGCGCCTGTCGCTGGTGGCCAACCTGGGCGACCAGGCGGCGATCCCGCCCGCACTGCCCGCGGGCGAATGTCTTTATGCCTGGCCGCAGCCGGCGCCGCTTGCGGGGCAGCCCATGGCGCCCTGGTCGGCGAGCTGGTGGCTGGAGGCGGAGCGGCGATGAGCACGACCGCCGGCCCGTGGCAAGGCAAGGTGCCGCGGGCGACCTACCGGGTCCAGCTGCACGCGGGCTTCGACTTCGACGCCGCTGCAGCCATCGTGCCGTACCTGGCGAGCCTCGGGGTGAGTCACCTGTACACCTCGCCGATCACCATGGCGAGGCCCGGCAGCCAGCATGGCTACGACGTCGTGGATCACGCCCGGATCAATCCCGAGCTCGGCGGCGAGCCGGGTCTGGACCGCCTTCATCGCGCGCTGCACGGGGCGGGCATGGGGCTGCTGATCGATTTCGTGCCGAACCACATGGGCGTCGGCGGCGCGCACAATCCCTACTGGCTGGACGTGCTCGAATGGGGACGCGAAGGGCGCTACTGCCACTGGATGGACATCGACTGGCAGCCGGCCGAGGAAACGCTCGTCGGCAAGCTGCTGGTGCCCTTTCTCGGCGCGCCCTACGGCGAGATTCTCGAGTCGGGACAACTGCAGGTACGCTTCGATGCGGCCGAAGGCAGTTATTCCGCCTGGTACCACGAGCATCGTTTCCCGCTTTGCCCGCGCAGCTATGGCCTCGTGCTTGCCATGGCGGTCAGGCACCAAACCGGCAGAGACAACGGGCCCGCGACCGCCGCCCTGGAGCAGGCGGTTGCCCTCGCCGAGCGCGTGCGGCGCGCCGCCACGGCGGAGGCGATGGAGGCGGGCCGTGCGCTGAAGCGCGCGCTGGCCGGGCTCGCCGCGACGCCCGAAGGCAAGGCGCCCCTGGAGGCGGCGGCCGCCGCTTTCTCCAGTCCACCCGGTACGCCCCTGGGGTGGCAGCCGCTGCACGAACTGCTCGAACGGCAGGTTTATCGCCTCTCGTACTGGCGGGCCGCCACCGACGAAATCAATTACCGCAGGTTTTTCGACATCAACGACCTTGCCGGCCTGCGCGTCGAAGACGAGGACGTGTTCGAGCAGGTGCATGCCCTGCTGTTCCGGCTGCTCCGGGAAGGCAAGGTGGACGGCGTGCGGCTCGATCACGTGGACGGCCTTTACGATCCCGCGGCGTACTGCGAGAAACTGCAGGCCGCCGCCGGACGGTGCCTGGGCGCCGAGGATCGGCGGCGGCCTGTTTACCTGCTGGTCGAGAAGATCCTGGCGCCCTTCGAACAGGTGCCCGAGGCATGGCCCGTGCACGGCACCACCGGCTACGATTTCATGGCGCAGGCGGGCGGACTGTTCATCTCCGAGGAGGGCGAACAACCCCTGACGCGGACCTACCAGCGCTTTGTGCGCGACGCGGCGGACTTCGAGACGGAAGTGGAGCGCGCCAAGCCGCAAATCCTGCGCAACAATCTCTCCAGCGAGTTCACCGTGCTGGCGCGGCGGCTCACCCGGCTGGCGAAAAACCATCCGCGCACCCGGGATTTCACCTACCAGGCGATCCGCGAGGCGCTCACGGATATCGTGGCGCGCTTTCCCGTTTACCGGACCTACATTGCCGACGGCGCGCCGTCACAGGCGGATGAGCGCTACATCGACTGGGCGACGCGACGCGCCCTCAAGGCGCCGGGACTCGTGGACGACACCGTCTATGACTTCATCCGCAAGGTATTGCTGGCGCGGTGGCGCCCGGACGACGGCCAGCCGCGCGAGGCGCCGGAAATCCGCGAGATCGCCCGCAGGTTCCAGCAACTCACCGGCCCTGTGACGGCGAAGTCCGTGGAAGACACGGCCTTTTACCGCTACACCCGCTTCATCGCCTTGAACGAGGTCGGCGGCGAGCCGTCGCGCTGGGGCTGCAGCGTGGCGGCCTTCCACCACGCGACCGCCCAGCGCGGCGAACGGGCGCCGGCGGCCATGCTGGCCACGGCAACCCACGATCACAAGCGCGGCGAGGACGTGCGCGCGCGTCTCGCCGTGCTCAGCGAATTGCCGGCGGAATGGCGCCAGAGCCTGCGCCGGATCACGCGGCTCAATCGTTCGCGGCGACACCTCCTGGCCGAAGGCGAGCCGGCCCCGTCGCGCAAGGCCGAGTACCTCTACTACCAGGCCGTGCTCGGGGCCTGGCCGATGGAACTCGCGCCCGAAAACGATGCCGCGATGGCCGACTTTGCCGAGCGCATGGACGCCTACATGATCAAGGCGGTGCGCGAGGCCAAGCTGCAGACCCACTGGGCGCGGCCGGATGCCGCCTACGAGGAGGGCGTCAGCCAGTTCGTGCGCGACACGCTGGATCCCCGCAAGAGCAAGGCCTTCCTGCGCGAAATGAAACGCCTGGTCGAGCGGCTCGCGCCGGCGGGCGCGATCAACGGCCTCGCGCAAGCTGTACTGAAATATACGGCGCCGGGCGTGCCGGATCTCTACCAGGGGACGGAATGCTGGGACCTGTCGCTGGTGGACCCCGACAACCGCCGCGGCGTGGATTACGGCGCGCGAGGCGCTTTCCTGGATGAAGCGCGCGTGCCTGGCCTGGAGCAACTGCTCACCGGCTGGCGCGACGGCCACATCAAGCTGGGCGTCATCGCCGCCTTGCTGGATGCGCGCCGCCGGCGACCGGGGCTTTTTGCCGAAGGCAGCTATGAGCCGATGGAAATCCACGGCGCGGCGAGCGAGCGGCTGATCGCGTTCAGCCGCTCGCACGGCGAAGAATCGATGCTGGTATTGCTGCCGCGGCTGACGGCGCATGCGGCGCTCGGCGACGGGGCCCTGAGGCTCGATGCCAAACAGTGGGCGGACAGTTCGCTCGGTCGCGAGGCGGAGGATTTCGCCGGCGCCCGGCACCTTTTCACCGGCAGGACGGCCGGGGACCTGCGGCCTTCCGCGCTGCTGGCCGCATTCCCGGCCTGCGTGCTGCTGCGCTCGCGCCGCGGAAAGGAAGAAGAAGTGTAATGGTGCCGGAGAGTGGAATCGAACCACCGACCTACTGATTACGAATCAGTTGCTCTGCCGACTGAGCTACCCCGGCACGAAGGGGCCCTGGAAGGCCGCGCAGTATAAGAGATGGCCGCCGCAGCGGCAACGCCGGACCCGGCTCAGGCGCGGTTGCGCACCCGGATGATGACGTCCACGCCGTCCTGTTCGGTGCCTTCGGGGGCCGAGGGCACGCCGGCAAAGGAAACGGCCTCGGCCGGGATGTCGATCATCTCGCCCGTGTCGACATTGTAGAAGTGGTGATGGGCGTGCACGGTGGAGTCGTAATAGACCCGGTCGCGGTCCACCACCAGCTCGCGCAACAGCCCGCATTCAACGAACAGGTTGAGGGTGTTGTAGACGGTCGCCTTGGATACCCGGATGCCCGTGGCATGCGCCCGCTGCAGCAACTGCTCCGCCGAGACGTGCTGCGGGCGCTCGAACACCAGTTCGGCCAGCTTGAGCCGCTGGGTCGTGGGCTTGGCGCCATGGCTGGTCAGTCGCCTGGCGATGTCTTGGTGGGTGCTGTCCATGAGCTTTCCAACCCTTTCAGGAGTTCGCATTATAAGCATCCCTGGCCCGCGCGCGCCAGCGCGCCGGCCGGGTCGTAGGCTGCCGGATCCAGCGGCGGCGCGGTGCCCGCCAGCAGCGCTTCCAGCAACAGGGCCGAGGCCGGCGCGAGGTTCACCCCGTTGCGGAAATGCCCCGTATTGAGCCACAGCCCCGGGCAGCCCGGCACCGGCCCGATGAGCGGAATCCCGTCGGGCGAGCCGGGTCGCAGGCCCGCCCACTGTCCCTGCGGCGCGAGGGTCCCCAGCAAGGGCACCATGGCGGCGGCGGCGGCGCTCAGCTCGGACCTGGCCTCCGCGGTGGTGCTGTCGTCGAAACCCGCCTCCTCTACCGTGCTGCCGACCAGCACCACGCCGTCCCTGCGCGGGATCAGGTAACGGCCGTCGCGCATCAGCACCTGGCGAAACTCGGGCCGCGGCAACAGGTACCAGAGAATCTGGCCGCGCACCGGGGCGACCGGCAGATCCACCCCCAGCGGCGCCAGCAGGCCCGCGCTCCAGGCGCCTGCGGCAACCACCACGGCCTCCGCCCGCAGGCGGCCGTGAACCCCTGTCGCCACTGTCACCGAGTCCTTTTGGCGCTCCAGCCGGGTTTCCCCCGCCTGTTGCAACAGCGTCACGCCACGGCGGCGCAGGTCCTCGGCGAGCGCGTCCAGGAAGCGCGGATTACGGACCTGGGCGATGTCGGGGAATAGCAGCGAGCGCCCCTCCGTGCGCGCCGCGGCCGGCACCAGGGCCGCCAGCGCGGCGCCGTCCAGCGCCTCCGCCCGCAGGCCGCGGCGGCGCGCGAAGGCCATCGCCGCCTCAATGTCCGGGCAATCCAGGTAAAGCAGGCCGTCGGCGTGATATTCCGGGTCGATGCCGGTGTCGCGGGCCAGTTCCGCCGCCAGGCCCGGCAGCATGGGCAATGAATGCGCCGCCAGCTCCGCCACCGGCTCGGCGGCCTCCCAGGGCACCAGCGGCGACATGATGCCGCCGCCCGCGCGGGAGGTGCCGCGTCCCAGCCGGCCCCGCTCCACCAGCGTGACCCGGCGGCCGGCCTGCGCCAGCCGGCGGGCGCTGAGCATGCCCACCGCACCGCCGCCGATCACGATGATTTCCGTCGAACTCGTCAACCGCCTTCTCCCTGCCTGTAGCTCGCACTGTAACCGGCCCCATATCGGCGCGAAACACGCAGTTTCCGCCACTGCCGCCGCCGGGCGCCGCCACGCATGCTTCGTGACAAGGAGGACGCCATGGACAGGCACGCCGGCATCACGCTCATCGAGTTGCTCACGGCCATCGCGCTGATCGCGGTGCTGGCCGGGATCGCGGTGCCGGCGCTGGACCGCATCCTGCTCAATGCGCGGCGCAATGCAGTGCTTGAAGACGTCGCGCGCGCCGCCTGGCTGGCGCGCAGCGAAGCGTTGCGGCGCGGCCGGCCGGTGCTGCTTTGCGGCAGCCGCGACGGCCGGGCCTGCGCCGGCGAGCTGCCGGCCTGGGACCAGGGCTGGCTGGTGGTGCCCGAGGACGAGCCCGCGAGGGTGCTGCGGCTGGGCGCCGGCGCGGCCCACCCGCGCGGCCGGCTGCTCGCCAACCGGCACTCGTTCCGTTTCGAACCCGGCGAGCGGCGCAGCACCAACGGCACGCTGGCCTGGTGCGACGACCGCGGTGACGCGGCGGCGCGCGCGGTGGTGATTTCGCCCACCGGCCGCGTCCGGCGGATCCGGGGCGCCGGCTCGCTCGAGTGCGCCCCGCCATGAGCGCGCGGGGCTTCGTCATGACGGAGGTGCTGGTCTCCCTGCTGCTGCTCGGGCTGGCGGTCGCCGGCATGCTCGGGATGGCCCTGGGCGGTCTCGCCGCAACGGCCGAGGCGCGCCGGGCCCAGCAGGCCGGCATGCTCGCCGCGGATCTTGCCGGCCGCATGCGGGCATTGCCCGGCGTGGACTGGACGGCCCTGCCGGGGCCCGCGAGCTGTGCCGGCGGCTGCAGTCCCGAAGCGCTGGCGGCGCTGGAACTGAGCGAGTGGCGCGCCCGCCTCGAGCAGGAGCTGCCCGACGCCAAGGGCTCGCTGGCCGCCCTTGGTGCCGGCGTGATCGCCCTGGAAATCGAGTGGACCGCCACCGGCGGCGAGCAGCGTGCGCTGCGGCTGGGCCTCGCTCCGGGTGTGCCATGACACGGCGGCGGCGCATGGCGGGCGTGACCCTGGCCGAAGTGCTGGTGGCGATCTCCATCGGCGCCCTGCTGACGCTGTCGGTCGCCACCCTGCATGCGCGCATTCTGCGGCTGGCCACGGACACCGCCCGCGTCGCCGATGCGCAGGACACCCTGCGCATCGCGCTCGCCCTGCTGGAGTACGAGCTGGCGCATGCCGGCTACTGGGGCCTGGTCGCGGAAGCCAAGCAGATCGAGGGCCGCACGGGCGGCGCGGTGCCGCTGGCCGCCGGCGTGACCGGTGACTGCGGGTCCGGCTGGGCCCTGGAGCTGGAGCAACCCCTGGAGGCCTGGTCGTCGGGCTGGCCCCTGGCGTGCGCCCCCTTCGGCGGCGCCGCGCCTGCCAGCGGCGTGCTCGTGCTCAGGCGCGTCGAAACACGCACAAGCGCGCCGGAGGCGAGGCGGCTGCAGGTACAGGCGGACCCCTGGAGCGGGCGCGTGATCGCGGGCGGCGAAGCGGCGGGCCCCGGGACCGAGACGCGCAATCTCGTGGCGCGCGCCTACTACGTCAGCCCGCGCTCGACGGGCGATGCGGCCCGACCCTCGCTGCGCCGCAAAACGCTGCAACGGGGCCCGCGGGTGATCGACGAAGAGGTGCTGCCCGGGATCGCGGCGATGGAGATCCTGCTGGGGATCGACGACGACCCGGCCGGCACGCCGGGACACGGTCTCCCCGACCGCTTCCTCGCTCCCGAGTCCGCGACCGCGCCCGTGGTCGCGGTGCGCCTGTCGCTGCGCAGCGATGGCCCCCACGGGCTTGCCATGACGCGCACCGTGGCGCTGCGCAACGGGCCGGCGCCGTGAAGCGCGGGCGGCCGGCGAGCGCGCCGCAAGGGTCCGCCGGCGCCGTGCTGGTCGTGGTGCTGGTGCTGACGGCGGCGGGCATGGCCCTCGCGTCGGCGGTCGCCGGCACGGCCGCGCTGGAGCTGGCGATGGCGGAAGGCGGCATCTCGCGCCTGCGCGCACTGCAGGCGGCCGAAGCCGGCCTGTCAGCGGCGCGCGAGGCGCGCGCCTGGTCGGTGGCCGCGCCGTGGAACGCCTCCGGCGCCTTGCCCGGCGGCGGCGCCTGGCGCGCGGAAGTGCGCCTCTTCGCCGCCCGGGTCGATGCGGCCAGCGGCGCGGTGGAATGGCTGTTCGAAATCCAGAGCTCCGGGCGCCACGGACCGGCCCGTGCAACGCTGCTGGAGGGCTTCAGCGTTACAGGCGGTCTGCCGGGTGAGCCTCGCCACCACTGGTGGCGCCAGCTGGAGCCCGCGCCGTGAAGCGGCGCGCCGGCTTCACGCTCATCGAGCTGATGGTCTGCGTGGTCATCGCCGCCCTGCTCGCGACCATCGCGCTGCCGGCCTGGCGCTCGGTCATGATGCGGGCCCAGCGTGACGATGCCAGGGCGGCGCTCTATGCGCTGGCGACGGCCCAGGAGCGATATCGGCTGCTGCACGGTCGCTACGCCGCCGCGGCCGCCCCGGCGCCGCCGGCAGGCCTGGGCCTGGGTCTCAGTGCAAAAGGCTGGTACGCGCTGCGCATCGAGAGCGCGGACGCCACCGCATTCAGCGCTGCCGCGCGACCCGCCCCGGGGTCGCCGCAGGGCGCCGACGAGCAATGCCGCGTGCTTACCCTCGACCAGGCGGGCCGGCGCGGTTCCGCGCCGGCGGCGCCGGCGGTGTGCTGGCGCTGAGGGGACGGTCGCGAC
>DATFKW010000063.1:0-9049 GCA_035268405.1 Gammaproteobacteria bacterium
GCAAACAGGGATGAAAGATCTGCAGGGACGCGTGGCCGGGGTGCTGGTCGGGTTGGCCGCCGGCGATGACATCGGCGGCCGCACGGAGATCAGCCTGCGGCTGGCGCGCAGCCTGGCGGCGCTGCAGCGCTACGACCCGCGGGACGTGTTCCGGCGTTATCTCAACTGGCACCGCGCGGGTTCGTTCGACACGGGGGTGGTGGCGACCTGCGTGTTCAATCTCGGCCTGCAGGGCGCCAGCAGCGACGAGGCCGCCGCGCAGGTGCACCAGGAGCTGCAGGGGCAGACGGCCGGCTGCAACCCCAGCCACCGGGCCGGCGTGCTGGCGATGTCGCCCTGGTTGTCGAAGGAACAACTCCATGAGGCCGCCCGGGCGGAAGCCGGCCTGACGCATGCGCACCCGGAAGCGGCCCAGTGCGCCGCGATGATGGCGCTGGAATGCCGCCAGGCCATCATGGGGGCGCCGCTGACCCACGACGGCTGCTCGACCCAGCCGATCTCTCCGGGCGGGCTGGCGTCCGACGCGCTGCGCGCCGCGCTGCATTTTTACGTGCGCGCCAACGACCCGCTGGCCATGCTGGCCGCCGCCAAGGCGTTCGCCGGGCCGAGCAACTATTGCCCGGTGCTGCTGGGCGCGCTGCTGGGCGCGCGCCACGGCGCCGATATCTTCGATAATGCATCGCTGTCCCACCATCCGGGCGAGCGCGTAAGTGAAGTGCGCGACGTCGCCTGGGCGATGGCGGACAGCTGGCAGGCCTTGTCCGTCGGCTCGGGGTCCGCCTAGCGGTAATCCGGGTTCGGGTGGTCGAAGCGGCAGCCGGCTTCCCACTCGCTGCGCTGGTTGCCGTGCGCGGGGATGCCGCCGGCGTCGCGCAGCATCTTCGCCATGTGCATCAGGTTCCAGCTCATGAAGGTGGTGTTGCGCTGGGTGAAGTCGTTCTGCGGCCCGCCGGAGTCCTCGTCGGCATAGGACGGTCCCGGCCCGGCCTCGCCTATCCAGGCGCAGTCGGCCTGCGGCGGGATGGTGTAGCCCAGGTGTTGCAGCGAATAGAGGAGGGTCATGGCGCAGTCCTTGGCGCCGTCCTCGTTGCCGGTGATGACGCAGCCGCCGACGCGCCCGTAATACGCGTATTGTCCCTGCGCATTGAGCTTGCCGGACTCGCCGTACAGTCGCTCGATGGTCCGCCGGCACACCGAGCTCTCCTTGCCCAGCCAGATCGGCGTCCCGATCACGAGGATGTCGGCAGCCATGACCTTTTCGCACAGCCCGGGCCAGTCGTCGCGCTTGAAGCCGTGCTCGGTCATGTCCGGGTAGACGCCCGGCGCCAGTTCCAGGTCCACCGGGCGGATGACTTCCGTCGCCACGCCGTTCGCCGCCATGATCTTGCGCGACACCTCGATGAGGTGCTCGGTGTGCGACAGCACGCCCGTGGGCTTGAGCGTGCAATTGAGATACAGGGCCGACAGGCCGGAGAAGTCGTGTTGCGGGGTCATGGGGCGTCCTCGTTGCCGCGGGATGTTCTGGTAGGCTTCTGAGCGTTGCCGCCCCCGACTGTAGTCGTTTCGGGAAGGCCTTGCAGGAGGAGCCCGCACCATGTCCAGGATCCAGTTCGAGACACGCAACGGCATCAAGCTCATCGGCTCGCTGGAGCTGCCGCCGGGCGGCACCTGGCAGGCCACCGCGCTGTTCGCCCATTGTTTCACCTGCACCCGCAACATCCGGGCGGCGCGCGACATCACCCGCGCGCTGGCCGGGGCCGGCTTCGCCGTGCTGCGCTTCGACTTCACCGGCCTGGGCGAGAGCGACGGCGACTTTGCCGAGACCAGCTTCTCCAGCAACCTGGACGACCTGGAGGACGCCGCCGGCTGGCTGGAGGAGAACTACGCCGCGCCGCAGCTGCTGCTGGGCCACTCGCTGGGCGGCACGGCCGCGCTCGGCGTGGCGGAGCGGCTGGACAGCGTGCGCGCGGTCGCCACGCTGGGCTCGCCGGCCAGCCCTGAGCACGTGCTGAAGCAGTTCGGCGACGGCGTCGAGCGCATCGAGGCGGAAGGCTGCGCCGAGGTTGAGCTGGCGGGCCGCAGCTTCAAGGTCCGCCGGGATTTCATCGACGACGCTCGCAAGCAGGACCTGGGCGAGCAGCTCAAGCAGCTCAAGCGGGCGCTGCTGGTGATGCACTCGCCGGTGGACCGCATCGTCTCGGTGGAGCAGGCGCAGAAGATCTTTGCGGCGGCCCGCCACCCGAAAAGCTTCGTCAGCCTGGACGACGCTGATCACTTGTTGTCGCGCAGCGAGGATTCCGAGTACGCGGGCCGCGTGATCGCCGCCTGGGCCGCGCGGTTTTTGCACCTGGCCCCGCCGGAACCGTCCGAGGGCGTGTGCGTGCGGGGCCGGCAGGCGGACGGCTTCCTGTGCCGCGTGCAGGCCGGCGAGCACGGCCTGCTGGCGGACGAGCCGGAAAGCAACGGCGGCGGGGACCTCGGCCCCGATCCCTACGACTTCCTGGCGGCCGCACTGGGCAGCTGCACCGTGATGACGCTGAACATGTATGCGCGCCACAAGCAGCTGCCGGTGGAGCGGGTCAGCTGCGAGGTGACGCACCGCCGCGTGCACGCCGACGACTGCGAGGACTGCACCTCCAGCGACCGGCACATCCACGAGCTCAGCCGCAGCATCCGCATCGAGGGCGAGCTGGACGACGCCCAGCGGGCGCGCATGCTCGAGATCGCCAACCGCTGCCCCGTGCACCGCACGCTGGAAGGCGAGGTCAAGGTGCGGTCGCGACTGGTCTAGGCGCCTCGTCACTGCTCTTGGACCAGTAACCGTGCAGCTGGTCGGCGGTCTCGCTGATCAGCGCGCGCAGCTCCAGCGGCTCCAGCCATTGCGGCGGGATGGCCTCGACGCCGTGCAGCGCGCCCAGCAGCTGCCCGGTGATGGCGCCGGTCGAGTCTGAGTCGCCGTCGTGGTTGACGGCGAGCACCACGCCTTCCTCGAAGGCCTGCGACACCAGCGCGCAGTAGACGGCGATGGCCAGCGCCTCCTCGGCCAGCCAGCCCTCGCCCAGCGCGGCGATCGCTTCCGGGCGGCGGATCGGCGAGCGCGCCAGGCATTCGGCATGCTCGATGGCGCGCAGCGTTTCTTCATGGCCCGGCTGGCTGGCGAGGATCTGCTTGGCGATGGCCAGGGCCTGCGGCAGGCGCATGCCGTCCACCAGCGACAGCACCAGGACGGCCAGCACGCCGGCGGCCAGTTGCCCGGTGGGATGGCCGTGGGTGAGTCCCGCGAGCTCCGCGGCCAGGCGGAACGCCGGGCGCGGCGAGCAGGCCTGCAGCGGCCGCCAGAAAAACAGCCCGGCGGGCGCCACGCGCATCAGGCCGCCGCAACCCTTGCGGTCGTTCTCGACGGGCGCGTCGGAGGCACGCGCCGCGCGCAGCGACGCCAGGCAGGTCTCGCCGGGGCCGCGCCGGCTGTAAAGTTCGCCCTGTTGCAGCAGTCGGCTGGCGACCGGCACGGCGTCGAGCACGGGAGCCGGGGCGGCGTCCGCTTCCTGGGTCTGCAGCCAGTTCAGGTAGGCGCGCCGCGTCGCCTGCACCAGCGACCCGCTGCCGTCCTCGCAGCCCGACTGCCAGCCCTGCAGCAGCCCCTCGGCGGTGAACAGCGTCATCTGGGTGTCGTCGGTGATCCGACCCAGCCCCCCGTAGGCCGGCGCGTAGCCGGCAACGCCCGCGGGACCGTATTGTTCCAGGATCTCCGCGCGGGACAGGAACTCCACCGGCGCGCCCAGTGCGTCGCCCACGGCCCCGCCCAGCAGGCAGCCGCGAAAGCGATCCAGGGTTCCATCCGCGGGCCCGCCGGAAGCTTCGATGACACGTTTCGCGATCTTGTTCATGCATTCCTCCGTGCCGACTGGGTGCGAGGCGACATTCTGCAGCCTCGCTGGCTCATGAGGTGAGCCTTATATGCGATCCAGCATGGTCGCAAAAGCCCATATATGACAAGTGTGGCTGTCGCGTATGCCTTTTCTGCCTTATGCCATACTCAATGCATGGAAGAATTCGGCAGCTTCTACACGCTGGGCGTCGCGCTCGCGCTGGGCCTGCTGATCGGAATGGAGCGCGGCTGGAAGGACCGCGAAGTCGAGGAGGGCGGCCGCGTGGCCGGCATCCGCACCTCCGCGCTCATCGGGCTGCTCGGCGGGATTTTCGGGCTGCTGACGCAGCAACTCGGGGCCCTGGTGCTGGCAGTCGCCTTCGCCGCCGTCGCGCTGGTGCTTTCGACGGCGCATGTCATCGCCTGCAGGCGCACGGGCGACCTGGGCATCACCGGCCTGGTGGCCCAGCTGCTGGCCTTCTCGCTGGGGGCGATGGCCACGCTGGATCACGTGGTGCTGGCCACGGTGGCGGCGGTGGTGACCACCGTGCTGTTGAGCGTGAAGCCCTTCCTGCACCGCCTGCTGAAACAGCTCGAGCGCAAGGAGCTGCACGCGACGCTGAAGCTGCTGCTGATCTCGGTGGTGGTGCTGCCGCTGCTGCCGAACCAGGGCTACGGCCCCTGGGACGCCCTCAACCCATATCGCATCTGGTGGATGGTGGTGCTGATCTCCGGCATCTCATACGTCGGCTATTTCGCCATGAAGACCATCGGCGAGCGCAAGGGCGTGATGGCGACCGGCCTGTTCGGCGGCCTGGCCTCGTCCACCGCGGTGACCGTCAATCTGTCGCGCCTCGCCCGCCAGGAAAAGATCGCGCCCAACGTGCTGGCCGCCGGCGTGGTGGCCGCCTGCGCGACGATGTTCCCGCGCGTGCTGGTGGTCACCAGCGTGGTGAAGACCGAGCTGATGTTCAGCCTGCTGTGGCCCATGCTGGTGATGAGCCTCGCCTGCTACGCCGCCGCCGCCGTCCTGTGGCGACGCGGCAGCCGCGACGACGCCGGCGACGCCAAGCTGCGCAACCCTTTCGAAATCGGCCCGGCGCTGCTGTTCGCCGCGCTGCTCGCGGGCCTGATGCTGCTGTCGCGGCTGCTGGCGGACGCCTTCGGTGACACCGGCGTGTACGTGCTGGCAGCCGCCTCCGGCGTGGCGGACGTGGACGCCATCACGCTGTCGCTGGCCAGCATGAGCGAGGGCGCGGTCTCGCTGCGCACGGCCGCGCTGGGCGTGCTGGTGGCGGCCTTCGTCAACTCGCTGGTGAAGGCCGGGCTCAGCCTCGGCATCGGCGGTCGCGAGATCGGCCTGCGCGTGGGCGCGTCCATCCTGGGCGTGGTGATTGCCGGCCTGCTGACCTGGGGGCTGGTGTCCTGAGGGCCTTTGCCAAATCCCTGTTCGACAGCCTGCGGGACCTGTTGCCGATCCTCGCCGTGATCGGCTTTTTCCAGCTGCTGGTGCTGCGCGCGCCGTTGCCCGACGCCGTGGGCGTGCTGGCCGGTCTGGTGCTGGTGGTGTTCGGGCTGACGCTGTTCGTCTACGGGCTGGAACTGGGCCTGTTCCCCATCGGCGAGTCGATGGCCTACGCCTTCGCGCGCAAGGGCAGCCTGGCCTGGCTGCTGGGCTTCGCCTTCGCGCTGGGCTTCGCCACCACGATCGCGGAGCCCGCGCTGATCGCGGTGGCCGGCGAGGCGGCGCGCACCGCGGTGCAGGAAGGCACCATCCCCGACACGCTGGACGCGCGCGCCTTCTACGCGCTGGAGCTGCGCGCGGTGGTGGCGCTGGCGGTGGGCACGGCCATCGTGCTCGGCGTGGTGCGCATCCTGAAGGGCTGGCCGCTGCATTACCTGATCATCGGCGGCTACGTGCTGGCGCTGTGCATGACCAGCTTCGCGCCCGACGAGATCATCGGCATCGCCTACGACGCCGGCGGCGTGACCACCTCGACCATCACCGTGCCGCTGGTCACGGCGCTGGGCGTGGGCCTGGCCTCGTCCATCCGCGGGCGCAACCCTGCGCTGGACGGCTTCGGCCTGATCGCCTTCGCCTCGCTGACGCCGATGATCTTCGTGCTGGCCTTCGGGATGGTGGTCTGACATGGACATCATCGGCGCGCTGCTCGACACCCTGCGGAACACCCTGCTGGACGTGGCGCCGATCGCCGCCGTGATCTTCGGCTTCCAGTTCCTGGTCATCCGCCGGCGCATCCCGAACATGGCGCGTTTCCTGGTCGGCTTCCTCTGCGTCATCCTCGGCCTGTGCTTCTTCCTCGTCGGCCTGGAGCTGGCGCTGTTCCCGCTGGGCCGCGCCATGGCCGAGCAGCTCACCCACGTCGAATTCCTCTACGGGGCGGACGCGGCGCTGGACGCCGTCACGTACCACTGGAGCCACTACTACTGGGTCTACCTGTTCGCCCTGGCGATCGGCTTCAGCGCCGTACTGGTCGAGCCGGCCGTGATTGCCGTGGCCATCAAGGCCAACGAGGTCTCGGGCGGCGCCATCAACGTGCTCGGCCTGCGGCTCGCCATCGCGCTGGGCGTGGGCGTGGGCATCACCATCGGCACCTTCCGCATCGTCACCGGCGGCGAACTGCTCTACTACATCATCGCCGGCTACGCCGTGGTGGTGGTGCAGACCTTCTTCACGCCGCGCCAGATGATCCCCATCGCCTACGACTCCGGCGGCGTGTCCACCTCCACCGTGACCGTGCCGCTGGTGGCCGCCCTGGGACTCGGGCTGGCCTCCAGCATCCCGGGCCGCAGCCCGCTGCTCGACGGCTTCGGCCTGATCGCCTTCGCCGTGTTGTTTCCCATCATCACCGTCATGACCTACGCGCAGCTCGCGCGTGCCTGGGAGCGCCGTTCCGACCGGACGCGGCCCCCCGACCGAGAGGAGAGCTAAGCATGCATTTCAAGCTCATCATCGCGCTCACCGATGAAGACAAGACCAACCGGGTGCTGGACGCCGCCCGCGAGGCGGGCGCCACCGGCGCGACCGTCATCAACCACGCCCGCGGCGAAGGCCTGCAGGTCAAGAAGACCTTCCTCGGCCTCGCCCTGGAGACCCAGCGCGACGTGCTGTTCTTCCTCGTCGAGGCCCGCCTGTCGCGCAAGATCCTCGAGACCATCTCCGAGGTCGGCGAGTTCGACACTTCGCCGGGCACCGGCATCGCCTTCCAGGTCGACGTCGAGGACGCCGTCGGCGTGCAGCACCAGATGGAAACCCTGCTTGACTCCACCAAGGACCTTTCGACATGAACCAGGACCACAAGCCGATCGTCCGGGTGAAGGACGTGATGCGCGACAAGTTCGAGATCATCGACGGCTTCACCACCGTCGCCGACGCCATCCGCCAGTTCAAGGCCACCGGCAGCAAGGCGCTGATCGTCAAGCGCCGCAACGCGGACGACGAGTTCGGCATCGTGCTGCTGTCCGACATCGCCAAGAAAGTGCTCGGCAAGGACTGCGCGCCCGAGCGCGTCAACGTCTACGAGATCATGAGCAAGCCGCTGCTGTCCGTGCCGCCGGACATGGACATTCGCTATTGCGTGCGGCTGTTCGAGAACTTCGGCATCTCCATCGCCCCGGTGATGGAGAATCGCGAAGTCATCGGCACCGTCCGCTACGACGAGCTCGTGCTGATCGGCATGTTGCGGGACTAGGGCCCCGGCGGCCTTCGCGCCGGCCTGCGCGCCGCCTCATCCAGCCACTCGATCGCCGAGCCGTAGTCGGCCGGCTTGCCGTCCCACCGGCAGCGCAGCGTTTCCGCGGAAACGCCGAGCCGGCGATGGTCGTGGGCGAGCGCGGCCACCGGGTCGTCACACGGAACGACCGGCCGCGGCACCTCGGGAATGCGCTCGCCGTCCGGCCGCGTGAACACCAGGGCGCCGTCGTCGGTCGCGCGCAAGCGGTAGCCGCCTTCATGCAGCAGGCGATGATGACGCCCGCACAGCTCCACCAGGTTGGACAACTTCGTCTCCCCGCCGTCCGCCCAGTGCCGCACGTGGTGGGCGTCCACGTGGCGCGTGTGCGTGCAGCCCGGGAAGCGGCAGCCGCGGTCGCGCAGCCGCAGCGCGCGGCGGATGGCCGGCGGCACGGCGCGCGTCTTGCGGCCCACCGACAGGATCTCGTCGCCATCGTGCAGCACCGGCACCAGCCCCGCCTCGCAGCCCAGCCGGCGGATGGTCTGCTCGGCCAGCGCCGGCGCGTCCGGGTCCGCCACCGGCCCGTTCGCCTCGCGCCGCAGGTCCAGGTGCACGTGGACCTGGTACTTCTCGGCGGTGGAGCGCGGCCGGCCATCCGGCTCCAGCCAGGACTCCGCCACGCGCACGAAGGCGTCGGCCATCCGCGCGCGCCGCGTTTCCGCGGAAACGTCCTCGTCCGGATGGTCCGGCGGCGGGTCGTCGAACGAGGGCGGTTGCTCGCGGGTCAACGCCTCGGTATCCGCGCCGTCCAGCGTGGCCTTGGCGGCCTCGACCGCCTTGAGGGCTACCGCCGCCTGTTCCGCCGGCAGCCGGATGCGGAAGGAGACCATGCCGTCCTCTTCTTCCCGGTACGAGAAAGAGCGTTCCCGATGCTGCGCCATGGCGGCCGCGTTCTCGCCGTGGCGGCGGTAGAGCCGGGCGAGTTTCTCCATGTGCGAGGCGGTGGAATGCCTGGCCCACATCAGCACCGTCGCCTCGTTCTCCGGCGTGGCGATGCGCGTGGCCGCCCGCACCTGGGCAAAGGACAACTCGCCTTTCTTGAAGGCCGCCCGGATCCGCGGCAGGCCGGGCAGCGCCCGCGCCACGCGGAATTTCTCGCGGGAGGCATTGAGCGAGAAACCGCAACGCCACTGCAGCCAGTGCGCCGGCGTCGGCCAGCCCTGCCATCCATCCAGTTCGTCGAATACCCGCAGCATCGCGATCAGACGATAAGTGGCGGCATGGATGTGGCTGGCGAGGCACGCGATCTCGTCCTCGAGCTTCGCGGCGCGGCGCTGGCGGGCGAAGCCTTCGGGGTTCCGGTGCTTGAGTTCGTGGCGGGTCATCGCAGCGGCCTCAGATCTGTGTATATATACAGTATTATAGGCATTAAACGATTGAATACAAATGGAAATTAACTATGGGAAGGCGTTGGATTAAAGAGGCT
>DATFKW010000064.1:0-6275 GCA_035268405.1 Gammaproteobacteria bacterium
GCTGGGAGGCCTGAAACCGTTGTACCAGATGTCGAAAGGCTCGAGCGGACGCCCGAGCCGCGCCTCGATGAGCGACGCGACCTGCGGCACCAGGGGCGAGCTCACCACCGCTTTCAGCATCGCCTCCACGCGCGCTTCCGGAATCTCGCGGTTCTCGTCGAAGCGCCGCGCGATCAGGGTGGGCGCGGAGGGCGAATAGGGATCGGCCAGGCGCGCGGCCCTGAAGGTCTCCAGCAGCACGCGATAGCGCTCTTCGCCCTCGGCGGCGTCGTCCGGCGCGGCGTCGGTGTTTGCCGTCTCGCCGACCGCCGCCGGGGCGACCGTGTTGGCGTGCGGGTTCCAGTCCACCGCGGGGTTGTCGATGACCACCGCGGGAATGGTCTGCTCGACGATGTGCTCCATGACCCGCTGGATCATGCGCTGGCGCGCCAGTGCCTTGCGGCCGTCTTCCAGGCCGTAGTTCGACTTGATCTCGTCGCGCAGGTTCCAGTGCGACAACAGCCGCATGCCTTCGGGGAACAGGCGCTCGCCCTGGTCGTTCACCAGGTGATGCATCCAGATGTTGTACTCGGCAATGTACTGGTCGGCCTGGGCGCCGGCGCGCGCCATGGCCTGGTTCACTTCCGCGGGAACACGGCGCCCGAAGCGCTGCGCCAGGCGGGCTTCGGCCCACTCGCGGCGGCTCCACTCGTCGCCCTCTTCCAGGCGCTGCTCGAGGGTCGTCAGCGGGAAGTTCAACAGGGCGACGAAGGCGAGCCGGCTGCGAAACATGTCCTCCGCCAGGTGCGCCGAGGGATCGAAGCCCGCGAACAGCCGGTCGAAGGGCATGATCGGTCCCAGGTCGAGGTCCGAATGCCGCCGCAGCTCCTGCACCAGCTTGTTCATGTGGCCGTCAAAACGCTCCAGCAGGTACTGGTAGCGCTCGAACATGGCGTCCAGCGTTTCCTGGTCGCCGGCGAAATGCGTACGCGCAAAATCGGCAAAGGCCTCGGCGTCGCCGTCGCTCTCCCGCCAGAGCCCCGCCACCTGTTGCAACCCGCGGCGTGCACGGTCGCGCTGGGACTCTCCGTAGCCTTCCACCAGTTCGGCTTCCAGGGCCGAAATCGTCTCCTGCATGACTGCAGGGGCGGCGGCGGCGCCAGGCGCGCCGTCCGCGCCGGGCGCGCGCTCTGCGGCGCACAAGAGAAGAAGGGCCAGTGCAGCAATCAGCAGCTTCATGAGCGACTCCAGGGTCGGTACGAAAAGAGAAAAAGGTCGTGGCTCCGGGTGACGGCGCACGCGGCAACGCCATGGGCGAGCGTCATCATCTCAGCATTCGGGGGTCTTAGTGAAGCTGATGATGCGGCGGCGCGCCCGCTTGTCCGGACGCGAGGCCGGCGGCCGGTTGCCGGCCTGGTCGCGCCGCAGCTGGCGGGCGGCCTCGCGCGCGCCGATGCTCGCCGGCGTCTCCTCGTACAGCGCCCGGGCGGTGGTCGCCGGCCCGCGGCGCTCGGACAGCGCGACCACCTGCAGCGTGAAGCGTTCCTCGCCCCGCGTGATCTCCAGCCAGTCGCCGGGACGCACCGCGCGCGCCGCTTTCACGCGCTGCCCGTTCAGATGTACATGCCCGCCCGCGATGGCGTCCTGCGCCAGCCCGCGGGTCTTGAAGAAACGCGCAGCCCACAGCCAGCGGTCGAGACGGACGTTTTTCGTGTCCATGCGGGACATTTTAGCGCAGCACGCGCCCCGGCGGCGCGTCCCCCATTGCTATAATCCCCCCTCAGCCGACGCAGGACACCGCAATGAAACAAGGCCTGTTGGAACGCCTATCCGGCGAACTGGACGCGCTCAGGGAACAAGGCTTGTACAAGCCGGAGCGGGTGATCGACTCGCCGCAGCAGGCCGCGATCCACCTGCGGGGCGGCCGCGAGGTCATCAACCTCTGCGCGAACAATTATCTCGGCCTGGCCAACCATCCCGAGCTCATCGAGGCGGCGCACGACGCCCTCGACCGCTACGGCTACGGCATGGCGTCGGTGCGCTTCATCTGCGGGACGCAGTCGCCGCACAAGGAGCTCGAATCGCGCATCAGCACTTTTCTGGGCATGGAAGACACGATTCTTTATCCGTCCTGCTTCGACGCCAACGGCGGGCTGTTCGAAACGCTGCTGGACGCGGAGGATGCCGTCATCAGCGATCAGCTGAATCACGCCTCCATCATCGACGGCATCCGCCTTTGCCGCGCGCAGCGCTACCGCTACCGCAACAATGACATGGCGGACCTGGAAACCAAGCTGAAGGAGGCGGCCGGCGCGCGCACGCGGCTGATCGCCACCGACGGCGTCTTCTCCATGGACGGCACCATCGCGGAGCTCGGCAAGATCTGCGAGCTGGCCGAGCGCCACGACGCGCTGGTGATGATCGACGACTGCCACGCCACCGGGTTCCTCGGGCCCACCGGTCGGGGCACCCACGAGCGCCACGGCGTGCTGGGCCGGGTCGACATCATCACCGGTACCCTGGGCAAGGCGCTGGGCGGCGCCTCGGGCGGCTTCGTCTCGGCGCGCAAGCCGGTCGTCGAATGGCTGCGCCAGAGATCGCGGCCCTACCTGTTTTCCAACACGGTCGCGCCGGTGATCGCCGCCACCTCTATCCGCGTGCTGGACCTGCTCGAATCGGGCACCGCGCTGCGCCGCCGCCTGTGGGACAACACGCACCTGTTCCGCGAGCGGATGACCGCGCTGGGCTTCGAGCTGAAACCGGGCAGTCATCCCATCATCCCGGTGATGCTGGGCGATGCGCGCCTGGCCGCCCGCATGGCCGAGCGGCTGCTGGAGGAAGGCGTCTACGTGATCGGCTTCTCCTATCCCGTCGTGCCTCACGGCGAGGCGCGGATCCGCACCCAGATGTCCGCCGGCCACAGCGCCGAGCACCTGGAACGCGCCGTCGCGGCCTTCGAGAAAGTGGGCCGGGAACTGGGCGTCATCGGCTGAGTGCCCGTGGCGAGCCGACCACCCAACAACTGAAAAAAACCGGAGTCCCCCATGCGCGCGCTGGTAAAAGCGAAGGCCGAACCCGGCATCTGGATGCAGGACATCCGGCGTCCCGAGCCGGGTCCCAACGACGTCCTGATCCGCATCCGCAAGACCGCGATCTGCGGCACCGACATGCACATCTACCACTGGGACGACTGGGCGGCCCGGACCATCCCGGTGCCGATGGCGGTGGGCCACGAATACGTGGGGATCGTGGAGGCCGTCGGCAGCGAGGTGCAGGGCATCGCGCCGGGCGACCGCGTCTCCGGGGAGGGCCACCTCACCTGCGGCCATTGCCGCAACTGCCGGGCCGGGCGGCGTCACCTGTGCAGGAACACCCAGGGCGTCGGGGTGAATCGCCAGGGCGCCTTTGCCGAGTATCTCTGCATTCCGGCCAGCAACGCCTTCAAGCTGCCGGACACCATCAGCGACGAGGTCGCCTCCATCCTCGACCCGCTGGGCAACGCGGTGCACACGGCGCTGTCCTTCGACATGGTCGGCGAAGACGTGCTCATCACCGGCGCCGGCCCCATCGGCATCATGGCCGCGGCCATCGCGCGTCACGTGGGCGCGCGCCACGTGGTGATCACCGACGTGAACGACTACCGCCTGGCACTGGCCGAAAAAATGGGCGCCACGCGGGCGGTCAACGTCAGCCGGCAGACCCTGGACGAAGTGATGGAAGAACTGGAGATGCAGGAGGGCTTCGATGTCGGCCTGGAGATGTCCGGCAACCCGCAGGCCTTCCGCGACATGCTGCGCACCCTGCACCACGGCGGCGGCGTCGCCCTGCTCGGGATCCCGCCCGAGGAGACCGCCATCGACTGGAACCAGGTGATCTTCAAGGGACTGACCATCAAGGGCATTTACGGCCGCGAGATGTTCGAAACCTGGTACAAGATGTCCAGCATGCTGCAGAGCGGCCTGGACGTGAGCCCGGTGATCACGCACCGCTTCAGCGCGGCGGACTACCTGGAAGGTTTCACCACGATGGGCTCGGGCCAGTCCGGCAAAGTGATCCTGGACTGGTAAGTGGGCGCCGGTAAATGGGGAAGGGCCCCATTTAATTAAATGGGGCCCTTCCCCATTTACCAGCTCTCGCAAAAACAGTAGTAGTACAGGCCGCGCGGATCGGAAATGTCTTTCAGCCGCTCGACGTCTTCCGCCACGCGGCGCACCGGCGACGGCAACTCGCCCAGCCATGAGCCGGGCCAGCGGATGAGCCCGGCGCGCGCCGAGCGCAGCAACAGCTCGGCCAACAGGCGCTCGCCGAAACCCTCGCTCAACTCGATGTCCTCGACGCGGAAATCGGCGCCGAGTCCCGCCATCTCGCCGGCGGACGCCAGCGCGTCCTCGAGCGTGCCGACACGATCGACCAGGCCCGCCTCCCGGGCCACCTCGCCCAGCCAGACCCTGCCTTCCGCGTAGCGCTGAACCTCGGCCGGCTCAAGCGGCCGATTCTCGGACACCAGCCCCTTGAAGCGCGTGTACGTGCCTTCCACCACCAGCTCGATGATCTCCTTGACCTCTTCGCCCAGCGGCCGGTCGAGGCGGAAATCGCCGGTGTATTTATGCGTGCCCACGCCGTCCACGCCGACGCCGATCCGGTCCAGCGCGCGGCCGAAATTCGGGAACATGGCCACCACGCCGATCGAACCCGTGATGGTGGTGGGATGCGCCCAGATCTCGTCCGCGGCAAGCGAAATCATGTAGCCGCCGGAGGCCGCCACACCCCCCATCGAAACGACCACCGGCTTGCCGGCGTCGCGCAGCATCTGGATCTCCCGGAGGATCGCCTCGGAGGCCAGCGCGCTGCCGCCCCCGCTGTCCACGCGCAAGACCACCGCGCGGATGTCCTCGTCGTCCGCAGCGCGGCGCAAAAGCTCGCGCAGGCTGTCATCGCCGATGCTGCCGGGCGGCTGGTAGCCCGGCGAAATACCGCCCTGCGCCACGATCAGTCCCACCGCGGGGGCGCCGTCGTCGGTTCCCGTGCCCGGCAGGTCGGCGCGCTGCGCCACCAGGTATTCCTCCGCCGCGACGCCGCGGTAATTACCGTCCGCGTCACGACCCCCCGTCTCCGCGAGGCGGGCTTCGAGTTCTGCGAAGGTGCGCACGCCGTCAACCAGGCCGGCGTCGACGGCGGCCTGCGCCGGATCGCCCCCGGCAGCCCGCAGGCGCGGCGCCAGCCGCTGGATGTAGTCGTCCAGCAGCGCGGGCTCAAGGCCGCGCGCCTCGGCCACGCCGGCCCGCCATTCGGACCAGAGACCCTCGGCGACAGGCCGCAGGTTGTCGCGCGCCGCGTCCGACATGCTGTCGCGCACGTAGGGCTCGCCGTAGCTCTTCGCCTCGCCCGCGGCGAACACGTGCCAGTCCACCAAGAGCTTGTCGAGCGCCTCGGCATAGTAGTTGCGATAAAAACCGTATCCCTGGAAGAACAACGCCCCGGCGGGATCGAGGTACAACTCGTCGGCATGCGCGCCGAGGTAGAACTGCGGCTGCTCGATGTACGCGCCCGAGGCCACCACGGGCTTGCCGCTGGCACGGAAGGCCTGCAATGCGGAGGCGACGCGCTCCAGCTTGTCCAGGCTGCCGCCTTCCAGGCCGTCCAGCCCGAGGCGAATCGCTTTCACGCGCGGATCCCGCGCGGCGTCCTCGATGAGCTCGACCAGCTCGCTCACCAGCACCTGGTCGGGGGCCAGCCCCTGCGCGGCATCCATGGCGCGGTCCAGCGGCTCCCCGGAGTACTGTTCCACCAGCGTGCCGCTCGGGCTGAGCTCGAGGACGAAGGTCTCCGGAAGCTTGCCGGGACGGTTGGCCAGGACCGCGAAAACCGTCACCAGCACCAGCAGCATCAGGACCAGGTGCACCCCGCGGCGCAGCCCGTCAAGGAACCTCCAGGCAAAGGAGAAGAGGCTACGCAGCCCTCTCCAGAGCAAGGGTCAGACCTTTTCCTTGATGCGCGCGGCCTTGCCGGTGCGCTCACGCAGGTAGTACAGCTTGGCGCGGCGCACGTCGCCGCGGCGCTTCACCTTGATGTCCGCGATGGCGGGGCTGTAGGCCTGGAAGACGCGCTCCACCCCTTCGCCGTGCGACATCTTGCGCACCGTGAAGGCGGAGTTGAGGCCGCGGTTCTTGCGGGCGATGACCACGCCCTCGAAGGCCTGCAGCCGCTCGCGGTTGCCTTCCTTGACCTTCACCTGGACGACGATGGTGTCGCCCGGCGCAAAGTCGGGAATCTCCCGCTGCATCTGTTCCTTGTCC
>DATFKW010000065.1:0-4357 GCA_035268405.1 Gammaproteobacteria bacterium
CGAACTCAGGCGGCGGAATGTTTTTCGCGTGGGCGCGGCCTACGTGGTCGTCTGCTGGCTGCTGTTGCAGGTGGCCGATGTGCTGCTGGACAACTTCGGTGCGCCGGCATGGGTGTTCAAGTCCTTTACCACGCTGCTGGCGCTCGGCTTTCCCCTGGCGATTTTCCTCTCCTGGGCATTCGAGCTGACGCCCGAGGGAATGAAGCGTACCGCCGACGTGACGGCAGCGGACGAGGCGGCCTCGCACGCCGACCGGCGCGTTGATCGCGTGGTCCTGGTGGCGGCGATGGTGCTGATTGCGGGAATGGCGATCGAGCGCGTGTGGTTCGCCGGTCGCGACAGCGGCGCCGATGGGCTTCCGCAGGCGAGCACGGCACAGACATCTGCCGGCCAGGCCGCCCTGACGCAGGCAGCCGCCGGCGACGCGGCCAGTGCGCCGGCACGGTCCATCGCCGTGCTGGCCTTCGAGGACCTGAGCCCGGAGGGCGACCAGGCCTATTTCGCCGAGGGCATCTCCGAAGAGCTGCTGAACCTGCTGGCCCGCATCGACGATTTCAAGGTCGCGGCGCGCACTTCCTCGTTCAATTTCAAGGGCCGCCAGGCCGACATCGGCGAGATCGGCCGGGCGCTCAACGTGGAGACGGTGCTGGAGGGCTCGGTGCGCAAGGCTGGCGACCAGGTGCGCGTCACGGCGCAGCTGATCGAGGTCGGCAGCGGCTTTCATCTCTGGTCCCAGAGTTACGACCGCCGGCTGGAGAACATTTTCACGGTGCAGGACGAGATCGCCACGGCCATCGTGCAGGCGCTGCGCCTCGAGCTGGACATCGACGCCGAGACCTCGACCCGCACGGCCAATGTCGTCGCCTACGATCATTACCTGCGCGGCCGGCAGCTGGCGCGAGAGCCGAGCCGGACCGGGCTGTTGCGCGGCATCGAGCAATACGAGCAGGCCATTGCGCTCGACCCCGATTTCGCCGCCGCCTACAGCGGGATCGCCGAGGCCTGGGTCTGGCTGGAAGATTACGGTGGCGTCCAGGCGGCGGAAGCCTTCCCGAAAGCGGAGCGTGCCGCCCGCCGGGCACTGGCGCTCGATCCGGAATCGGCCGAGGCGCTGGCAGCGATGGCGATGGTTCAGGACCGCTATTACAACCATTCGCAGGGCGCGCAGGCGTTGTTAGAGCGCACGCTGCGCATCAGCCCGAACTATGTCACCGCCTACAACCTGTACGGTGACGTGCTGCGCGACCTCGGCCAGTTCGAGCGCATGATCGAGGTGCACCGGGCCGCGGTCGAGGTCGATCCGTTGTCGATCTTCATGAAGACCCGCCTGGCTAACAAGCTGCTCGTCATGCGCGAGTATGACGAGGCGATCGCGATACTTTCCGAGGTACTGGCGGAGTCGCCGGGTAATGATTATGCGCTCGAGGAACTCGGCAACCTGGCGCGTGACCAGGGCCGTCTCGCCGACGCGATCCGCGAGTTCCGACGGGTCCATTTTGCGCGCCCCGGCGATCCGTACAGCGCCGCGCAGATCGCCAGGCTGGCGGCGAACATGGATGACCGGCCGCTGGCCGAGGCCTGGATCGAGGCGGCGCGCGCGCGCGGGGAGAACAATCGCTGGGAGCTGTATGCCCGGCAGGATCTCGCGGCATGGAGCGCAGATTGGACCGGGCTGGACGAGATCGGGCGCCTGCGGGGCGGCCCGGCCGGCGCCAGGATACGCGGCACGGCGGCCTCGCATCTCGGGGCGTATCCGGAGGCGCGGCGCCACCTGCTGGAGGCCTTGCAGCTGGGTGATTACGATCGTAGGCAGGGTGCGCGGGTGTCGCATGTGCCGATCCTGTTGCACCTGGCCTGGGTGGAGCAACGCATGGAGATGCCGGACTGGGCGCAGCGCGTCGACGACGCCCTGCCCGTGCTCGAGGCGATGCACAGCCATGGCACGGGAACCCAGGTGGGCGTCGAATACCCGGCCTACGACCTGGCGCGAGTGGCCGCGCTGCGCAATGACCGTGCCGGGGCGTTGCAATACCTGTTGGAGCTGGAAGATTTGAATTTTGCGCAACACTGGTTCCTCGAGCGCGAGCTGATGTTCGCGCCGTGGCGGGATGATCCGGAATTCCGGGCGGTGGCGAGCAGGATCAAGCAGCACGCGGCGGCCGAGCGCGCGAAGCTCGCCGGGATGGAAGTGCTGCCGTGAACGCCGTGGCCTATTTCTTCAGCGAACTCAAGCGCCGCAACGTGTGGCGCGCTGCCCTTGCGCACCTGGCGCTGTCCTGGCTGCTGATCGCCATCGCCGACCTGTTGTTTCCCGCCTTCGGCTTCCCGGATGCGATCGTGCGTTGGCTGATCATCGCGCTTGGCCTGGGGGTGTTCCCGGTGATGCTTGTGGCCTGGCTGTTCGAGCTCACCCCGGAAGGCTTGCGGTTTGACCGGGGTCCCCGGGAAGAGAGTCCGGAGAACGCCCGCGTCGGCCGGCGCACCGACCAGCTCACTATCGTGCTGTTGCTGCTGGCGGTGGGCTTTTCCGCCGTGAAGCAGTTCGTGCTGCCACAGCGCGTCAGCGCGCCAGTGGAGAGCACCGTGTCGGCAGCTCCGCCGCCGCCGGCGCGCGTCGATGCCCCGGCGCCCCCGCCGGCGGCACCGGTCGATCCGCGTTCGATTGCGGTATTGCCCTTCGCCAACCTCAGCCCCGAGCCGGCGAACGCCTATTTCGCCGACGGCATGGCAGAGGAGCTTCTCAATGTGCTGGCGCGCATCGAAGGCCTCAAGGTGGCGTCCCGTACCTCCTCGTTCGCGCTGCGGGACGAGGCGCTGGGCGCGCGCGATATTGCGGCGCAACTCGGCGTGGCGCACCTGGTGGAAGGTTCGGTGCGTCGCCAGGGCGACCGCCTCAGGATTACCGCGCAACTGGTGCGGGCGGAAGACGACCAGCGCCTTTGGGCGGACAGTTTCGACCGGCAGCTTACCGATGTGTTCAGCCTGCAGGAAGAAATTGCCCAGGCCATCGCGGACGCGCTGGGCGAGACCCTGGGCGTGCGTGCCGTAAGAGTCAGGCGGGCCACGGGCGACCTGGAGGCCTACGAGCTGTACCTGCGCGGGCGGCAACTGTTCGCGCAGCGCGGCGCGAATCTCTTGCCGGCGCGGGAGTTGCTCGACAGCGCCGTGGCGCGCGACCCCGGCTTTGCGGAGGCCTGGGCGGTGCTCGCGGCCATCCACATCGTCATGCCCTCGTATTTCTCTGAGGCATCCGGAGAGGATGCGCATGAAAAGGCGCGCAGCGCTGCCGGCCGCGCGCTCGCGATCATGCCGCAACAGCCGGAGGCGCTGGCCGTCAGCGCCCGCCTGGCGGCGGAGCGCGGCGAGCGGCTCGAGGCGATGCGGCTCATGCAACGCGCGCTGGCGGGCGACCCGAACAACGCCAATTCATGGATGTGGAACGGTCTCACGCTGCTGGAGGCTGGCCATGTGAAGGAGGCCCGCGCCAGCTTCGAGGAGGCGCGTCGACTGGATCCCCTCAGCGGCATACACCTGGGCTGGCTCGGCGCGACACTGGCCATCGATGGCCAGTTTGCGGAGGCCAGAACGCACCTGCAGCGTGCCCGGGAACTCGGCTGGCGGGGACCGGCCAGCGCCTGGTTGCTGAAGGTCGCGCTCGCCGAGGGCGATGAGCTGCAGGCTGCAGCGCGTTACGAGGACTGGCTGCGAGATGACGGCCGTATCGCGCCGGAGCATCTCGAGGTGCATCGGGCAGTCGCTCCGGCAGTGACTGATGCCGCGCGGCGCGACGAGGCGCGCGAGCTGCTGCTGCAGGCGGTGGGCCGGTGGCCGGAACACGAATGGGCGCAGCTGTTCCTGTTCGCGGGGCTGGAGGCGGAGGCGTTGCGCGAAGCGCTGCGCGCCAAGCCGCTTTCCGGGCAGATCCTGCTGCTGATGATCTGGTCGCCCGCCGACAAGTCTTTCCGCGAGCAGCCACGCTTTCTCGAGCTTGCCGAGAGACGCGGCTTGCTCGCGTTCTGGGAAGCGGCCGGCTGGCCGGATTATTGCCAACGCGTCGCGGCCGCTAATCCGCGGCTGGAGTGCCAGCGATGAGCCTGTTCAACGAACTCAAGCGCCGCAATGTGTTCCGCGTCGCCGCGGCCTACGTGGTGATCGGCTGGCTGATCCTGCAGGTGGCGGAGATCGTGCTCGGTTTTATCGGCGCACCCGACTGGGTCGGCAAGGCGATCATCGCGCTGCTGCTGCTGGGCTTCGTGCCGGTGCTGGCATTGGCCTGGGTGTTCGAGGTCGGGCCGCACGGCGTGCGGCGGGATGACGGCGCGAACGCGCGCGACGCCAGCCCGCAGGCGCGCCGGCT
>DATFKW010000066.1:0-13675 GCA_035268405.1 Gammaproteobacteria bacterium
GATCTCCAGCGCGGCGGCCGCCGTGGCCGGGTCGTCGGCGTCGCGGATGCCGATGCGCCAGGGCCGGTCGCCGTGCCGGCCGATGGCGCGCAGGTCGCCGCCGGCGTTGATGATGGCGTGCTCGACGCCGCGCGCGCGCAACAGCTCGATGCCGCGGTCCACCGCCACGCCCTTGAAGAAACCGCCCAGGTCCAGCTGCACGCCGGCCGGGCCTGCCAGGCTGCCGTCGTCCTGCAGCAGCGACGGCAGCGTCACCGCGTCCGCCAGCCACGCTTGTACTGCGGCTTCAGGCGGTGGCGCCCGGGGCGGTGTGCCCTCCGGCGGAGTCTGCTCGGCGGAGAAGCCCCACAGCGCCACCAGCCGGCCCATGGCGGGCTGGAACAGGCCGCCGCTGACTCGGCTGAGGGCGGCCGCCCGGCGCAGCAGCGGCTCCAGCTCGGGGTCCGGCCGCGCCTGCCCGTCCGCGGCCAGCGCCCGGTTGAGCTCGCCGAGCGCGCCTTCGCCCCGCGGGTGCCACTCCAGGTGCAGCGCGTGGAACAGCGCTTCGACCTCGCGCGCGGCGGCTTCGCCCTGGTCCTGCGGCACGCCCCAGGTGGTGACCTCCACCAGCGTGCCCATCGCCATGAAGCGGTGGCGCGTCTCGATCTCGCGCTCGCCCGGCCCGCAGCCGGCCAGCAACAGGGCCGCGCAAAGGATCGCCAGCCCGGCGCAGCGGATGAGCAGCGCCTTGCGGGCTGCCCTCACCGCGCCTCCAGCCGCCGCTCGATGGCGTCGAACAGCCCGCGGCAGATGTTGCCGCCGTAAAGCTGGTCGAGCTCGCGCACGCCGGTCGGGCTGGTGACGTTGATTTCGGTGAGCCGGTCGCCGATCACGTCCAGCCCGGCGAACAGGATGCCCTTGTCGCGCAGCACCGGGCCGACCGCGGCGCAGATCTCGCGCTCGCGCGGCGTCAGCGTGCGACCCTCGCCGCGCGCGCCGGCCGCCAGGTTGCCGCGGTTCTCGCCCTCCGCCGGGATGCGCGCCAGCGCGTACTCGTAGGGCTCGCCGTCCACCAGCAGGATGCGCCGGTCGCCGCCCGCGACGATCTCCGGCACGTAGCGCTGGATCATGGCATAGCGCTGGTCGTGGTCGGTGAGCGTCTCCAGGATCACGCCGGTGTTGGGGTCGCCCGGGCGGAGCACGAAGATCGAGCGCCCGCCCATGCCGTCCAGCGGCTTCACCACGGCGGCGCCGTAGCGCTCGACGAAGCGGCGCATGTCGCGCATCGAGCGCGTCACCATGGTTTCCGGCGTGAACTCGGGGAACCACATGGTGTAGGCCTTCTCGCTCACGTCGCGCAGCGCGGCCGGCTTGTTCACCACCAGCACGCCGGCTTCCTCGGCCCGCTCCAGCAGGAAAGTGGTATAGATGTATTCCATGTCGAAGGGCGGATCCTTGCGCATCAGGATCACGTCCAGCTCGTCGGCGTCGGCCTGGCGCGGCGGGCCGAGCTCGAACCAGTCGTCCGGATCGTCGCGCACCGTGAGCGCGCGCACGCGCAGCCCCAGGCGGCCTTCGAGCACGGACAGGTCGGCCTGGCCGAGGTATTCCAGCGCGTAGCCGCGCCGCTGCGCCTCCAGCAGCATCGCCAGGGTGGTGTCCTTGACCGGCTTGATGCGCTCGATGGCGTCCATGACGACGCCGAGACGAATGGCTGAATCGCTCACTTGCGGGCTCCGGGATGGGGGCTGGGCGGCCCTCAACTATATCAAGCGCGGCGGCGCTCGGCGCATGGCGGGTACCGCCCGTATATGTTAAAAAGCCACGGCATTGTCCGGAGCCAAAACAAGCCCGTGCGGCGCCGACTTCAAGTGGAGAACACTGGTGAATGCAGAAGAGTCTCGCAGCCTCGACGGACTCAAGGTGCTGGTGGTGGACGACAGCAAGACCATCCGCCGCACCGCCGAGACGCTGCTCAGCAAGGAAGGCTGCGAGGTCTACACCGCGGTGGACGGCTTCGACGCCCTTTCGAAGGTGGCCGATCACCACCCGGACATCATTTTCGTGGACATCATGATGCCGCGGCTGGACGGCTACCAGACCTGCGCGCTGATCAAGCACAACAAGGTCTTCAAGTCGACGCCGGTGATCATGCTGTCCAGCAAGGACGGGCTGTTCGACCGCGCCCGCGGCCGCATCGTGGGTTCCGAGCAGTACCTGACGAAGCCTTTCACGCGCGACGAACTGCTTTCCGCAATCGGGACGCACGTCAAGGCTTGAGCGCGCCGCCCTGGTGGAGAATTGAAGCATGGCCCTGGTACTCATCGTGGATGACTCCCCGACCGAGGTGCACGTCCTCGGCGGCTATCTCAAGAAGCACGGCTTCGACACCGAGGCCGCGGCGGACGGCCGCGAGGGCATCGACAAGGCCCGCGCGCTGAAGCCCGACGTGGTGCTGATGGACGTGGTGATGCCGGGCATGAACGGCTTCCAGGCCACCCGCGAGCTGGCCCGCGCGCCCGAGACCGCCTCCATTCCGGTGGTGATGGTGACCACCAAGGGGCTGGAGACGGACAAGATCTGGGGCATGCGCCAGGGCGCCGCGGACTACCTGGTCAAGCCGGTGACCGAGACGCAGCTGGTCGAGAAGGTGCGCGCGGTCCTGGAAGGCCATGACTGAGTCGCTCGCCGGACAGCCTGAGCCGCACGCGGCGCTGCCGCTGGCCGAGCTGCGCGACCAGCCCTGGGCGCTGCTGCGCGAGATGGAGCGGCGCGCGCTGGCCTCGGCGGAGGCCCGCGGCGAGAGCCCGGCGTCGCGCGAATGGGTGGGCATCGGCTTCCGGCTGGGGGACGAGCGCTTCCTGGCGCCGCGCGAAGAGGTGCGCGAGATCGTCGGCTGCCCGGCCTCGCTGGCGCGCATCCCGGGCGCCAAGTCCTGGGTGGCCGGGCTGGCCAGCCTGCGCGGCCAGCTGTTGACGGTGGTGGACCTGAAAGCATTCCTGGGCGGCGCGGCGACCCGGCTGGGCCGCGACAGCCGCCTGCTGGTGATCAACCAGCGCGAGCTCGGCACGGCGCTGCTGGTGGACGAGGTGCTGGGCTTCCGGCGCTTCCCCGAGGCGGCCCGCGGCGCGGCGCCGGAGGAGGAGGCGCTGCGTTGCCGGCGCTACCTGGACGGCGCCTTCACGGAGGGCGACGCGCCATGGCCGGTGTTCAGCCTGGCGACCCTGGCGGAGAGCCCGATTTTCCTGCGCGCGGCCCGCGACGACTGAGGCGGCGCGCGATGTCTTCCAGCATGGAAACGCATATGAGACAACATTCCCGGGGCGTCGCCCTGCTGCCCGCACTGGGCGTGGTCCTGGTGGTGGTCATCCTCGGCGCGGCGGTGATGAGCTGGCGCGGCCTGCCGGCGGGCAGCGGCATGTTTTCCGCCGCCGGCGTGCCGCTGCTGCTGGCGCTGGTGGCGCTGGTGCTGGCGGTGGTGCTGGTGGTCGCGGTGCTGCGCGGCGAGGAAGTGCGCCGCCGCGCGGCCGAGCACGCGCGCCAGAACGAGCGCAACCAGCAGGCGATCCTGCGGCTGCTGGACGAGCTGGGCTCGCTGGCCGACGGCGACCTCACCGTGCAGGCCTCGGTCACCGAGGACATCACCGGCGCGATTGCCGACTCCATCAACTACGCCATCGAGGCGCTGCGCGAGCTGGTGGCCACCATCAGCGACAGCGCCATCAAGGTGGACGCCGCCGCCAAGCAGGCGCAGGCCACCGCCACCCACATGGCTGACGCCAGCGAGACGCAGCTGCGCCAGGTCGGCGACGCCACCGAGTCCACCGCGCGCATGGCGGCCTCCATCGAGGCGGTCTCGGGCGACGCCGAGCGCGCCGCCGACGTGGCACGCCACTCGGTGGACGTGGCCCACAAGGGCGGCGCCGCCGTGCGCCGCACCACCGAGGGCATGAACGCCATCCGCGAGACCATCCAGGACACTTCCAAGCGCATCAAGCGCCTCGGCGAGAGCTCGCAGGAGATCGGCAACATCGTCGAGCTGATCAACGACATCGCCGAGCAGACCAACATCCTGGCGCTGAACGCCTCCATCCAGGCCTCCATGGCCGGCGAGTCGGGCCGCGGCTTCGCGGTGGTGGCCGACGAGGTGCAGCGCCTGTCCGAGCGGGCCGCCAACGCGACGCGCCAGATCGAGGTGCTGGTGAAGACCATCCAGTCGGACACCAACGAGGCGGTGATCTCGATGGAGCGCAGCACCACCGACGTGGTGGGCGGAGCCCTGCTGGCGGAGAACGCCGGCGCCGCGCTGGACGAGATCGAGAGCGTCTCCAACCAGATCGCCAACCTGGTGCAGAACATCTCGCGCTCGGCGCGCGACCAGGCCACCGCGGCGGGCGACATCACCCGCAACATGAACGTGCTGCGCGAGATCAGCGAGCAGACCGCCGACGCCACCGGCGCCACCTCCCAGTCCATCGGCAAGCTGGCCGATCTCGCGACCCAGCTGCGCAACTCCGCGGCGGGCTTCCGGCTGCCGGAGCCGCCGCAACAGTGAGCGCGACCGTCTCACCGCAGCTTTCCTGGGTGACCGGCGAACTCGCCGACACCCTGCGCGACGCCCGCATCGCGCTGGAGGAGTTTGCCGAGCACCCGGACCAGCCGGACGCCATCGGGCGCTGCGCCGAGATGCTCCACCAGGCGCACGGCGCGCTGCTGGTGGCGGAGATTTACGGCGCCTCGCTGCTGGCCGACGAGATGGAGCAGCTGGCGAAGCACCTGCACCGCAACGTGGCGGCCGGCCAGCGCACCGAGGAAGGGCTGGACGCGCTGTCGCGCGCCATCGTGCAGCTGCCGCCCTACCTGGATCGCGTGGTGACCGGCGGGCGCGACATCCCGCTGGTGCTGCTGCCGCTGTTGAACGACCTGCGCGCGGCGCGCGGCTCGGCGCTGCTCTCCGAGAACACGCTGCTGTTGCTCAACCTGCCGGCCGATCGCGGGTTCAACACGCAGGGCGAGCGGCCGGAGCCTTCCGGCGAGAACATCGTGCAGCTGGCGCGCCAGCTGCGGCCGCGCTACCAGGCGGCGCTGCTCTCGTGGCTGCGCGGCGCGCGTCCCGACAGCAGCCTGGCGATCATCGCCGACGTCGCCGCCGCGCTGGAGCGCGCCTCGGGCGAGCGCCCGGTCTACCAGCTGTGGTGGGTGCTGGGCGGCGTCATCGAGGCGCTGCGCCAGGGCGGGCTGCCGGCGAGCGCCTCGGTGAAGCGGCTGCTCGGCCAGGTGGACCGCCAGGTGAAACGGCTGATCGAGGAGGGCGAAAGCGGCATGGCCGCCGCGCCGCCGGTGGAGCTGTTGAACAGCCTGCTGTTCTACGTGGCGCGCTCCACCACCCGCGGCAGTCGCGTCAGCGCCATCCGCGAGACCTTCAGCCTGGGCGAGCTGCTGCCCGACCAGGAGGACGTGGCCGAGGCACGCGACAGCCTGGGCGGTCCCAGCGTGCAGCTGATGCACACCGTGGCCGCCGCGATTCGCGAGGACCTGTCGCGCGTCAAGGACGCGCTGGACCTGCACGCGCGCACCGGCAGCATCCCCAACGAGGTGCTGGACAGCCAGTTCAGCATGCTCGGCAAGATCGGCGACACGCTGGGCGTGCTCGGCCTGGGCGACATCCGCGACCAGGTGCAGGGCGAGGCCGATCGGCTGCACGGGCTCCTGGAGAAGGACCGCGAGCAGACCGAGGACGAGCTGTTGAGCGTGGCCGCCAACCTGCTGCGCGTCGAGGACCGCCTCGACCAGCGGCTGGTGGGACTGGTGCTGGAGGAGCCGGAGGCGGACGAGGAAGCCCCGGACGAGCAGGCGCTGGAAATGCGCGAGGTCACCGAGGCGTTGCTGCGCGAGTGCCTGCACAACATGGCGCGGGTGCGCGAGGCCGTCAGCGAGCGCGTCTCCGGCCCGGTGGACCCGCAGCTCGCGGACGCCGTGCCCGGCCTGATGAAGGGCGTCACCGCCGCGCTGCTGATGCTCGAGCAGTCGCGCGCCGTGACCCTGCTGGAGCGCATCACGGCGCAGGTGCGCCGCATGATCGAGCCGGGTTCGCCCGACATGCCGCGCAAGGCGCTGGACCGGCTGGCCGACGCGATCGTCAGCCTCGAGTATTTCATGGAGACCATCCGCGCCGGCCGCAAGGTGCCGACCTTCATGCTGGAGAACGCGGAGGGCTGCCTGGAGGCGCTCGCGTCCATGGCGGAGGCCCGGCCCGAGCCGCCGGAGCTGCCCGAGGAAGAAGAATATCCGCCGGTCGAGACGCCGCCCGAAGAGACCGTGGTGTTCGGCGAGCCCGAGGAGGCGGCGCCCGCGCCAGCCGAACCGCCCGCCGTCCCGCCGCCGCCGTCGTCCGAGGCGCCGGTCTACGCCGGCGACGAGCGCCCCGACCCGGAACTCATCGAGCTGTTCATCGAGGAAGCCAGGGAGCTGGAGGTGACGATCCGCGGCCACCTGCCCGGCTGGACCGAGGGCGCGGACATCGACGAGCTGAGCACCGTGCGGCGCGCGTTCCACACCGTGAAGGGCAGCGGCCGCATGGTGGGCGCGAAGCTGATCGGTGAATACGCCTGGTCGATCGAGCGGCTGATGAACGCCCTGCTGGAAGCGCGCGTGCCGCGCAGCGACGCCCTGGTGGGCTTCCTCGAGGAGGCCGTGGGACTGTTGCCGCAGCTGATCGAGCAGCTGGAGACGGGCCGCGCGCCCGAAGCCGACGTCGAGGCCTGCATCGCGCGCGCCAATGCCTTCGTCGAGGGCACGGCCGAGCCCGCAGCCGAGCCCGAAGCAGAAGCAGAAGCAGAAGCGCCCGGGCTCGAGGCCGGAGAACCCGAGCCAGAACCGGCGCCGGAGCCGGAGCCGGAGCCGGAACCCGAACCGGAGCCGGAGCCCGAACCGGAGCCCGAAGCGGAGCCGGAGCGCGAGCCGCCGGAGATGGACCCGGTGCTGCGCGACATCTTCACGCGCGAGGCCTCGGGTCACCTGGCGGAGCTGCGCCAGTTCATCGAGAATTGCGAGCTGCGCACGCCGCCGTACGCGGTCAGCGAGCAGGCCCATCGCGCCAGCCACACGCTGGCGGGCAGCGCCAACATGGCCGAGGTTGCGCCGGCCGTGGCGGTGGCGCGCCCCCTGAACGATTACCTGCGCCAGCTCTACGACGACCATGTCGCGCTGCCGGAGGCCGGGCTGGCGCTGCTGCGCCGCGCGGTGGACGCCGTCGAGCGCGTGGTCGAGTCGCTGGAGCGCGGCGAGGGGCCGGGCCCGGCGGACGAGGCGCTGGCCGACGAGATCCGCGCCCTGCACGAGGACTACGAGCTGCGCGCCGAGGCGGGCGCCGTGGAGACCATCGCCGAAGAGGTGCCCTTCGACTTCGAGATCCTCGCGCTGTTCTGCGAGGAGGCCACCGAGATCCTGGACGAGGCGCAGGACGCAATGAGCGCGTGGCGCGCGGACCCCGCCGCCGAGGCGCCGCTGCTCGCCCTGCAGCGCCACCTGCACACCATCAAGGGCAGCGCGCGGTTGGCCGGCGTCACCACCATCGGCGACTTCAGCCACTCGCTGGAAAACCTGTTCCAGGCGCTGGCCGAGAAACGGCGCGCGGCGGACGCGGCGCTGGTGGAGGTGGTGCAGCGTGCCCTGGACGCGCTGCACGGCATGCGCGATGTCGCCGCCGAGGGCCGCATGCCCGAAATTCCGGAGGCGCTGCAGACACAACTGGAAGCGGCGCCACCGATGGAGGCGCCTTTCCAGGCGCCCGTGGAGGCGGAGCCCGAGCCGGAGCCGGAGCCAGAAGCCGCGGCAGAAGCCGAGGCAGAAGCCGAACCAGAGCCCGAGCCCGAGCCAGAAGCCGAACCTGTTGCCGAGGCGGAGCCCGAGCCCGAGCCGGAAACCGAAGCCGAAGCAGAAGCAGAAGCTGAGGCCGAAAGCGAAACCGCCGCGGCCGCGCAGGCGGCGCCGGCGGCGGCCGGCCTGTTGCGCCAGGAACTGGCGCGCGTCGACGCGGGGCTGCTCGAGAAGCTGCTGGACAACGCGGGCGAGGTGGGCATCTACCGCTCGCGGCTGGAGGAGCAGCTCGGCTCGGTGCAGTTCAACCTCGAGGAGCTGAACGCCACTTTCGTGCGGCTGCGCGACCAGCTGCGCAAGATGGAGATCGAGACCGAGACGCAGATCCTGCATCGCCACCAGGGCGACATCGACCCGCGCGGCGACTTCGACCCGCTGGAGATGGACCGCTATTCCACCATCCAGCAGCTGTCGCGCGCGCTGGCCGAGAGCGCGAGCGACGTCGCCAGCATCCAGCAGCTGATCAGCGAGCGCATCCGCGAGGCCGAGAACCTCATCGTGCAGCAGTCGCGCGCCGTCAGCGAGCTGCAGGACGGCCTGATGCGCACGCGGCTGGTGCCCTTCAATCGGCACGTGCAGCGCCTTTCGCGGCTGGTGCGGCAGGTGGCCTCGGAGTTCGGCCGCAGCGCGGAACTGCAGGTGGTGGGCGGCACGGCCGAGCTGGACCGCCACATCATGGACCGCATGCTGGGGCCGCTGGAGCACCTGCTGCGCAATGCCGTCATCCACGGCATCGAGCCGCCGGAGCGGCGCCTGGCCGCCGGCAAGCCGGAGACCGGCCGGGTCACCGTCGAGGTGCGCCGCGAGGGCGCCGAGGTGGTGGTGGAAGTGGCCGACGACGGCAGCGGCCTGGACCTGGAGGCGATTCGCCGCAAGGCGATGTCGCTGGGGCTGGCGAGCTACACCGAGGAACTCAGTGACCAGGCGGCCGCCGACCTGATCCTGCGCTCGGGCTTCAGCACCGCGCAACAGCTCAGCCAGGGGGCCGGGCGCGGCGTGGGCATGGACGTGGTCGCCAGCGAAGTGCGCCAGCTGGGCGGCGCGCTGGAAGTGCGCGACCGGCCGGGCGAGGGCGTGGTGTTCGAGATTCGCCTGCCCTTCACCCGCGCCATCACCCAGGCCCTGGTGATGCGCGCCGGGGACGAGTGGTACGCGGTGCCCCTGCCGGCCGTGGAAGGCGTGGTGCGCGTGCCCGCTGCCGAGCTGGGCCGCTACATGGGCCCGCACGCCATCCCCTTCCGCTACGGCGACCACGACTACCGTTTCGAGCACATCGGCGCGCTGGTGGACGGCCACGCGGCGCCGTCCGCCGACGCCGGCTCGGTACCGGCCATCCTGGTGCGCGCCGGCGACCGGCCCACCGCGCTGTTGACCGACGAGATGCTGGGCGCGCGCGAGATCGTGGTGAAGCCGCTGGGCCCGCAGCTGGCCGGCATCCGCGGCGTGGCGGGCGCGACCGTGCTGGGCGACGGCAAGATCGTGCTGATCCTGGACGTCGCCGCGCTGATCCGCGCCCGGGCGCGCGCGCCGGAGCCGCCGGAGGCGACGCCGGTGCCGGCCAAGGAAGACGACCGCACCTTCGTCATGGTGGTGGACGACTCCATCACCGTGCGCCGCGTGACCGAGAGATTGCTTGAGCGCAACGGCATGCGCGTGATCACCGCAAAGGACGGCGTGGACGCGGTCGCGCTGCTGCAGGAGAACACGCCGGACATCATGCTGCTGGACATCGAGATGCCGCGCATGGACGGCTACGAGGTCGCCAGCCACGTGCGCAACGACCCGCGGCTGCGCGACATCCCGATCGTGATGATCACTTCGCGGGTGGGCGACAAGCACCGCGCGCGCGCCATTGAACTGGGCGTGGACCATTACCTCGGCAAGCCTTACCAGGAGAGCGACCTGCTGAGCGCGGTGCGCACGCTGGTGGGCGCCGAGGCGACGGGGCCGGAGCACGAGGCGGACACGGACGGGGAAGCCGATGGCTGAAGACGAAGAACTGCTGCACAGCCTGCTGGTGCCGCTGGTCGGCCGCCGGCTGTTGCTGCCGCGCGCCTGCGTGGCCGAGGTCATTGGCCTGGGGCGCTTCAGCCTGCGCGAGGCGCCGCCGAAGTGGCTGCTGGGCGACATCGCCTGGTCGGACCGCATGGTGCCGCTGGTGTCCTTCGAAGCCGCCTGCGGCGACCCGGTGCCGGAGCTGGGCGGGCGCAGCCGGGCCGTCATCCTGCGCGGCATGAGCGGCAAGCTGCGCGGCGGGCTGGCGCTGATCTGCCAGGGGCTGCCGCAGCTGCTGCGGCTCAGCGAAGAGGTCGTGCTGCCGGACGAGAACGACGAGCCGCCGGACGAGTCGCCGGTGCTGTGCCGGCTCAAGGTGATGAACGAGACGCCGCTGGTGCCCGACCTCGAGCTGCTCGAGGCCCGCGTGGCCGAGATCCTCGCCGGCGGCCAGCCCGGCTGAAACGCCCCGCGGCGCCGCCGCCGCGGCATCGTCGACCCGCCGCCGCCGCCCGCCGACCCCTGCTCGCGATACCCCCCGATTTTGTCCTAATCTCAGGGGGAGCATGTTCGCGGACGCGAGGAGGTTGGCATGTCACGGGAAGGAACCCCCCTGGCCCCCCACGACCGGCGCGATGCGCTGGGATCCCGCGCGCAGGTGCGCGCTTCATCCGGGCAGGCCGCGCCCGCCGCGAGCGTGGAGCGCGCGCTGCTGGCCAGCCTGCATCGCCTGGCCGGCGCCCCGCCGGTGCAGCTGCGCCTGTGGGACGGCTCCACGGCGGGCGACGCCGCGGCGCCGTACACCCTCGAGCTGCTCGACCGGCGCGCGCTGTACGAGCTGCTGCGCAACCCCAACATCGGCTTCGGCGATTTGTACAGCGCCGGGCGGCTGCGCGTGCACGGCGACCTCACGCAGATGCTGGTGGCGCTCTACCGCCACATCGAGCGGGCGCGCGAGGCCTGGCCGCCCTGGCTGGCGGCGCTGTGGCGCAACCCGCCGCGGCGCGGCGCCGGCCTGGACGGCGCGCGCCACAACATCCAGCGCCACTACGACCTGGGCAACGACTTCTACCGGCAGTGGCTGGACACCGCGGCCATGCAGTACACCTGCGCGTATTTCGAGACCCCCGGCATCTCGCTGGAGCGGGCGCAGCTCGCCAAGCTGGAGCACGTCTGCCGCAAGCTGCGCCTGCGGCCCGGCCAGCGGGTGATCGAGGCCGGCTGCGGCTGGGGCGGGCTGGCGCGCTACATGGCGCGCCACCACGGCGTCACCGTGCGGGCCTTCAACATTTCGGCCGAGCAGGTCGCCTGGGCGCGCGAGCAGGCGGCGCGCGAGGGCCTGGCGGGACGCGTCGAGTACGTCGAGGACGACTACCGCAACATCAACGGGCAGTGCGACGCCTTCGTCTCGGTGGGCATGCTGGAACACGTCGGCCCGGCCAACTACGCGGCGCTGGCGGCGGCCATCCGCCGCACGCTGCGGGCCGACGGCATCGGCCTGGTGCACACCATCGGCCGCAACCGCCCGGCGGCGGTGAACGGCTGGATCGAGAAACGGATCTTCCCGGGCACCCACGTGCCGGCGATCACGGAGCTGATGGCGATGTTCCAGGACGGCGGCTTCTCGGTGCTGGACGTGGAGAACCTGCGGCTGCACTACGCCGAGACGCTGCGCCACTGGCAGCAGCGTTACCTGGCCGCGCGCGACCGGGTGCGCGCCGAGTACGACGCGCAGTTCGCGCGCGCCTGGACGCTCTACCTGGCGGGCTCGCGGGCGGCCTTCCTGGCCGGCACCCTGCAGCTGTTCCAGGTGGTGTTCGCGCCCGCGGCCAGCAACCGGCTGCCCGGCACGCGGCGCGACCTGTACCGCGCGCCGGCGGCGCCGGCGGGTGAAGTGCATGCGTGAGCTGGACGCCGTGGTGGTGGGCGGCGGGCCGGCCGGCTCCACCGTGGCCGGCGCGCTGCGGGCCGAGGGCTGGGACGTGCTGCTGCTCGACAAGGCCGAGTTCCCGCGCGACAAGACCTGTGCCGGCTGGGTGACGCCGGCGGTGCTGGACCTGCTGGGCGTGGACCGCGAGAACTACGCCCGCGAGCACGTGCTGCAGCCGATCCACGCCTTCCGCATCGGCCTGATGGGCCAGCCCGCGCGCGAGAACCGCCACGGCGAGACGCCGGTCAGCTACGGCATCCGCCGCTGCGAGTTCGACGACTACCTGCTGCGCCGCAGCGGCGTGACCAGCGTGCAGGGCGAGAAAGTGCGCAGCCTGCGGCGCGAGGACGGCCGCTGGGTGGTCAACGACGCCTACCGCGCGCCCTGGCTGGTGGGCGCCGGCGGGCATTTCTGCCCGGTGGCCGCCGAGCTGGGCGACGGGCCGGGCGGCCACGAGCTGGCGGTGACTGCAAAAGAAGCCGAGTTTCGCATGAGCCCCGCGCAGCAGCGCGCGTGCGCGGCCCGCGGCGACACCCCGGAGTTATGGTTCTGCCGCGACCTCAAGGGCTACGGCTGGATCTTCCGCAAGGGCGAGTACCTGAACATCGGCCTGGGCCGCGAGGACAACCACCAGCTGGGCGAGCACCTGGATGATTTCGTCGCGGCCATGCAGGCCGCCGGGCGGGCGCCGCCGGAGATGCCGGGCCACTACAAGGGCCACGCCTACCTGTTGCACGGCCACGCGCGGCGGCCCCTCGGCGGGCCGGGCTGCCTGCTGGTGGGCGACGCCGCCGGGCTGGCTTATACCCAGAGCGGCGAGGGCATTCGCCCGGCCGTGGAATCAGCGCTGCTGGCCGCGCGGCTGATGGCCGCCCACCGCGACGACCCGCCCGGGGTGTGGCGGGACTACGACGCCGCCGTACGGGCGCGCTTCGGGCCGCGCGGCGACCGGCCGCGGCCCGGGCTGCCGCAGTGGCTGAAGCGCTTCGCCGCGCCGGGCCTGATGCGCAACCCGTGGTTCACGCGGCGGGTGGTGACGGAGAAGTGGTTCTTGCGTCTTTAGTCCGCTGCGGACAACATAGCGCCGCCCTCCAGTCCCGCTCAAGCCATGAATGAACTCCTGCTGCCTCTGGTGCTGAACGCCGGCCTGCTGCTGGCCACCTCCCAGATCCTCAACCTGGTGATCCGTCCCCGGCTCGCCAACGCCCACCGGCTGCGCCAGGTGGCGGCGGGCGTGCTGATCGGCCTGGCCGGCGTGGGCGTGATGATGTTCGCCATCGAGTGGCGCCCGGGCCTGGTTTTCGACCTGCGTTCCGTGCTGCTGGCCGCCAGCGGCCTGTTTTTCGGCGCCGTGCCCACCGTGGTCGCGATGCTGCTGACGGCCAGCTATCGGGTGCTGGTGGGCGGCGCCGGCGTGCTGATGGGCGTGGCCGTGATTTTCAGTTCCGGCCTGCTGGGCCTGGCCTGGCGGAAATGGCAGCAGACGCGGCTGGAGTCGATCAGCTGGCGCTCGCTTTTGCTGCTGGGCCTGGCCGTGCACCTGCTGATGCTGATCCTGGTGCCGATTACCCAGCCGCCGGCAATGGCGCGCGACATGCTGGCGGCGATCGGCGTGCCCGTGCTGACGCTCTATCCGCTGGCCACCGTGGCGCTGGGCCTGCTGCTCTCGGCCAGGCTGGCGCGCGCCGCCGACGCCCGCTCGCTGCAGGAGAGCGAGGCCCGTTATCGCAGCCTGTTCGACGACAACCACGCCGTGATGCTGATCATCGATCCCGAGCGGGGCGGCATCGTCGACGCCAACCCGGCGGCCGAGCGCTACTACGGCTGGTCGCGGGCGCAGCTGGGCGCCATGCGGATCAGCGATATCAACACGATGCCGCTGTCCGAGATCGA
>DATFKW010000067.1:0-3084 GCA_035268405.1 Gammaproteobacteria bacterium
GAGTCGCCCATCTCGCCCTCGATCTCGGCCTTGGGCGTCAGCGCCGCCACCGAGTCGACCACGATGACGTCCACCGCCCCGGAGCGCACCAGCATGTCGGTGATCTCCAGCGCCTGCTCGCCGGTGTCCGGCTGGGACACCAGCAGGTCCTCCAGGTTGACGCCCAGCTTCTGCGCGTAGGACGGGTCCAGCGCGTGCTCGGCGTCCACGAAGGCCGCCGTGCCGCCGGCTTTCTGGGCCTCGGCGATGACCTGCAGCGTCAGCGTAGTCTTGCCCGAGGACTCCGGCCCGTAGATCTCGATGGCGCGGCCGCGCGGCAGCCCGCCGATGCCCAGGGCGACGTCCAGGCCCAGCGAGCCGGTGGACACCACGGGGATGTCGCGCACCACGCTGCCGTCGCCCAGGCGCATGACCGAACCCTTGCCGAACTGTTTCTCGATCTGGCCGAGCGCGGCGGCCAGTGCTTTCTTGCGGTTGTCATCCATGGGCTGTGTGTGCCTTTTCGTGTGATCCTGAGAGGGCATCGATTATTTCACATCCGGCGGCGGGCGGCAGGCCTCATTTCCGGCCTCAACCACCGGATTCTCGCGCCAGCCCCCAGTGATCCACGATCTCGTAGCGCGCCCCCTCCGGCCGCGTTTCCGAGCGCACCAGCACGAAATCGCGCACCGGCCATGCCACCGGCTGCACCGGGCCGGGCGCCGCGCAGCGCCGGCAGCCGCGCAGCACCGTCAGGTGCGGCCGGAACGGCCGCGACTCGACCTCGAAGCCCAGCGGCTCGAGCGCCTGCCAGAGGGAGCTCGCGAGCCGCCCGGCGGCCTCCGGCGGGCACCGGGCGCCCAGCCACGCCACCCCGGCGCGCCGCCAGAGACCCGCAGTGTCCAGCACCAGCTCGAAACCCGGCGTCCCGAACCCGGCCGCGACGCGGGCCCCGGCCTCACGAATCCCGTCCAGCCGCGATGCCTCGACGCCGCCGAGGAAGGCCAGCGTCAGGTGATAGTTCGACTTCGGCACGGGCCGGCCGTCGCAGGCGGCCCGCAGCGGCGCGGCCGCCTCGGCCAGCGCCTCGCGCAGCGCCTCGTCCGGCCACAGCGCAAAGAACAACCGTATTTTTTTGGCGCCGCCCTCAGGCATCCGCCGCCGCCATGACGCCGGTGAGGGCGTATTCCACGGCCTGGCGGCGCACCGCCTCGCGGTCGCCCTGGAATTGCGCCCGCCGCGCGTTCACCGAAACCGCGCCGCCGTCGCGCCGGCCCCAGGCGAACCACACGGTGCCCACCGGTTTTTCCTCGCTGCCGCCGGTGGGCCCGGCGATCCCGCTGACCGCCACCCCGAAGTCGGCGCCGGTGCGCTCCAGCAGGCCGCGCGCCATGGCCTCGACCACCGGCCGGCTGACCGCGCCTTCTTCGCGCAGCAGTTCCGCCGGCACGCCCAGCAGCGCGGTCTTGGCCGCATCGGCGTAGCTGACCACGCCGCCCAGGAACCAGTCCCCGCTGCCGGCGACGTCGGTGAGCGCCTTGGCCACCCAGCCGGCCGTGCAGGACTCGGCGGTGGCCAGCATCGCCTCGCGCGCCATCAGCCAGGCGCCGACCTCGCGCGCGAGCTTCGTCAAGCGGGTATCGTCCGGAATCATGCGCTGTCCCTCCTCGGCTATCCCCCACAGCCTGCCACCGGCGCCGGCGGGGCAAAAGAGCCCGCTTCGTGAGTTGCGCCCGCGAGCTGCCTCGTAAACTGCCCCAGTCAACCGCTTCGTCAACCGTCCCCGTCGTGAGTCGGCCCTTCGTGAGTCGCCGGGCGCGACCTGCTAGCATGCCCAGTCTCGCGGCAGGCGCCTTCATGAACGCAAAAACCCCCGACCAGCAAGCCCCCGGGCACACCGCCCAGCCCAAGCCCCAGCACACGCCCATGATGCGCCAGTTTTTGCGCATCAAGGCCGAGCACCCGGACACCCTGCTGTTCTACCGGATGGGCGATTTCTACGAGCTGTTCTACGACGACGCGCGCCGCGCCGCGAAGCTCATCGACATCACGCTGACCACCCGCGGGCAGAGCGCCGGCGAGCCGATCCCCATGGCGGGCGTGCCGGTGCACAGCGTGGAAGGCTACCTGGCGAAGCTGCTGCGCAAGGGCGAATCGGTGGCCATCTGCGAGCAGATCGGCGATCCGGCGACCGCCAAGGGGCCGGTGGAGCGCCAGGTGGTGCGCGTGGTCACCCCCGGCACGGTCACCGACGAGGGCCTGCTCGAGGAACGGCGCGAGGTGCTGCTGGGTTGCGTGCACGCCGGGCCGGGCGGGATCGGCGTGGCGTGGCTGGAGCTGGCCGGCGGCAGTTTCCGCGTGGCGCGGCTGGAGGGCCCCGAGGCGCTGGCCGCCGAGCTGGAGCGCCTGCAGCTGGCCGAGCTGCTGGTGGGGGAGGACCACCGCCTGCCCGCGCCCCTGCGCGAGCTGCCCGGCCTGAAGACGCGCCCGCCCTGGCATTTCGACCTGGACTCGGCCACGCGGCTGTTGTGCAGGCAGTTCGGCGTGGCCGACCTGGCCGGCTTCGGTTGCGAGCAGATGCCCGAAGCGATCCAGGCGGCCGGCTGCCTCCTGCAGTACGTGCTGGACACCCAGCGCAGCGCGCTGCCCCACCTGCGCGGCATCGCCACGGAGTCGCGCGACGACGCGCTGATCATGGACGCGGCCACGCGCCGCAACCTGGAGATCGACCGCAACCTGGCGGGCCGCGACGAGCATACTTTGCTGGGGGTGCTGGACGAGACCGCCACGCCCATGGGCAGCCGGCTGCTGCGGCGCTGGCTCAACCGGCCGCTGCGCGACCGGGCCGCGCTGGCGGCGCGCCACGAGGCGATCGAGCGTTTCCTCCTGGAAGGCGACCCGGGGGCGGTGCGCGAAGTGCTGCGCGGCATCGGCGATTTGGAGCGCATGCTGGCGCGCGTGGCGCTGCGCTCGGCGCGGCCGCGCGACCTGGCCGGGCTGCGCGAGGGCCTGGGCCGGCTGCCGACGCTGCACGAGACGCTGCCGGCGGCGGCACGGCTGGACATGCTGGCGACCGAGTGCGGTGAGCACGCCGACACGCATGAG
>DATFKW010000068.1:0-16820 GCA_035268405.1 Gammaproteobacteria bacterium
GCTGGCGAACGACCTGGAGGAGGTGGAAGTCATCTTCGACAGCAAGGCCGCGCTCATCTCGCGTGGCGCGGGGCCCGCCGGGGGCTGGCCCGCCCGGCTGGTCAGCCGCATGCGTGGCGTGCTCAGCGTGCGCGAGAGCAAGTACATCATGCTGCATGCGCCGCGTTCCGCGCTGGCGGAGATTCGCCGCCTGCTGCCGGGCAGCGAATCGCCCACGGTCATGCCGCTCGAAGGCACTGACGACAAGGTCGCATTGCACGCGCTGTGCCGCGAGAATGTGTTCTGGGAAACCCTTGAAGGCCTGAAGGCTGCCGGCGCGAGTTCGATGCTGGTCCTGCCCGTGGAGAAGATGCTTGCCTGAGCCGAACCTGAACCTGGACCTGAGCCTGAGCCGATACCGCTGGTCCGAACTCGACGAGCCCGGCCGGCGCGCGGCGCTGGCCCGCCCCGAGGCCGGCCGGCGCGAAAGCCTGTCCGACGACACCGCGCGCATCATTGCCGAGGTGCGACGCGACGGTGACGACGCGCTGTTCCGTTTTGCCGAGCGTTTCGACGGCGTGAAGCTCGCCGCCCTGCGCGTGCCGGCGCCGGAGTTCGAGGCGGCGGAAGCCGCCCTGAGCGAGCAGCAACGCGCCGCCCTGCGCACCGCCATCGAGAACGTGCGCGCCTTTCACGCGGCCCAGGTGGCCGAGCCGGTGGTGGTGGAAACCATGCCGGGTGTCATTTGCAGGCGTGTCACGCGGCCGATCCGGGCGGTAGGACTCTACGTGCCGGCAGGCACCGCCCCCTTGCCTTCCACGGTCATCATGCTCGCGGTGCCCGCCGCGCTGGCCGGCTGCCCGCGGCGCATCCTGTGCACGCCGCCGCAGTCGAACGGCCGGGCCGATCCCGCCGTGTTGACCGCGGCGCGCTACTGCGGCGTCGACGAGGTCTACCTGGCCGGCGGCGCCCAGGCGGTCGCGGCCATGGCTTACGGCACCCGGTCGGTCCCCGCGGTGGACAAGATCTACGGGCCCGGCAACGCCTGGGTGACGGAGGCGAAGCTGCAGGTCTCGCGCGACCCCGACGGCGCGGCGCTCGACCTGCCGGCGGGCCCTTCGGAGGTGCTGGTCATCGCGGACGGGCGCGCCGATCCCGAGTTCGTCGCGGCCGACCTGTTGTCGCAGGCGGAACACGGCGCGGATTCGCAGGTGGTTCTGGTGACGACCTCGGCGGCGCTGGCCGACGCGGTGGAGGTCGCGATAGAGGCGCAGCTCAGCGTCCTGCCGCGCAATGCCACGGCGCGCGAGGCGCTTTCCCATGCCCGCGTGGTGCTGGCGGACGGGCTGGAGGAATGCTTCGCGATCAGCAACTTTTATGCGCCGGAACATCTCATCGTGCAGGTGCCGGAGGCGGAGCGCTGGCTGGAGCGGATCGAGGTCGCCGGCTCGGTGTTCCTCGGTGACTGGACGCCGGAATCGCTGGGCGATTACTGCAGCGGCACGAACCACGTGTTGCCGACCTACGGCTATGCGCGCGCCTGGAGCGGCCTGTCGGTGAGCGACTTCCAGCTGGCCATCTCGGTGCAGCAGGCGAGTGCGGAAGGCTTCCGCGGCATCGGCCCGGTCACGAGGACGCTGGCGGAGCTGGAGGGGCTGGACGCCCATGCCCTGGCCGTGCAGCTGCGGCTGGAGGCGCTGGCCGAGCCGCCGCGCGCCGCCGCCGGCGACGAGGGCGCCGAATGAGCGGGGTCAGTCACCTGTTGCGGCCGGACCTGAGGGACTTCACGGCTTATCACGCCGCTTCGCCGCGTCGCGGCGTGGCGCGGCTGCATGCCAACGAGTCCTCCTGGCGGGCCGCATGGGATGCCACGGAGGACGGGCTCAACCGTTACCCCGATCCGAGGCCTGCGGCGCTCTCCGACGCCCTCGCGGCCCTCTACGGCGTGGTCCCTGAGGCAGTCCTGATGACCCGCGGCAGCGACGACGCCATCGACCTGCTGGTGCGCGCCTTCTGCCGGGCGGGCGAAGACGCCGTGCTGGTGTGCCCGCCGACTTTCGGCATGTACGCGGTGGCCGCAAGGCTGCAGGGCGCGCGGGTCGTGGAGGTGCCGCTGAACCGCGGTTTCGGGGTGGACGTGCCCGGCGTGCTGTCGGCCGCCGCGGAGGGCGTCAAGCTGGTGTTCCTGTGCTCGCCCAACAACCCCACCGGCAGCCGCGTGCCGGCAGAAGCCGTGGCGCGCATCTGCCGCGCCCTGGACGGCCGCAGCGTGGTGGTGGCGGACGAGGCCTACGCGGAGTTCGCGCGCGGCCCCGGCCTCGTCGAGCAGCTGGCGGACCTGCCGAACCTCGTCCTGCTGCGCACGCTTTCCAAGGCATGGGGCCTGGCCGGCGCGCGCGTGGGCGCGTTGCTGGCGGATCCGGCGCTGGTGCTCCGGCTGCGGGCGCTGGCGCCGCCTTATCCCTTGCCCTCGCTGGCCACGGAGGCCGCCCTGCGCCGCCTGCAGCCGCGGGAACTGGCCGCCGCCCGGCGCCGCACCGCCGGCGTGCTGCGGCGGCGCGAGCGCCTTGCCGGGGAACTGCAGGGCCTGCCGGCCGTGCGCCGGGTCTGGCCCAGCGAGGGGAATTTCCTGCTGGTGCGGTTCGCCGACGCGGACGCGGCCCTGCATGCCTGCGAGGCGGCGCGCATCCTGGTGCGCGATTTCAGCCGCCAGCAGCGCCTTGCGGGTTGCCTGCGCATCACCGTCGGCACGGCCGCCGAGAACCGCAAGCTGCTGCGTGCGCTCGCGGCCTTGCCGGCGACCCGGAGACGGAGTCGCTCGGCACAGTCACGCCCCTCGCGCGCCGGCAAGGTGCTGCATGGATAGGGCGCTGCTGCTGTTCATCGATCGCGACGGCACGCTGGTGCACGAGCCGCCGGACCAGCAGGTCGACGATGTCGCAAAGGTGCGCCTGCTGCCGGGCGTCGTGCCCGCGTTACTGCGGCTGGTCGAGGCCGGATACCGCCTGGTGCTGGTCAGCAACCAGGACGGCCGCGGCACCGACGCTTTCCCGGAAACGCATTTCCGTCGCGCGCACGACTTCATCCTCGGCCTGTTTGCCAGCCAGGGGATCCGTTTCGAGGCGGAGTTCATCTGTCCCCACTTCCCGGACGCGGGCTGTGCCTGCCGGAAACCGGGAACCGGACTGTTGACCCGTTTCGTCGCGGAGCACCCGCCCGACATGGAGCGCAGTTTCGTCATCGGCGACCGCGACACCGATCTCGAGTTCGCCGCCAACCTGGGGCTGACCGGTCTGAAAGTGGGCACGGGCGAGGCAGGGAGCATGAGCTGGCCGGAGATCGCGCGGCGGATCCTGGACGGCCTGCGGCGCGCCACGGTGACCCGCGAGACGGCCGAGACGCGCATCCGGGTGCATGTGGACCTGGACGACGCGGACAGCCCGGCGCGGATCCGCACCGGGATCGGTTATTACGACCACATGCTGGAGCAGGTGGCGAAACACGGCGGCTTCGCGCTGGAGCTGGAGTGCAGCGGCGACCTGCACGTGGACGAGCACCACACCGTGGAGGACGTGTCGCTCGCGCTGGGCGAGGCATTGCGCAAGGCGCTGGGCGCGCGGCGCGGACTGCGCCGCTATGGCTTCGTGCTGCCCATGGACGAGACCCGCGCCGAGGTGATCGTGGACCTCGGCGGGCGGCCCTACCTGGTCTTCGAGGGCGCGTTCCGCCGCGAACGCGTCGGCGAGTTGCCCACCGAGCTGGTGCCGCACTTTTTCCGCTCGCTGGCCGACAGCATGCGTGCCTCCATCCACGTGCGCCTGGAGGGAGAAAACGATCACCACCAGGTGGAAGGCGCTTTCAAGGCGCTGGGCCGCGCGTTGCGCGAGGCCTTCCGGCAGGAGGGCGGCGGCGTGCCGTCCACCAAGGGGATGCTCGCGTGACCGCCGGCGGCCCGGTGATCGTCGATTCCGGCGGCGCCAACATCAGCTCGCTGCGCTTTGCGCTCGGCCGGCTGGGCTGCGCCGCGCCCCTCACCGACGACCCGGCACTGATCAAGGCGGCCAGCCACGTGTTCCTGCCGGGCGTGGGGGCGGCCGCCCAGGCGATGGACCGGCTCGAGTCCGCCGGCCTGGCGGACCTCATGCGCGGGCTGAGCCAGCCTGTGCTCGGTATTTGCCTGGGCATGCAGCTGCTGTTCGAGTCCTCCGAAGAGGACGGTGGGCGCGAATGCCTGGGCGTGGTGCCCGGATCGGTGCGCCGGCTGCAGGGCGCGCCCGACCGGCCCGTGCCGCACATGGGATGGAACCTGACCAGCCTCGACACCGGCTGCCCGTTATTCGAGGCGCTGCCGGCCGCGACTCATTTCTACTTCGTGCACAGTTATGCCGCGCCCACGGGCACCGACACGGTGGCGGTGGCGGATTACGGCGGCGAGTTCACTGCCATGGTCTCGCGCGCGAACTTCCATGGCGCGCAGTTCCACCCGGAGCGTTCCGGGCCGGCCGGGGCGCGCGTGCTTGCCAACTTTCTAGCACTTTGAACCCGAGCCAGGCCCGACTGCCATGCCGCTGATACCCATTCCTGCCATCGACCTCAAGGACGGCCGCTGCGTGCGCCTTTACCAGGGCCGCTTCGACCGCGTTTCGGAATACGAGGCGCAGCCGGAGGCGCTCGCAGCACGTTACCTGTCGCTGGGCGTGGACTGGGTCCACGTGGTGGACCTGGACGGCGCGCGCGACGGCGCCGGCGGCAATCGCGCCACCATAGAGCGCATGGCCGGCCTTGCAGGCGGCCGCATCCAGGTCGGCGGCGGTATCCGCGAGCGCACCGACGTGGAGGCCATGCTGGCGCTCGGCGCGGGCCGGGTCGTGATCGGCAGCGCCGCCGCCGAGCGCCCGGAGATGGTGCGCGACTGGTTCCGGGACTTCGGGCCCGAGCGGCTGGTGCTCGCTTTCGACGTGCAGCTGGATGAAGCCGGCGTGCCGTGGCTGCGCACGCGGGGCTGGACCGAGGACGCGGGCCTGTCCCTGTGGGACGCAATCGACATTTACCTGCAGGCCGGGTTGCGGCACCTGCTGTGCACCGATGTGGCGCGCGACGGCGCCATGACGGGCCCGAACTTCGAGCTCTACGCCGAATGCGCCCAGCGCTTTCCCGGCGTCGCGCTGCAGGCCTCCGGCGGCGTGCGTGACCTTGCGGACCTGCAAAGCCTGCGCCACACCGGCGCAACGGGCGCCATTATCGGCAAGGCGCTGCTCGACGGCCGCATTACGGACGAGGAGATCCGCTCATTCTTGCAAAACGCATAATCCCCTGCCTGGACGTGCGCGGCGAGCGCGTCGTCAAGGGCGTGCGCTTCCGCGACCACCGCGACATGGGCGGAATCCTGGAACTGGCCGGCCGCTACCGTAACGAGGGCGCCGACGAGCTGGTGTTCTATGACATCAGCGCCAGCCCGGGCGGCCGCACGGTCGATCGCAGCTGGGTGACGCGCGTGGCGGAGCTGCTGGACATCCCCTTCTGCGTGGCGGGCGGGATACGCGACCTCGCGGCGGCCGAGGCGGTCCTCGCCGATGGCGCCGACAAGATCAGCGTGAACACGCCGGCGCTGGAGGATCCCGGGCTGATCGACAAGCTGGCACGCCGTTTCGGCAGCCAGTGCGTGGTCATCGGCATCGACAGCCGGCGCGAGGAGGGCACCTGGCGGGTGGCCAGCCACACCGGCGACCCGGAGCGCACCCGGTACGGTCGTCGGACGACGCTGGATTGGGTCCAGGAGGTGCAGGCGCGCGGGGCGGGCGAGATCGTGCTCAACTGCATGGACTCGGACGGCGTGCGCGACGGCTATGACATCGAGCAGCTGGCCGCAGTGCGCGAGAGCTGCCTGGTGCCGCTGATCGCCTCGGGCGGCGCGGGCGCGCCGGAACATTTCGTGGAGGTGTTTCATCGCGCGCGGGTGGACGGCGCGCTGGCGGCGACGGTATTCCATTCCGGCCAGATCGCGATTCCGGAACTCAAGCAGCGCCTGGCGCGCGACGGCATCGAGGTGAGGCAATGAACGCGCCGTCAGCCGAGGCCATCGACTGGGCCAAGTGCGGCAACCTGGTGCCGGCCATCGTGCAGGACGCGACTTCGGGCCGTGTGCTGATGCTGGGCTATATGAACCGCGAGGCCTACGCGGCCACCGTCAGCGGCGGTGAAGCGGTGTTCTTCAGCCGCAGCAAGCAGCGGCTGTGGCGCAAAGGCGAAACCTCCGGAAACACGCTGCGCGTCATCGACATCCGGCTGGACTGCGACGCCGACACGCTGCTGCTGCGCGCCGAGCCGGCGGGCCCCACCTGCCACCTCGGCACCACCAGCTGCTTCGGCGAGGACACGCCGGCCGGCCTGCTCGACGCCTTGCAAACGGTGATCGATGCGAGGCTAGCGCAGAAGCCCGAGGACAGCTACGTGGCCAGGCTGGCGGCGGCGGGCGTGGCGCGGGCCGCGCAGAAGGTGGGCGAGGAGGGCGTGGAGACGGCGCTGGCGGCGGTTACCCGGGACGACGACGGCCTGGCGAGCGAATCGGCCGACTTGCTGTTCCACCTGCTGGTGCTGTTGCGCATTCGCGGCCTGTCCCTCGAAGACCTGCTGGTCCAGCTCGCCGCACGGCGGCGCTGAGCCGGTTCACTGCCAGTCCACTCTCGCGCCATCCAGGCCCGCAGAGTCATCCGGATCTAAAGCCTGAGCGGGATAAAAAAACGGCCGGGAGAGTAATCTCCCGGCCGTCATTTTTTCTTCTTGGTGGTGTGGGGCGGGCCTTGCGGCCCACCCCGTTCACCTCAGTATTACTTCACCGAATCAATGATCGTCTGGCGGCCCTCAGGGAATTCCTGCGGGAACCAGCCGTTCTGATACGCGTGGCCCTTCACGGCAGCCTCGTCGGTCGGGTCATACACGCCATCGATGTCGCCCCTGTGACACGTCACGCAGGAGGATGTCTGGGCACCCTCGAGCACGTCGTCCAGCTGGTTGCCGAAAGGCGCCTCGCCTGCTGCGATGGTCGAGGCCATGGCCTTGGTCGCATCAGGCAGGATGGCGAAGCCTTCCACGTGGCAGGCGCCACAGGCGTTCAGCGCACGCGGATAGGTCGGGGTGTGGAACGTATGGTTCTGTTCCACGGGGTTCCCCGTGCCGTCATCCGAGCCAAACACCGGGAAACGACCCGAGCCCGGCCAGTTGGGCAGCAAGTCCGTGCTCTCGCCCCAGCCGTAGATGCCACGACCGCGATAGATCACGATCGGCGCACCGGTCTCACCGGCCGAATGGACGGCATGCAGCATTTCCTTCATGCCGAAGTTCTGGCCGACCTTGCCGTCGTACGCCTCAGAGGCGTCCACGTCGAAGGTGTCGACACGAACGTACTCGTCGTTGGCGGCGCTGTTGTGGCACAGGTAGCACATGTCGACGTTGTCAACACGGTTGCCACCATGCTGGTACATCGAACCGACATGGCACTGCAGGCACTCGCCGCTGTCGACGACCGCACGACGCTCAGGCGCCGCGCCACCCTCACCCACGATGTAGTCGTAGGTCGGCGTGAAGGCACGAACCGCCATCAGCTCGCCGCCACCGAGAACGCTCGGCAGACGCGGCTTGCCCTGGATGGCCACGCGGCCATACATGGCGTCGGTCTCTTCGACCGGAACCACGGTGGTCGCCACGTTGCTGGCGCAGGTGGTGTTGTCCGTCGTGACACCCGGGGAGCTGCCGGGCTGGCCGGCGGAATCCGGGTTGGTCCCGAGGATGTAGTCACCGCCCTGGGCGTAGTTGCGCAGGATGCTCAGGTTGCCTTCGCCGTCGGCGAAGAACACCGGGGCAGCAGCGCCGGCCGTGGCGTTACAGGGGTCGACCCCTACGCCGTCGTACGTGGCCGTCCAGGAGATCGACAGGTTGGTGCCGTCGTCTTCGACGCCGGTGATCTGCCAGTCGATCTTCGCGCCTTCCGTGACCGACGTGTCGGCGCCATCAAAGATGATGCCGCCGCGCTCGGTCTCGATACCGTTGTGGTATGCAGCCACGGTTGCGCGCGCGATGCCGCCGTCCACATGGCATTGCTGGCAGTCGGCCGTGCCCGGGTCAGGAATGTCCAGGTGGAATTCCAGGCCGGTGAAGTCGAAGCCGTCCATGCCGCCGTGGCAGGTGAAGCAGCCGCCGTCACCCGCGACCGGCATGGCGTTCGCGGCCGCAAGCGCGGACACTTCTACCGCCGGCACGACGTTGTCGTCGCTGTGGCAGACGCTGCAGTTCGTCATGTAGGTGGGGTAGGTGACGTCATAGGTGGTGTCACGCCGCGACACGAACTCGCCATCCGGGAAGTTGTGCGAGTTGTGGATGCCGTGGATGATTTCGGCGATCTGGCCGTATGAAGGACGTTCGTCGTCATCCGGCGTCGCCGGATTGTCCTTGATGTGGCAGACCACGCAGGCGTCCACGCTCATCGGCGCCGAGTAATGGCCGCCGCGGTTATCAGGCGCAAACCGCCCGACTTCGCCGCTCTCGCCATGGCAATTGATGCACGACTGGTTGCTCGCCAGTCCATCCAGCGGGATGGCTGCCGGGTAGTCGCCTACCGCCGCGATCTCGAGCTCTTCCGCGCCGACCTGGAGGATCGCCAGGAAACGGGCATTCGGATTTGTGGTCAGGCAGCTTTCGACGGCGCCGGGAAGGATGACCGTGTAGCCGCCGGTCCCGTCATCAAAGAAGGTGCCGGGCTCGACGGGGTCGTTACGACCCTTGATCTGAACGCGCGCTGTGCCATCCCAGCAGTAGGAACGATAATAGGCGGCACCCACGGCGGGTTCGCCGTCGAGAGTCACAGTAAAGTCGAGCTGTATGTCGGTACCGTCCTCGGTCACCACGAAATCGGCAAATTCGCCCTGCCCCATCAGTTCATGGTTATCAGAAGCCGAGGCAAACGAGCCTTCGCTGTGGCAGACGTTGCAGGTTTCGATTGGCACTGCGGCCGCGTCTTCCCCGGGAGGTCCCTGTTCGCCTACGGGGCCTTCAGGTCCTTGTGGGCCTGCGGGGCCCGGATTGCCATCGTCGCCTTCACAGCCGGCGAGGCCTAGAAAGGCAGCGAGCGCAACGGTCGCTGCGAGTGTACATTTAGATTTCATTGTTCCCTCCGCGGGATTTAAAGCGCTTCCCCATGTATCTGCACTCCGCACCTGTCCTTCGTGGGACTCCCTGGACGGTGTGCTCACGCGATATATTGGGTCGAGGGTGCTGTGAGTCCAATCAGGAATACTACTCACGCAATTGATAATGAGAGGCATTCCCCAGCGCGTCACCCGGCCTGCGGCCGCCGCCGGTCCTCGCCCCGGCCCCACGCTTCCGTCTATGATGCCCCGCAATATCAGTCGGCCGGACTGAAATGAGTCACGCCCGCTCCACCACCATCGTCGGCGGCAACACACTCGCCTCGCGCGTGCTCGGTTTCGCGCGCGACGTGGTGTTCGCGCGGCTGTTCGGCGCCGGCACCGGCATGGACGTGTTCGTGGTCGCCTTCCAGATCCCGAACTTCCTGCGCCGGCTGTTCGCGGAAGGCGCCTTTTCCCAGGCTTTCGTGCCGGTGTTGTCCGAATACCAGTCGCAGCGGCCTCACGATGAGGTCCGGGCGCTGGTGGACCGGGTCACGGGCACGCTGGGCGTGGCACTCTTTATAGTGACGCTCGCCGGCGTGCTGGCGGCCCCCCTGTTCATCATGCTGTTCGCGCCCGGCTACCTGCAGGAGCCGGAAAAACTGGCGCTGGGCAGCGACATGCTGCGCCTGACCTTTCCGTACCTGTTCTTCATATCCCTGACGGCGCTGGCCGGCGGCATCCTCAACACCTACGGCAAGTTCGGCGTGCCGGCCTTCACCCCGGTTTTCCTCAACCTGGTGCTGATCGCCGCGGCCCTGTGGCTGTCCCCGCGTTTCGAACAGCCGGTGATCGGCGTGGCCGTCGGGGTGCTGGTCGCCGGCGTGGTCCAGCTGGCCTTCCAGCTGCCTTTCCTGCGGGCGTTGCGGCTGGTGCCGCGGCCGCGCTGGGGCTGGAGCCATCCCGGCGTGCGGCAGATCGGCCGGCTGATGCTGCCGGCGCTGCTCGGCTCCTCGGTGGCGCAGATCAACCTGATCGTGGACCGCGTGATCGCCTCTTTCCTGGTGACCGGCAGCATCAGCTGGCTCTATTATTCCGACCGCCTGCTCGAGTTTCCGCTGGGCGTCTTCGGCATCGCGCTGGCCACGGTCATCCTGCCGGGCCTGTCACGCCGTCATGCCGAGCAGTCGATGGCCGCCTTTTCGGCCACGCTGGACTGGGCGATGAAGCTGGTCCTCCTGATCGCGCTGCCGGCCGCCGTGGGCCTGTTCCTGCTGGCCGGCCCCATGCTGGCGACGCTGTTCCAGTACGGCCGTTTTTCGGACGGCGACGTGCGCATGGCCAGCCTGAGCCTGATGGCGTACTCGGTCGCGCTGGTCGGCTTCACGCTGGTGAAGGTCCTGTCGCCGGGCTACTTCAGCCGCCAGGACATCCGCACGCCGGTGCGCATCAGCATCCGGGCGATGTTCGTCAACATCGGCCTGAACGCGATCTTCGTCGTGCCGATGATCCTGTTGAAGGTGCCGGGCGCGCATGCCGGGCTGGCGGCGGCCACCGGCCTGGCGGCGATCTACAACGCCAGCGCGCTCTATCGCGGCCTGCGCAACACCGGCATCTACACCCGGGGCGCGGGCTGGGGCGCGCTGCTGGCGCGGGTGCTGCTGGCGAACGTCGCCATGGGCGTGGTCCTGTGGTTCGCGGCGGGCCCCCTCGAGGCGTGGCTGGCGGCCGAATGGCACCTGCGCGCGCTGCGCCTGGCGGGATGCATCGCGCTGGGGCTGGCGGTTTACCTGGTCGCGCTCTGGGCCCTGGGTCTGCGGCCGGCCCAGCTGCGCAGCGACACCGGCGCGCCAGGCGCCCGCCATTCCGTATAATCCGGGGTCTTTTGGCGCGCCCTGCGCGCCCAGGCCAGGGATGCGGACTTGGAACTGATTCGGGGAAAGCACAACCTGCATCCCGGCCACCGGGGATGCGCGGTCACCATTGGCAACTTCGACGGCCTGCACCTCGGTCACCAGGCGGTGCTCGCGCGGCTCATGGACCGCGCCCGCGCGCTGGGCGCGCCGGCGCTGGTGATGAGCTTCGAGCCGACGCCGCGCGAGTTCTTCATGGGTGCGGCCGCGCCGCCACGGCTGGCCAGGTTCAGGGAAAAATTCCTGGCGCTGCGGGCACGGGGCGTGGATCGCCTGTTCTGCGCGCGCTTCGACCGCGCCATGTCGCAGTTGCCCGCTACGCGTTTCATCGACGAGTACCTGGTCGCGGGCCTCGGCACGCGCCACCTCGTGATCGGCGACGACTTCCGCTTCGGCCGTGACCGGGCGGGAGATTTTTCCATGCTCGAGGCGGCCGGCCGCGAGCACGGTTTCACCGTAGAGGAGACGCCGACGCGCATCGTCGAGGGCGTGCGGGTGAGCAGCACCGCGGTGCGTGCCGCGCTGGCGGCGGGCGATCTCGCGCTCGCGACCCGGCTCCTGGGACGGCATTACGCCATGACCGGCCGGGTCATTGAGGGCCGGCGCCTGGGGCGCTCGCTCGGTTTCCCGACGGCCAACCTGCGCCCCGGGCGGCGGGTGTTGCCGGTGACGGGCGTGTTCGCGGTGCGGGTGGTCGGCGTCGCCGACCGTCCCTGGCCCGCCGTGGCCAATCTGGGCGTGCGGCCGACCGTGGATGGCACCGAGCCCCTGCTGGAGGCACACTTGTTCGATTTTTCGGGCAATCTGTACGGTCGCAGGATTTCCGTCGAGTTCGTGGCGCGGTTGCGGGACGAGCAACGCTTCGAGAACACGCAGGCCCTGGTGGCGCAGATGCGCCGGGATGCCGAGCTCGCCCGGCGCGTGCTGGCGGACGCCGGCTATTGAATGAAGGAGAGAAGGTGGCTGATTACAAGGACACGCTGAACCTGCCGCAGACGGATTTCCCGATGCGCGCGGGCCTGGCGAAGCGGGAGCCCGGCATGCTGGCCGACTGGCAGGCGCGCGACCTGTACGGGAAGCTGCGCGAGGCGGCCAGGGGTCGCCCGGCCTTCCTGCTGCCCGACGGGCCGCCCTATGCGAACGGCGACATCCACCTTGGCCACTGCGTCAACAAGGTGCTCAAGGACATCGCGATCCGCTCGCGCACCCTGGACGGCTGCGACGCACCTTATATTCCGGGCTGGGATTGCCACGGGCTGCCCATCGAGCTGGTGGTGGAACGCGAGCACGGCCCGGCGGGCGCGAAACTCGATGCCCGCGAGTTCCGCGAGGCCTGCCGGCGCTTCGCGCGCGCGCAGGTGGACGGCCAGCGCAAGGACTTCCAGCGGCTCGGCATCCTCGGCGACTGGGACCGCCCCTACCTGACCATGGATCCGGCCTACGAGGCCGAGCAGCTGCGGGCCTTCGCGAAAATCCTGGAGCAGGGACATATCTACAAGGGCTTCAAGCCGGTCCACTGGTGTCTCGACTGCGGCTCGGCGCTGGCCGAGGCCGAGGTCGAGTACGCCGACAAGCGCTCGCCCGCGATCGACGTGCGTTTCCGGGTGGTGGACGCGGACGCCCTGCTGGACGCCTTCGGCGGCGACGCCCGCAGCCGGCCCGAGGGCCCGGCGTCCATCCCGATCTGGACCACCACGCCGTGGACCCTGCCCGCCAACCAGGCGGTGGCGCTGCACCCGGAGCTCGAGTACGCGCTGATCAGCTTCGAGGGACCGGCCGGCCGGGAGCGGATCGTGCTGGCGCGGGACCTGCTGTCGCAGGCGACCCGCCGCTGGGGCATCGAGCACTTCGAGGAGCTGGCGGTGTGCCGCGGCGCCGCGCTGGAAGGCCTGCGGCTGCGCCATCCTTACCTGGACCGCGAAGTGCCGGTGATCCTGGGCGATCACGTCACGGTGGAGGCGGGCACCGGGGCGGTGCATACCGCGCCGGGACACGGTCATGACGACTTCATCGTCGGCCGGCGCTATGACCTTGCGGTGGAAAACCCGGTCGGCGACGACGGCCGCTTCCGGGAAGATACGCCGGCGGTCGCCGGGCTGAACGTGTTCGAGGCCAACCCCGTGCTGGTCGAGCTGCTGGAAGAGCGCGGCGCCCTGCTGCGCCATGCAGACATGCAACACAGCTACCCGCATTGCTGGCGGCACAAGACGCCGCTGATCTTCCGCGCCACCCCGCAGTGGTTCATCGGCATGGAGCGCGCCGGCCTGCGCGAGCAGGCGCTGCAGGCGATCTCCAGCGTGCAATGGATGCCGGGCTGGGGCGAGAAGCGCATCCGGTCGATGGTCGAGGGCCGTCCGGACTGGTGCATCTCGCGCCAGCGCAGCTGGGGCGTGCCCATCGCGCTGTTCGTCGATCGCGACAGCGGCGAGCCGCACCCCGAGTCCGTGCGCTTGCTGGAAGAGGTCGCCGCCCGCGTCGAGCGACACGGCATCGACGCCTGGTGGGACCTGGAACCCGCCGAGCTGCTGGGCGGGTCGGCATCGCGCTACGAGAAAGTCACCGACATCATGGACGTGTGGGTCGATTCCGGGCTGATGCACCACTGCCTCAGCGCCACCCGCGATGAGGTCGGCTTTCCGGCCGACCTGTACCTGGAGGGATCCGACCAGCATCGCGGCTGGTTCCAGAGTTCCCTGCTGACCTCGGTGGCCATGCACGGCGAGGCGCCTTATCGCGCGGTCCTGACGCACGGTTTCACCGTGGACGAAAAGGGCCGCAAGATGTCCAAGAGCCTGGGCAACGTGATCGCCCCGCAGAAGGTGTTCGACACGCTCGGCGCCGACATTCTGCGGCTCTGGGTGGCGGCCACCGATTACCGCGGCGAGATCAGCGTCTCCGACGAGATCCTCAAGCGCATGTCGGATTCCTACCGCCGCATGCGCAACACCGCGCGTTTCCTGCTGGGCAACCTGCACGGCTTCGACCCCGTGGCGCACGCCGTGGCGCCGGAACAGATGATCGCACTGGACCGCTGGGCGATCGCGCGCACCGCCGCCCTGCAGAACGAGATCCTCGGCGCCTACCGCGATTACGAGTTCCACCAGATCTACCAGAAGGTGCACAACTTCTGTGTCGTGGACATGGGCGGTTTCTACCTGGACGTGCTCAAGGACCGCCTTTACACCACGCCCGCGGACGGCCATCCGCGCCGCTCGGCGCAGACGGCCATGTACCACGTCGCCGAGGCCATGGTGCGCTGGCTGGCGCCGGTGCTCGCCTTCACCGCTGAGGAGATCTGGGCCAGCCTGCCCGGTGGGCGGCCGGAGTCCGTGTTGTTGTCCGGCTGGCACGAGTTCCCGGAGGCGCCGCTGCGCGACGAGGACCCCGACTGGCCGCTGGTGCACGCCGTGCGCGAGGGGGTGGCGCGCGAGCTGGAAGCGTTGCGCGCCAGGGGCGACATCGGGGCCTCGCTGGATGCCGAGCTGGTGCTCTACGCTGCGCCCGCGCTGGCCGAAAAGCTGCGCCGCCCGGGCGAGGAGCTGCGCTTTCTGCTGCTGACCTCGGAAGCTTCCGTGAAACCGCTGGAGGCGCGTCCCGACGACGCCGTCGAGCTGGAAGGTTTCGAAGGCGGGATCTATGCCCAGGTGATACCCACCGGGCATACGAAATGCGCGCGCTGCTGGCACCGCCGGCCCGACGTGGGCGCCGATCCCGCGCACCCGGAAATCTGCGGCCGTTGCGCCGCCAACGTGAGCGGCGAGGGCGAGCAACGGCGATGGGCATGAGCGAATCCGGCGGGGCGGCGGAAAGACCGTCGAAAACGGCGCGCAGCGCCCTGCCGTGGCTGTGGCTGTCGGCCTTCGTCGTGCTGGCCGACCAGCTGACGAAGGCGTCCGTGGTCCTGAACATGCCGCTGTACGAGCGCATCGAACTGCTGCCGGTGTTCGGCCTCACGCACCTGCACAACACGGGCGCGGCTTTCAGCTTTCTCGCTTCGGCGGGCGGCTGGCAGCGCTGGTTCTTCGTCGCCATCGCGGCGGCGGTGACCGGCCTGGTGTGCGTCTGGCTGAGCCGGTTGCCCCGCCGGGGGCAGGGCTGGCTGGCGGCGGCGCTGGCGCTGATCGTGGGCGGCGCGGTGGGCAACGTGATCGACCGGCTGTTCCGCGGCCACGTGGTGGATTTCCTGAGTTTTCACTGGCACCAGTGGTACTTCCCCGCGTTCAACGTGGCGGATGCCGCAATCACGGTGGGCGCGGTCATCCTGCTCGCCGACAGCTTCTTCGGCGATTCCGGCAAAAAGACCATCATTTGAGGGCGCGGCGCCCATCACGGTTAGAATACGGCTTCAGTTCCCCCGGAGGTTAGGCATGCGATCTTTGCTGTTCCTGGTGCTTGCGCTGCTCGGCGCGTCCCCGCTCATGGCCGAGGACACCCGGCTGTTGCGCTTCCCCGACATCCACGGCGACCAGGTCGCCTTCGTCTACGGCGGGGATATCTACACCGCGTTTGCGACGGGCGGGATCGCGCAGCGCCTGACTTCCGACGAGGGCCAGGAGCTTTACCCGAAGTTTTCGCCGGACGGGCGCTGGCTCGCCTACTCCGCCGAGTACTCCGGAACGCGCCAGGTCTGGGTGATGCCCACGGCCGGGGGCGAGCCGCGCCAGTTGACCTTCTACACCGACGTGGGCCCGATGCCGCCGCGCGGCGGGACGGACTACCGCGTGCTGGACTGGACGCCCGACGGCCAGCACGTGCTGGTGCGCGCCAACCGCACGCCTTACGGACAGCGCGTGGGCGTGCCCCTGCTGGTGCCTTTCGAGGGCGGCATGCCCAGGCGGCTGGGGCCGCCGGAAACCGGCGGGGGAATGCTGTCCGGCGACGGCCAGACCTACGTCTACACGCCTATCGACCGCGAGTTCCGCACCTGGAAACGGCACCGGGGCGGCCGCGCGCAGGACGTGTGGACCTATGACCTCGCGAACAACACCTCTCGCCAGCTGACCGACTTCGTCGGCACCGACAACCAGCCGTTGTGGGTGGACGGCCGCATCTACTGGGCCTCCGACCGGGAACACACGCTCAACCTGTTCGTCATGGCGATGGACGGCTCCAATGTCCGCAAGGTCACGGATTTCGAGGATTTCGACGTCCTGTGGCCCAGCTCGGACCGCCAACGCATCGTGTTCGAGAATGGCGGCTACATCTGGCTGCATGATCCGGCGGAGGGCGAGACCCGGCGTGTTCCCATCGAGGTGCGCGGCGACCGGCCGCATGCGCTGCCGTCCTTCAAGAACGTCAAGGCCCAGATCGAGAGCTTCGACGTTTCGCCCGCCGGCGAGCGCGCGGTGTTCGGCGCCCGCGGCGAAATCTTCACCGCGCCGGCCGAGCACGGCGAGATCCGCAATCTCTCGCGCACGCCGACAGCGCGCGAAATCAGCGTCGCCTGGTCCCCGGACGGCAAGTGGATTTCCTACCTGTCGGACGCCACCGGCGAGTACGAGATCTACGTCCGCGCCCAGGACGGCAGCGGCGAGCCGCGCCAGGTGACCAGTGACGGCCACGCGTGGCGCTTTCCGCCCAAGTGGTCTCCCGATTCGAAAAAGCTGGCCTTTGCCGACCGCGCCAACAGCCTCAACATCGTGGATGTCGACAGCGGCCGCGTCCGCCAGGTGGACACCACCCGCCACACCAACGGTTCTTTCCGCAACCTGACGCAGTACACCTGGTCGCCGGACAGCCAGTGGCTCGCCTACACCAAGGTCAACGAGAGCTACAACAGCTCGATCTGGGTCTACTCGACGCGCGA
>DATFKW010000069.1:0-7688 GCA_035268405.1 Gammaproteobacteria bacterium
GGCGGAGTCCCTCTTAAAAAGAGTGGCCAATGGCGACAGCGGCGCGGTCAAGGAAGTGATGGACCAGTTCGGCGGACTGGTGTGGTCGCTCGCCCGGCGTTCCTGCTACAACCCCGCAGACGCGGAGGACGCCACCCAGGAGATCTTCCTCGACATCTGGAAAAGCGCCTCGCGCTATGACGAGAGCAAGGGCTCAGAGACGCTGTTCGTCGCCATGATCGCCCGTCGCCGCCTGATCGACAGGATCCGGCGGCAGGGTCGCGAGCCGCGCATGGAAGACGTGGACGCGCCGGGTTTCGAGCTGGCCGCGACCAACAGCGCCGAGGGCGAGACCGCCAGCGAGGCGGCCCTGGCGGCCAAGGCGGTGGTGCAGCTGAAGCCGGCGCAGCAGCGCGTGCTCGAGCTCGGATTGCTGCAGGGCCTGAGCCACAGCGAGATCGCGGACGTCACCGGGATGCCGCTGGGCACGGTGAAGACGCAGATGCGTCGCGGCCTGATCAAGGTGCGCGAACTGATGCAGGTGGACAGTGTGGGCGGTCCGGCGGAGAGCCACTGATGGCCCAGCCCGTCCCGCAAGACGACCGATACCAGGAATTGCTGGCCGCCCGCGTGATCGAGGGGCTCAGCCCCGCAGAGCAGGAAGAATTGGAACAGTTCAGCAGCCAGTACCCGGACTTCGAAGGCGAAGAGATCGAGCGCGTGGCGGCCTCCATCACGCTGGCCGGCCTGCGTATCGAGCCGATGCCGGCCGAGCTGCGCGGCCGCGTGGAGGCCGATGCCGAGGCCTGGTTCAAGCGTCCAGCCGCCACGGTGAGCCGTTTGCCGGAGCGGCCCCGGACGGCAGCCGCGCGGGGCGGCTGGCTCGCCGCCGCGGCCGCGCTGGTGCTGGCGGTGCTGGGCTGGTGGCCGGCGGAGCAGCCGGGCGAGCCCGGCGTCGCGCCGGCGCAGCTGCTGGCGGAGCTGGAGGCGCGGCCCGGCACGCGGGTCATCCCCTGGTCGGCCACGGACGACCCGGCGTCGGGCGAAGCGGGCGGCGCGGTCTTGTGGAACCCGGCCGCGCAACTCGGCCTGATGCGCTTCGAGGGCCTGCAGCCCAACAACCCCGCCGAGGCGCAGTACCAGCTGTGGATCGTCGATGCCGAGCGCGACGAGCGCTACCCGGTGGACGGCGGCGTGTTCGACGTGCCGGCGGGCGCCGACGAGGTGCTCGTGCCGATCCGCGCGCGCTTGCCAGTGGGCGAGGCGGTGCTGTTCGCGATCACGGTGGAAGAGCCCGGCGGCGTGGTGGTGTCCTCGCGCGAGCGCATCGCGCTGGTCGCGCAGCCGGGGGCCTGAAACCCGGCAGCCGGGACCACCCGCTATTCAGAAGCCCAGGTCGTAAGGCCCGCCCTTCTTGAGCGCGCGCTGGTAGGCCGGCCGCTCCTTCACCCGCTCGATGAACGCCTGCAAGCGGGGCCGCGTCTCGCCCAGCAGCCCGGCCGCGCCGGCGGCTTCCAGCGGGAAGCTGAGCTGGATGTCCGCAGCCGTGAAGGCCTCGCCGGCAAACCACTGCGACTTGCCCAGCTCGCTTTCCATGAAGTCCAGGTGCAGCTCGAGCTGCGGCTCAACGTAGCTCGACCGCACCTTGGCGGCGATGCCGCGCACCACCGGCCGCACGAAGAAGGGCATGGGCTGTTGCGGCATCTTGCGGAAAATGAGGCTCAACAGCAGCGGCGGCATGGCGGAACCCTCCGCATAGTGCAGCCAGTAGGTGTAGCTGAGCCGCTCCGGCGTGCCGGGGGCGGGCAGCAGGCCGCTGTCCTGGCCGTAGCGCTCCAGCAGGTACTCGATGATCGCGCCGGACTCGGCCACCGTCAGGCCGTCGTCGGTAATCACCGGCGACTTGCCCAGCGGGTGCACCTTGTGCAGCGAAGCCGGGGCCAGCTGCGTCTCGGGGTCGCGGGCATAACGCTTGACGCGGTACTGCACGCCCAGCTCTTCGAGCAGCCAGAGCACGCGCTGGGACCGGGAATTCTCGAGATGGTGCACGGTAATCATTGTTTTTCTCCAGTGTCGGACAGCCGATGCTATCTGTTCGCGGGAGCGGATAGAATGGCCCCATGAGCAACAACAGCGATCGACAGGCGGCGAATACGGTGCTGATGGTGCGGCCGGTGGCCTTCCATGGCAATCCCGAGACGGTCGACTCGAATGCCTTCCAGCGCCCGCCCGAGATCGCCGACCCCGAGGCCGAGCAGGCCGCGGCGGAGGTCGAGTTCGAGCACCTGGTCGGCAGCCTGGAGAGCGCCGGCGTGCGGATCGTGGTGGTGGACGACAACCTGGAGCCGCCGACGCCCGACTCGGTTTTTCCGAACAACTGGGTGAGCTTCCACGCCGACGGCACGGCCGTGCTTTACCCGATGATGGCGCCCAGCCGCCGGCGCGAGCGGCGACGGGACATCCTCGAGCTGCTCAGCGGCCGGCACGGGTTCCGCGTCGAGCGGGTGCTGGACCTGTCGCACCACGAGCAGGAAAGCCGTTTCCTGGAGGGCACCGGCAGCATGGTGCTGGACCGGGTCAACCGCGTCGCGTATGCCTGCCTGTCGCCGCGCACCGACCTGGAGGTCTTTGCCGAGGCCGCGCAGCTGCTGGACTACGAGCCGGTGGCCTTCGTGGGCACGGACGCCGACGGCGTGGCCGTCTACCACACCAACGTGCTGATGTCGGTGGGACGGGATTTCGCGGTGCTCTGCGAAGAGGCGATCGATGATCCGGGCCAGCGCGCGGCGGTGCGCGCCAGGCTGGAGGAGACCGGCCACGAGGTCATCCCCATCAGCCGGGAGCAGATGGGGAATTTCGCCGGCAACATGCTGGAGCTGGCGGGCGCCGACGGCGAACGCGTGCTGGCGCTGTCCGCGCGCGCCCTGGAAACGCTGGACACGGCGCAGCGCGCGACGCTGGAGTCGCGCTGCAGGCTGGTGGCCGCGCCGGTGGCCGCCATCGAGGAAGGCGGCGGCGGGAGCGTGCGCTGCATGCTGGCCGCCATCCATCTCCCGCGACGGGATTTTGCACATAATATGCAGTAGACTCGGCGCCCCGCCCACTTCGCGAGCCACGCTGCATGAACGCTCCCGCCCGGATCCTGATGTGCCCGCCGGACTATTTCCAGGTGGATTACGTGATCAACCCGTGGATGGACGGTCACACCGACACCCTCGACTTCGACCTGGCGCGCGCCCAGTGGCAACAGCTGCGCGAGACGATCGGGGCGCACGCCGAAGTGGTCGAGCTGGAGCCCCGCCCGGGGCTGCCGGACCTGGTGTTCACCGCCAACGCCGGTTTCGTGCACGGCCGCCGGGCCGTGCCTTCGCACTTCATGCCCCACGAGCGCCGCCCGGAAGAGCCTTTCCTGCGCGCCTTCTTCGAGGCCGAGGGCTTCGAGGTGCGCGTGCTGCCCGACAACATCGCCTTCGAGGGCGCCGGCGACGCACTCATCGACCGCGGCGGCCCCTGGCTGTGGGCGGGCTACGGCTTTCGCACCGAGATCGAGGCGCATGACTACCTGCGGCGCTGGTTCGACCTGGAGCTGGTCTCCATCCGCCTGGTGGACCCGCGCTTCTATCACATCGACACCTGCATGTGCCCGCTGGACGGCGGCTACCTGTTGTACCATCCGCCGGCCTTCGACGAGGCGTCCAGGGCCGAGATCGAGCGGCGCGTGCCCGCCGGCAAGCGCCTGCCCGTGACCGTGGAGAACGCCGGCCATTTCGCCTGCAACGCGGTCAACGTGGGCGACCAGGTGTTCATGAACAAGGCCGGCCCCGAGCTGGTCGAGACGCTCGAGTCCTGCGGTTTTCGCGTGCACCAGGTCGGCCTGTCGGAATTTCTCAAGGCGGGCGGATCGGCGAAATGCCTGACGCTCAAGCTCACGGAGCCCGCCGCCGCCGGCTAGAATGGGCGCTGGTTTTTTCGGAGCCCCGACCCATGAGCGACCTGCCCCGCGTGTGCGTCATCGGCGCCGGTTCCAGCGGCATCGCCGTGGTCAAGGCGCTGCAGGACCGGGGGCTGCCGCAGGTCTGCTACGAGAAGGGCGACGACATCGGCGGCAACTGGTATTTCCGCAACAGCAACCGCATGTCGGCGGCCTACGAGTCGCTGCACATCAACACCGATGCGAAGCTGATGGAGTACCGCGACTACCCGATGCCGCCGGAGACGCCGGACTATCCGAGCCACAGCGTCATCAAGACCTATTTCGACGATTACGTCGCAGCCTTCGGCCTGCGCGAGCACATCCGCTTCAACAGCGAGGTGACCGCGGCGAAGCGCCGCGAGGACGGCGCCTGGGAGATCGAGCTGGACAGCGGCGAGACCGAGCGTTTCGACGCGCTGATCGTCGCCAACGGCCATCACTGGGACCCGCGCTGGCCCGAGCCGCCCTACCCGGGCGAGTTTCACGGCGAGCAGATCCATTCGCACGACTACCTGAACCCGCGCGAGCCGCTGGATTTCCACGGCAAGCGGGTGCTGGTGGTCGGCATGGGCAACAGCGCCATGGACATCGCCTGCGAGCTGTCGCGCCCGGGCATCGCCAAGCGGCTTTACCTGTCGGCCCGCAACGGCGTGTGGATCCTGCCGAAGTACCTGTTCGGCATCCCCATGTCGCGCCTCGGCATGCTGCCGCACTGGGTCCCCTGGCAGGTCGGCAGCGTGCTCACCCGGCTGGCCGTGACTCTCAACGCCGGCTCGCCGTGGCGTTTCGGCCTGCCGCGCCCCGACCATCGCATGCTGCAGGCTCACCCGACCATCAGCCAGGAAATCTACATGCGCCTGGGCAGCGGCGACGTGCTGCCGCGGCCCGGGATTCGCGAACTCGGGGGCGACCGGGTGGTGTTCAGCGACGGCCGCGAGGAAGCCGTGGACGTGATCATCTGGTGCACCGGCTACAAGCTGAGCCTGCCCTTTTTCGATCCCGCCTTCATCTCGGCGCCGGACAACGACCTGCCGCTGTGGGAGCGCATGGTGAAACCGGGCGTCGACGGGCTCTATTTCGTCGGCCTGCTGCAGCCGCTGGGCGCCATCATGCCCATCGCCGAGGCCCAGGGCCGCTTCATCGGCGATCACCTGGCCGGGCGCATCGCGCTGCCGGACCGCGACACGATGGAGCGCGACATGGCGCGGGAGCGCCGGGCCATGTTCCGCCGCTATGCGGACCGCGCCCCGCGCCACACCATGCAGGTGGACTTCGAGGCTTATCTGCATAGCCTGCGCAAGCACGCCCGTCGCGGCGCGCGGCCGGCCGGGAGCTGAGCCGTGCCGATTCGCCGCGCGTTGGCGCGTTCCCTGCTGCAGCTGGTGGTGCGGCCCGGCCTGGCGCCGGGCAAGTCGCTGGCGCGCCGCCGCCGGGCGATGGAGCGCAGCGCCAGGCTGCTGCCGCTGCCCTTGCCGGCCGGCGTGCGCCGGCTGAGCGCCGCGCCGGATCACCCGGGCGAATGGTGGCTGCCCGCCGGCACGCGGCCCGACACGCCGCGCGGCGCGGTGCTCTACCTGCACGGCGGCGGCTTCGTGGTGGGCTCGCCGCTGACCCACCGCGCCGCGGCCGCGCGGCTGGCGCGCTTCGCCGGGCTGCCGGTGCTGGTGCTCGATTACCGCCTCGCCCCCGAGCACCCCTTTCCGGCGGCGCTCGACGACGCGCGCGCGGCCTGGAGCCGGCTCACGGCAGGCGCTGCGCGGCCCGTGTCGGTGGCGGCGGATTCCGCCGGCGGCTGGCTGGCGGTCGCGCTCGCGCTGCAGTGCGCCGCCGCCGGCTTGCAGCGTCCGGCGGGGCTGGCGCTGTTCTCGCCCCTGTTCGACCTGGCGGCCGCGGAAGCGAGGGGCGCGCAGGGCGACCGGATGCTGCCGCCGGGTTTCCTCGGCGAGAGCGTGCGGGCGTGGCGGGGCGCGCTGCCCGCAGATGACCCGCGCCTGGACCTGCGGGCGGGCGGGCTGGCCGGCCTGCCGCCGCTGTTCGCCAGCTTCGATCGCGACGAGCTGCTGGCCGATGACGCCCGCCAGCTGCTGCGCGAGGCGCGCGCGGCCGGCGTGACCGCGCGCGACGAAGAGGCGACCGGCCTGTGGCATGCCTGGCCGCTGTTCGCCGGCATTCTTCCGGAGGCGGACGCCACGCTGCGCCGCGCCGCGGCGATGCTCGCGCCGGCCGGCCGGAAGCCGGACTGATGCCGAGACTGAATCCCACGCTGGGGCTGTTGTGCGGGGCGGCGATGATCAGCTTCGCGCCGGTGTTCGTGCGCCTGACGCCGGTGGAGCCCACCGCCAGCGCTTTCTATCGCACGCTGTTCGGCGGGCTGATGCTGGCCGCCTGGGTGTTCATCCGGCGCAGCCCGGTGGAGCGCCGCTCGGGCCTGGCGCTGGCGGCGCTGCTGTCGGCCGGCGTGCTGTTCGCGGCCGACCTGGCGGTCTGGCACCGGAGCATCTGGTACGTGGGGCCGGGCCTGGCCACGCTGCTGGGCAACTTCCAGGTGTTCCTGCTGGCCTTCGTGGGGATCATCTTTTTCGGCGAGAAGGCGCGCTGGGAACTTCTGCTGGCGATCCCCATGGCCTTTATCGGGCTGGGCCTGATCGTCGGCTTCGAGTGGGCCTCGCTGGACGCGGACTACCGCTGGGGCATCATCTTCGGCCTGCTGACGGCGGTGTTCTATTCGGGCTACATCCTGTCGCTGCGCCGCGCGCGCGCCGCCAGCCCGGCGGGCTCGATCGTCTCGGACCTGATGATCGTCTCGCTGGTCTCGGCCGTCTTTCTGCTTGCCGGCGCGGGCATGGGGGGCGAGGCGGTGCAGCTGCCGGGCCCGCGGGCTGCCGGGCTGTTGCTGGCCTACGCGCTGGTGGCGCAGGTGCTGGGATGGCTGCTGATCTCCGGCAGCCTGCCGCACGTGCCGGCCTCGCGCGTGGGCCTGATCCTGCTGTTGCAGCCGACGCTGGCCTTCATCTGGGACGTGCTCATCTTCGCGCGGCCCTTCGGCACGCAGGAGATCACCGGCGCCGCGCTGGCCATTGCCGCCATCGGGCTGGGCTCGCGGCCGCGCCGCGCCTCAGGTCCATAGCAGCAGCGCGCCCGGCGCGCTCTCGATGGCCACGGCGCGGTGCAGGTCGCCGACCAGCTCGCCGTCGGCCTGCAGCGGCAGCGGGGTGTCGCTGGCGATCTCCACCCGGCGGCTGCGCGCGCAATGCGCGACGCGAAGCTGCTGGTGCGTGCCGCGGATCACGCGCGGCGCGTGGCGCAGCACCTGGCGGCGGGTCAGCGCGTCGGCCCACAGCAGGTCCAGCCGCCCGTCGTCCAGTAGCGCGTCGGGCGCGAGGCGGAACAGCCCGCCGGCGTACTGCCCGTTGCAGGCCGCCACCAGCGTGACCGCGCGCCGGTCCTCGCCGCCGTCCCAGCGAATGGTGCACACCGGCCGGCCCACCCCGGCCCGCAGGGCGTCCACCAGGCCGGCGGCATAGCCGAGCGCGCCCGGCAGGCGCTTGTAGCGCAAGGTGGCGCGGGCCATGGCCGCGTCGAAACCGAAACCGATCCCGTTGATGAAATAACGGCCATCGACCCGCCCGGCGTCCACCCGCCGCGTCTCGAAGCTCCCGGCCAGCCGGCGGCAGGCGGCCCGCCAGCCGCGCGGCAGTCCCGCGGACTTGATGAAATCATTGCCCGTGCCGAGCGG
>DATFKW010000070.1:0-20262 GCA_035268405.1 Gammaproteobacteria bacterium
CTACCTCTACCAGCTGTACTGCCGCGCCAAGCCCGACTACACCGGCCGCGTGACCGTGCCGGCGCTGTGGGACAAGCAGCGCGAAACCATCGTCAGCAACGAGTCCGCGGACATCATCCGCATGCTCAACAGCGCCTTCGATGCGTGGGCGCGGCCGTGCGACGACTTCTATCCGGAGGCGCTGCGGCCGGAGATCGACGCGGTCAATGCGCGCGTCTATCCCTCGGTCAACAACGGCGTCTACCGCTGCGGCTTTGCGACCGCGCAGGCGGCCTACGAAGAGGCCTTCCGCGAGCTGTTCGACGCGCTGGACTGGCTCGACGCGCGCCTGGGCAAGCAGCGCTACCTCGCCGGGGACCGGATCACCGAGGCCGACTGGCGCCTGCTCACCACGTTGCTGCGCTTCGACCCGGTCTATGTCGGCCACTTCAAGACCAACCTGCGCCGCATACGCGACTACCCGAACCTGTCGGGCTACACGCGCGAGCTCTACCAGGTGCCGGGCGTGGCTCCCACGGTGCACATGGGCCACATCAAGCGGCATTACTACTACAGCCACCGCATGATCAACCCGACCGGCGTGGTGCCGGTGGGCCCGGAGCTGGACCTGGACGCCCCGCACGGGCGCGGCGAGTGAAGGCATCGGGCTGCCCGCGCGACGGCCGGGGGTTAAACTGTCCGCCGGACACTGGAGAACGAAGATGCGCCTGAAGGGACTGCTGAGCGGAAAAGGAAGCCAGGCGGCGGGCCAGGACCGCCACGTGCTGCGCCGCGTGCTGGGCGTCACGGCCGGCGTGCTGGTCGTGATCATGCTCCTGACCGGCTGGTACTGGTCGCGGGAACCGGCGACCTTCACGGTGGAGCCGGCTCACGACACTGTGGGGCTGGCGACCACCGACACGCTGCTGCGCGTCTCGCGCACGCTGCTGGAGAAGCCGGGCGGCTACCTCAGCAACGACATCATGCCGCCGGGCCTGTACCTCGATAACATGCCGAACTGGGAGTTCGGCGTGCTGGTGCAGGTGCGCGACCTGGCGCGCGTGATGCGCAACGACTTCAGCCGCTCGCAGACCCAGTCGACCGAGGACCCGGACCTCGCCGAGGCCGAGCCCAACTTCAACTTCGACAACAGCAGTTGGATCCTGCCCTCCAGCGAGAGCCGCTACCGTAAGGGTATCGAGCACCTGGAGAGCTACCGGGCGCGTCTCGCCGGTAACCGCGAGCCGGCGGCGAATTTCTACGCCCGCGCGGACAACCTCGAGGAATGGCTGGCGGTGGTGGAAAAACGGCTCGGCAACCTGTCGCAGCAGCTCTCCGCCAGCGTGGGCCAGTCGCGCGTCAATACCGACCTGGCCGGCGAGCCCTCCGGTGAAGTCGGCCGGCCGCAGGGCGAGCAGGTCGAGGTGCGGACCCCCTGGCTGCAGATCGACGACGTGTTCTACGAGGCGCGCGGCACGGCGTGGGCCCTGCTGCACTTCCTGCGGGCCATCGAGCACGACATGATCCACGTGCTGGAAGACAAGAACGCCGCCGTGAGCCTGCGCCAGGTGATCCGTGAACTGGAAGGAAGCCTGGCGCCGATGCGCAGCCCGATGGTGCTCAACGGCAGCGGCTTCGGCCTGTTCGCCAATCATTCGCTGGTGATGGCGTCCTACCTGTCAAGGGCCAACCAGGCGATCACCAACCTGCGGTCACTGCTGACGCGCGGCTGACAAGAATAGGGCCCTTCCCCATTTAAATGGGGAAGGGCCCCATTTCCGCAAGGATGTCTATCGAGCCGCCAGGTACTCGCGGATGAAGTCGTACTCGGCCTGCAGCGTGGCCTCGGTGTCCCTGGAAACGAATTTCTCCAGCTTGCCGCCCACCAGCGGCAGGGAAGCCGTGATGGTGATGGCCACCTCGTTCACGCAGCCCTTGCCGCGCGGCGCAAGCTTCATGGTGCCGGTCATACTGGCCGGCACTCCGCGCGCCTCGATCTGCAGCTCGTTCGCGTAACCGTTCTTGCCGACGCGGGTCCAGCGCTCGTGCTGCAGTAGCGTGTTCCACTCGCCGAGCACGCCGCGCAGGAAACCGGGCACTTCCAGCGGCACCTCGCGGCTGACTTCCACCATGAACCCGTCGTCTTCCTGCTCGCTGGAGACGATCTCCACATTGCGATGGCCGATCCCCTCGAACTTGGCCTCGTAAAAAGCCGGGTCGCTGAAGGCCTCCCACAGCGTGTCCACGGGATGAGGATATTCGTGGCGGGCGCGGACGGTGACGCTCATGCTGCGGGCTCCGGGGGAAGTGACGAGACCCGGAAAGGTTAGCCGCTGGTCTCCTCGCCCTCAAGCGGCGCGAGCAGGCGCCGCCCGGCCTGCACCCGCAGCACGGCGAGCCGCACCTCTGCGCTGTAGTCCAGGAAAGCGTCCAGCAGGCGGGGGTCCAGCGTGCCCAGGAAAGGCAGCGAAGCCTGGAACACCAGGCCGCGGTCGTCCGCGCGGAACTGCCCCACGTTCAACGCCTCGTTGAGTTCGAGCGCGAAGGCGGCCACGCTGTCGCGATCCGCCCCCTCGGCGCGCGGCCAGCCGCGCGAGACCACCACCCGGTCCATTCCCTCCGCGTCGAGCAGCGGCGCCAGCCACAGCCGCTCGCCGCCCCGCGAAGCCTCGACCAGCGTGTCCCCGGCGAGGCGCACCGTCCAGCCCCGGCCCAGCAGGTAGCCCGCGAGCAGGCTGGCGGCCCGCGCCTCGTGGGGCGCCGGCATCGCCAGGCCGACGGAGGGCCGCGGCGCGGCGCATCCCCCCAGCGCGAACACGACCGCGATCAGCAGTCCGAGCAGAAAAATGCGCATGCCGCCCATGCGACTACTTTATCGGTCCCGCCCCCGGCTGCCTATACTTGGGGCCAAGGCTTTGGCTCAATCACCAGGAGGATCTCATGGCTCACTGTCTAGTCACCGGCGCCAATCGCGGCATCGGTCTCGCGCTTTGCAAGCTGCTCACCGGCCGCGGCGACCACGTCATCGCCGCCTGCCGCCAGAGTTCGCCCGAGCTGGACGCGCTGGGCGTGCACATCGAGACCGACGTGGAGGTGGGCGACCCCGATTCCATCGACGCGCTCGCCGGCCGCCTCGAGGGCCAGGCGCTGGACTGGCTGATCAACAATGCGGGCGTCATGCGCCGCGACACGCTCGGCGGCATCCACGGCGACACGCTGGAGGACCTCTACCTGCAGTTCCGCGTGAACTCCGTCGGCCCGCTGCTGGTGACCCAGGCGCTGCTCGGCAACCTGCATTCCGGCTCCAAGGTGGGCATCGTCACCAGCCGCATGGGCTCGGTCGGCGACAACACCTCCGGCGGCGCCTACGGCTACCGCATGAGCAAGTCGGCGGTGAACGCGGCCGGCAAATCGCTGGCCATGGACCTGGAGTCCCGCGGCATCGCCGTGGCGCTGCTGCACCCGGGCTACGTGCGCACCGACATGGTGGGCGGCGGCGGCGACGTCGAGCCGGAAGAGGCCGCCACCGGGCTGGTGGCGCGCATGGACGCCCTGACCATTGGCACGACGGGCCGTTTCTGGCACGCCAAGGGCCAGGAACTGCCCTGGTAAGCGTCGCACCGGCCGGCGTCGCACGCCGGGACTGCCGGCCGTGACGGATACGCCCACGCTGGTCGCCCACCGCGGCCACGCCGCCCTGTGGCCGGAAAACACCCTGCCGGCGCTCGATGCGGCGGTGCGTGCCCGCGCCCGGTGGGTGGAAGTGGACGTGCAGCTGTGCGCGGACGGCGTGCCGGTGCTGCTGCACGACGCCGACTTCGAGCGCGCGGCCGGCCGGGCGACTTCCCTGTTCGAACTCACGGCGAAGCAGGCGACGGCGATCCCGCTCAGCTATCCCGGCCGCTTCGGCACGCGCTTCAGCTCGGCGCAGGCGCCCTGCCGCGTGCCCACGCTGGCCGACTTTGCGGCCTGGCTGGCGGAACAGCCGGACGTGCGGGCCTTCGTGGAACTGAAGGTCGAGAGCCTGCAGCGTTTCGGCCGCGTGGCCGTGCTGCAGGCCTGCATGCGCGCCCTTGCGCCCGCGCAGGGCCGCTGGGCGCCCATATCCTTCGATGACGGCGTGCTCGCGCTGGCCAGGGAGGCAGGCTGCCCCGAGCTGGGCTGGGTCGTGCGCAGTTTCGATGAGACGGTTGCACGCCGGGCGCGCGCGTTGCCCGCGCGCTGGCTGTTCTGCAACCACGAGCGGCTGCCGCCGGGCCCGCTGCCCGGCGGACCGTGGGAATGGGTGATTTACGAGGTCGGCGACCTCTCACTGGCGCGCACGCTGCTCGGGCGCGGCGCGCGCTGGCTGGAAACCATGGCCGTCGCGGCCCTGGCCGAGGGCTTGCGCACGCCGCCGCGGGCCGATGATGCGGAGGCCGCCCGGCAGAAAAAGAAACGGCGCGAAGACTAAACCCGTATAATCCGCCGCCCATCATGAGCACCACACGCAACCCGGACGGCAGCGAGACGGTCAGCGACGGCGCGGAACGCGCGCGCAGCCGGAGCCTGCGGCCGCTGCGCGACCTTGCGCCCTTCCTGGCGCCCTATCGCCTCATGCTGGCCGCCGCCCTCGCGGCGCTGCTGCTGGCAGCCGGCGCCACCCTGAGCCTGCCGGTGGCGGTGCGCTTCATGATCGACCAGGGATTCTCGGCGGAGAATGCCGCCCAGGTCGACCGCTACTTCCTCGCCCTGTTCGGCATCGCCAGCCTGCTGGCGCTGGCCACCGCGCTGCGCTACTACTTCGTCAGCTGGCTGGGCGAGCGCGTAGTGGCCGACGTGCGCGAGGCGGTGTTCCGGCACATCCTGCGCCTCAGCCAGTCCTTCTACGAGACCACCCGCACCGGCGAAGTGCTGTCGCGGCTGACCACGGACACCACCATCCTGCAGGCGGTGATCGGCTCCAGCGCCTCGGTCGCGCTGCGCAACCTGCTGCTGCTGATCGGCGGCCTGCTCATGCTGGCCATCACCAGCCCGAAGCTCACGGGGCTGATCGTGGTGCTCGTCCCGCTGATCCTGCTGCCGCTGATCCTGTTCGGCCGTCGCGTCCGCTCGCTGTCGCGGCAGAACCAGGACCGCGTCGCCGACTCCAGCGCGCTGGCGCAGGAAATCCTCACCGCCATGCGCATCGTGCAGGCCTACGTGCGCGAGAGCTGGGAGGCGGCGCGCTTCCAGGCCGCGGTGGAGGATTCCTTCAAAGCGGCGCTGGCGCGCATCCGCGCCCGGGCGCTGCTTACCGCGGTGGTCATCATGTTCGTCTTCGGCTCGATCGTGGTCGGCCTGTGGTTCGGAGCGCAGGCCGTGTTGTCCGGCGCCATGACGGCGGGGCAACTGGGGCAGTTCGTGCTCTACGCGGTGCTGGTCGCCGGATCGCTGGCCGCGCTGGCGGAAGTCTGGGGCGAAGTGCAGCGCGCCGCCGGGGCGATGGAACGCATCATGGAACTGCTCACCGCCGAGCCGGAGATCCGCGACCCGGCCGCCCCGCTGCCCGGCGCCGACCCGGCGCGCGGCGAAGTGCGCGTCGAAGCGCTGTCTTTTCACTACCCCGCCCGCCCCGAGCGCAAGGCCCTGGACGAGGTGTCATTCGAGGTTCCGGCGGGCAGCACGGTCGCGCTGGTCGGCCCTTCGGGCGCGGGCAAGACGACCGTGTTCCAGTTGCTGTTGCGCTTCTACGACCCGCAGTCGGGCCGCATCCTGCTGGACGGCGTGGACACCGGCCGCCTGGGCCTCGCCGAGCTGCGCGGGGCCATGGCCATGGTGCCGCAGGAAACGGTGATCTTCTCCACCACCGCGCGCGAGAACATCCGCTACGGACGGCCCGAAGCCGGCGACGAGGAAGTCGAAGCCGCGGCCCGCGCCGCGCTCGCGCACGACTTCATCTGCGACATGCCCCAGGGCTACGACACTTACCTCGGCGAGCGCGGTGTGCGCCTCTCGGGCGGCCAGCGCCAGCGCATCGCCATCGCCCGGGCCATCCTCAAGAACCCGCCGCTGCTGCTGCTGGACGAGGCCACCAGCGCGCTGGACGCCGAGAGCGAGCGCCAGGTGCAGCGGGCACTGGACCGCCTGATGCGCGAGCGCACCACCATAGTGATCGCGCACCGGCTGGCCACGGTGCTCAAGGCCGATCGCATCGTGGTGCTGGAGAACGGCCGGCTGGACGCCGTCGGGACCCATGACGAACTGGTGCAGCAGGACGGCCTATACGCCCGGCTCGCGCGCCTGCAGTTCGCGGAGGCCTGAGACGCGCCGGGCTTTTCGGCACGGTCGGCCGCAGGGGCGCCGCTTTCCGGCACGGTCGGCCGCAGGGGGCGCGCCGGCACATGTTCACTTCGCTCAAGCCAGATATCGCTCAGCAAACATGTGCCGTCCCACCCCCGCTACCGCGTTGCCGAGGGCAGCGCAGGCCTGACGAGCTCCGCTGACACGCGTGGTGGCGATACCACCTGTAACCGCGCCATGGAAACCCGGGCCGCCGCCGTCAGGGGCTGCCCGGCTCCACGGCGAGAGTGCGGTCATCTGTCGGACGACGCCGACCGCGTCGACGAAAGGCAGCGGCATCGGAACGTCACAGGCTCATTGAGCGATATCTGGCTTGAGCGAAAGGAGCCTGTGACGGTGCGGTGCCGCGGGCTACAGCGACCGGGCGCCCATGTCGGCAAAATGCCGCGGGCTAGCGCGACCGGGCTACGTCGACCCGGCGCCGCAGCAGCAATCCGACCAGCGCCGCCAGCAAGCCCAGCGAACCCAGCCCGGCCGACGGCGTCCCCGCGCTCGCATAGGCCCATGCGAAGGCGACGCAAAGCAGTGACAGCAGCACGGCGCCCACCGCGAAGGTGTCGCGCCTCAGCAGCAGCAACGCGCCGACCAGTTCCACGGCGGAGCTGCCCCAGACGGTCCAGGCCGGCCAGCCGAGCACCGCGAAATGCAACACGTTGAACTCCGGTTGCGCCAGCCGGAGCGCGGCGCGCGCCGCGAAGATCGAGGCGACCAGGAGCGTGGCGAGATAATATAGCGGCAGACGGTTCATGCCGCGGCCGTCCCGAACCAGCGCGCCATCTGCTCGTCGATCAGGCTCTGGCCGCGCGGCGAAGGAAGAAAACCGCAATGGCCGCCGTGCGTCGTCGCCACGACCTGCATCACGGCGACGCTGGCCAGGCGGGGCAGGTCGCGCGCCGGGATCACCGGGTCGTCGGCCGCGGACACGAGCAAGGTGGGCGCCGAGATGCCGGCCAGCGCGTCGCCCACGATCGAGTAACCGTCGAGATAGGCCTCGAGGGTCTCGAAATGGGTGTACTGGCGCACCAGGACATCCGTCATGTCGCGCAGCCCGCGGAAGCGCCGCAGGTTGCCGAAGTCGTAACGCTCCGGGAACAGCCGCGCCTTGATCTCGAGCGAGCGGCGCCACTTGGCCATGAAGTAGCGCTCGTAGAAGCGCGGCCCGCACTCCATCGCGTCCAGGGTGCTGGTGGGGTCGAGCACGGGGCAGACCGCCATCACGCGGGCCAGCGGGATGCCCGCGGCGTCCGCCCGGGCCGCGATGCGCAGCGCGAAATTGCCGCCCAGCGAATAGCCGGCCAGGCAGACGGGCCGCGCGGGAAAGAGCTCCGCGAGGCGCGCGACGGCGCCGACCACTTCGCGGATGCGGCAGGAATGAAAAATATCCTCGTTCAGGTGGTGGCTGGGGCCGTGGTCGCGCAAGTGCAGCCGGATCACGTCCCAGCCCTCGGCATACATGCGGGTGGCGGCCGAGATCAGGTAGGAGGATTCGCCGCTGCCTTCCCAGCCGTGGATCATCACCGCGAGCCCCCGCGGCGTCGCGGGCTGCGGCGCGTGCCAGCTGTGCAGCCGCACGCCCTCGCCGCAATCGAGCACGAGATCCCGGCTGGCGTCTTCCAGCGCCGCGCCCCGGCGTCGCAGCAGGCTGCGCCTGAAGGGCGAGCTCACCAGCACCGACTGCAGATGCGGGTTGGCGATCAGCCCCTCGGGCGCGAAATCGAAATCGACTTCAGCGTGCACCTTGCCGCTCGAGCTCCATGGAGGTTGATCCGGGCAGCATCTCCGCGAAGTCGCGACCCACCAGCTGGGAGGGGGTCAGGTGTCCCGCGACCCGCTCCATCCCGAGCACGCGCTCGGCGATGCCGAGCGCCGCGTGCACCGTGACCTCGTAGCCGTTGGCCACCTTGATCCGGCCGACGACGCGCTCGCCGGCCGCATTGGCGGCTTCGCCCCAAACGAAGGTCGGGGTGCGCGCCCGCTGCTCCGTCCCCGGCCCGCGAACCGTCTTGTCCACGCGTTGCTTGAGCCAGGACTGGACCATCCCCAGCCCCAGCAGGGGCCGCACCCAGTTCACGCGCTTGAGCCGCGCGACCAGCTTGGGCGAGGCCGGGATATAGACCTCGATGTCGGGGATGCCGGTGGAATACCAGGCGGTGGACACGTCGCCCCAGGGAATGGTCATGGCGAGCTTCTCGCCGTCGCCGAAATCGATGCGCCGTGTCCGCCAGGCCAGCGGCACCGGCAGCAGCCGGCCCTCGCGGCGAATGCGCCCGCCCTGGGCCAGCCCTTCCACCGAGGAACGCGCGGTGCCGGGGCTCAGGCCGCCGCGGGTGTCGAAACCCAGCGCAAGACGACACGCGTCGGGCAGCGCGTCCTTGAGCGTCGCGGCCAGGCAGTCCGTCGGCACGACGTCGAAGCCCACGCCCGGGCACAGCAGCACGCCGGACTGGCGCGCGCGCGGCCCGAGTTCGTGGGCGAGCTCGAAAACCGCGATCTCGCCGGTGATGTCCAGGTAATGGACGCCGTCGCGAATGCAGGCCTCCATCATGGGCCGCGCGGTGGCCGAGAAGGGCCCGGCGCAATGCAGCAGCAGCGCCATGCCTTCGAGCCGCCGCCGCACCGCCGCCGCGCTCTCCAGCCCGAAGGCGCGGTATTCCAGCCCGAGTTCGCCGGCCAGCGCGGCCAGCTTCTGCTCGTTGCGGCCGCCGAGTACCGGCGACAGGCCCCGGCGCGCCGCCTCGCGCGCGATCAACTCGCCCGTGTAGCCATAGGCGCCGTAAATCATCCACGGCTGGCTCATGCTTTTTTCTCCCCCGCCGACTGCGCCGCCAGGAAACCGGCGGCCTGCCTGCGCACCGCTGCGAAGAACACGGCCGGCGCCAGCCGCTTGAGCACCAGCACCCGCCGGGCGTCGGCATGGGGCACCAGCATGAACTCCCCCTTGCGCACGCCGCGCCGCACCTGGCGGGCCACGTCCTCGGCGCTCAGCGCCGACTTGTCCATCAGCCGCAAGGCGAACTGGCGCGAGGCCTCGCTGCCGCTGAACTCCTCAAGCAGGTTGGTGCGGAAAAAGGACGGGCAGACCACCGTCACGCCGATGCCGTGCGCCGACATTTCCACCCGCAGCGACTCCGACAGGGAAATCACGGCGGCCTTGGAGGCATTGTAGGCCGCCATCCCCGGCGCCGACACGAAACCCGCCGCCGAGGCGACGTTCACCACGTGGCCCGCGCCGGCGCGGATCATCGCCGGCAGGAAGGCCCGGCACATCGTCACCACGCCGAACAGGTTGACCTCCATGATGCGCCGCCAGTCTTCTTCCGGGGTCTCCGCGACGGTGCCCGAGCCGGCGATGCCGGCATTGTTCACCAGCACGTCGAGGCCGTGCCAGCCGCGGGCGATGGCGGTCGCGGCGTGCCCTACCGCATCCGCGTCCGTGACGTCGCAGGCCAGCGCGAGCGACTTGCCGCCGGCCTCCTCGACCTCGCGGGCCACCGCCTCGGCGCTTGCGCGATTGCGGTCCAGCACCGCGACGCGCCAGCCCTGGCGGGCGTATTCCAGCGCCAGCGCGCGGCCCAGCCCGCTGCCGCCGCCGGTGATGACGATGCGTTGTCTCTTCATGCTGCCCGACCGTCCTGCTGCTCGCCCAAACGCACATAATGCACCAGGGCGAGCGGCTTGTTGACACTCGTGGAAGCCGGGACCTAAGGTTCCACTCCTCGCGTTCCGCCCCGAAACATAAAGAAAGCCTACAAATGGCGGTCATCCATCTCATTCGCCACGGTCAGGCGTCCTTCGGCAGCGAAGACTATGACCGCCTGTCACCGCTCGGGCGGCGGCAGGCCGGCATCCTCGGCAAGCACCTGCGCTCCAATGGCGGCGCCCTGGACCTGCTGGTCAGCGGCTCGCTGCGCCGCCACCACGACACCGCGGACGAGATGCTCGGCGCGCTGGGCGACCGGGCGCCCGACCGGCACGTGAACGACGCCTTCAACGAGTATGACCACGTGGCGGTGATTCGCGCTTACATGCCGCTGTTCATGGACCGCATCGGCGGGCCCCGGGGCATCGAGGAAGGCACGGTGTTCAGCGACCACAAGCTCTTCGAGTTCGCTTTCCGCTTCATGCTCAAGGCCTGGATGGAGCACCTGCCGCACCAGCACGGTGCGCTGGAAGACTGGCGCGACTTCTGCCGGCGCGTCGGCGACGGACTCTCGGCGCTGCTGGCGGACCAGGGCCCCAAGGCGCACGTCGCGGTGGTCACTTCCGGCGGCGCCATCGCGGCGGCGCTGCGCGCGGTGCTGGGCCTGTCGAACAAGCGCACCTTGTCGATGAACTGGAGCATTTACAATGCCTCGGTCACGCAGCTTTACTACGGGCGCTCCGCGCGCCACGAGGATGCGCTGCTGCTCGGTTTCAACAACGTCGCTCACCTGGAACTGTCCGGCGGGCGCAAACTCGTCACCTTCAGGTAGGCCGCCATGAATTTCCAGATCGACCCCGAACTGTCCGCGCGCCTGGAACAGGTTCGCAGCTACGTCATCGAGCAGGTGCAGCCCCTGGAGCCGCTGCTGCTGGCGGGCGAATGGGACGCGCTCTACGCGGCGGTGGAAGAGCATCGCGCGGAGGTCCGGCGACGCGGCTGGTGGGCGCCCAACCTGCCGCCGGAGGAAGGCGGCTCGGGCGAGGGCCTGGTCGCGCTCGGGCTGCTTTCGGAGGTGCTGGGACGCAGCCCGCTGGGCCACCTGGTGTTCGGCTGCCAGGCGCCCGACGCGGGCAATGCCGAGTTGCTGGCCGCCCACGGGACGGCCGCGCAGCGCGAGCGCTTTCTCGAGCCGCTGGCGCGGGGCGAGAGCCGCAGCTGCTTCCTCATGACCGAGCCGGAGTTCGCCGGTTCCAACCCCACAGAAATGGGCACCACCGCGGTGCGCGACGGCGACGAGTTCGTCATCAACGGCCACAAGTGGTTCGCCACCGCCGCCGAGGGGGCGCGCTTCGGCATCTGCATGGCGGTCACCGACCCGGACGCCGACAAGTACCGGCGCGCCAGCATGATCCTGGTGGAAACCGACCGGCCCGGCTACCGGCTGGTGCGCAACATCCCGGTCATGGGACACGCGGGGCAGGGCTTTTTCACCCACGGGGAAGTGCGCATGGAGAATCTGCGCGTGCCGGCGGAGAACCTGCTGGGCGAGCCCGGCGCGGGCTTCGCGATGGCGCAGGAACGGCTCGGGCCCGGGCGCATCCACCACTGCATGCGCTGGCTGGGCATCTGTCGCCGGGCCATCGACGAGTTGCTGGCGCACGCCCTGCGGCGCGAGATCAAGCCGGGCCTGCCGCTGGCGAAGATGGGCACGGTCCAGGACTGGATCGCCGAATCGGCAGCCGAGGTGGAAGCCGCGCGCGCGCTGGTGCTGATGACCGCCTGGACCATCGAGCAGGAGGGCTTCCGCGCGGCGCGCGAGCGCGTCTCCATGATCAAGTTCTACACCGCCAACGTGATGCAGCGGGTGGTCGACCGCGCCCTGCAGGCGCACGGCGGGCTGGGCGTCACCGACGACCGCATCCTCGCCTTTTTCTTCCGCGAGGAGCGCGCGGCGCGCATTTACGACGGCCCGGACGAGGTGCACCGCATGGCTGTCGCGCGCCGCATGCTCAAGTCGGCCGCCGGCGCGTGAACGACGCGGCCCCGCCCGAGGACACGCGGCCGCCGCGCCAGGGCGAAGAGCTGGACGCGGCGGTGGTGGCGGACTTCCTGGCGCGCGAGCTGCCCGGCTTCGAGGGTCCGGTGGACATCGCGCAGTTTCCCGGCGGCGCTTCCAATCTCACCTACCGGGTGCGCAGCCCGGCGGGCGAATGGGTGCTGCGGCGACCGCCTTTCGGCACCAAGGCGCGCAGCGCGCACGACATGGGGCGCGAGTACCGCATCCTTTCCCGCATTCACGAGGCTTTCCCCTACGCGCCGCGGCCGCTGCTGTTCTGCAGCGACCGCGAGGTGCTGGGCGAGGAGTTCTACCTGATGGAGCGGCTGCGCGGCCGCATCCTGCGCCGCGACCTGCCGGCGGACATGCGCCTGGATCCCGCGCAGGCGCGCGCGCTGTGCGGCCGGCTGGTGGACGTGCACGCCGAGCTGCACGCGGTGGACTACCGCGCCGCCGGACTGGAGGAGCTGGGCCGCCCGGAAGGCTACGTGGAACGCCAGGTCAAGGGCTGGTCGGAACGCTATCGCGCGGCCCGCACGGAAGACGTGCCCGACAACGAGGCGCTGATGGCCTGGCTGGACGCGGAGCGCCCCGCGGAGGCGGCGCGCGCGACGCTGATCCACAACGATTACAAGTTCGACAACGTGGTGCTGAGCGAGGCGGACGGCGACTGGCGCATCACCGGCGTGCTCGACTGGGAAATGGCCACCATCGGCGACCCGCTGATGGACCTGGGCGCCTCGCTGGCCTACTGGGTACAAGCCGACGACCCCGAGCCGCTGCAGCAGATCCGCATGCTGCCCACGCACCTGCCGGGCATGATGCGCCGCGCGGAACTGGTGGAGTACTACTGCCGGCGCGCCGGGCTCGCGCCGGCGAGCTTCGACTTCTATTACGCCTACGGCCTGTTCCGCCTCGCCGTCATCGTGCAGCAGATCTACTACCGCTTCGTGCTCGGCCAGACCCGCAACCCGCGCTTCGCGCCCTTCGGGCAGTTCTGCACCGTGCTGTCGGGCGCCGCGGCGGCGGTGGCCGAAGGCAAGGGCCGTTTCTAGCGGCGCGCCAGGCATGGTTTTAGCTTAAGTCCACAGGAGTTCCAGATGAGTGACCCATTGTTCCGGCTCGACGGCCGCATCGCGCTGGTGACCGGCGCCTCGCGCGGCATCGGCGAAGCAACCGCCCGCCTGCTCGCCCGCCACGGCGCGCACGTGATCGTCAGCTCGCGCAAGCAGGAAAGCGTGGAAGCGGTGGCCGAGGCCATCCGCGCCGACGGCGGCCAGGCTTCGGCGCTGGCTTGCCACGTGGGCGAAGTGGACGCCATCGAAGCGGCTTTCGAAAAGCTCGGGCGAGAACACGGGCGGCTGGACATCCTGGTCAACAACGCCGCAACCAACCCGCATTTCGGCCACATCGCGGAAACGCCGGTGTCGATGATCGAGAAGACCGTCGAGGTCAACGTGCGCGGCTACTTTCTCATGTCGCAGAAGGCGGCGCTGATGATGAAAGACCATGGCGGCGGCGCCATCGTGAACACCGCGTCGATCAACGGTGAGCGGCCCGCCCCCGGGCAGGGCATCTACTCGGTGACCAAGGCCGCGGTGATGTCCATGACGCAGGCTTTCGCCAAGGAATGCGCGCCGTGGAAAGTGCGGGTCAACGCCGTGTTGCCCGGACTGACCGACACGAAGTTCGCCTCGGCGCTGATCGGGAACGAGCGCATCCTGAACATGATCATGCCGCTGATCCCCATGGGCCGGGTGGCGCAGCCGGAGGAGATCGCGCCGGCCATCCTGTTCCTGGCCTCGGACGCCGCGTCCTACCTCACCGGCGCATGTCTGCCCGTGGACGGTGGCTTTCTTGCCTGATCCGGACCCGCAACGCGCGCGGACAGCGGCATGAGCCCGGCGCCGGCATTGTCGCTGGCCCTGTTGCTGGTGCTGGCGGCCAACCTGCCGTTCGGCTACTGGCGGGCGACGCTGCCAAAGCGGTCGGCTCTGTGGTTCGTCGCCATCCACGCGCCCATCCCGCTGGTGTGGCTGATCCGCCATCTGCTCGGGCTGGAATGGCGGCTGGCCACGCTGCCCTTTTTCGTGGCGGCCTATTTCCTCGGGCAATGGCTGGGCGGACGGCTGCGGCGCGCGCGCGTGTCGGGCGCGCCGGGGGCTGCCGAACGCTGAGTGCTGGCCTATGCTCAGGGTAGGCCAGTACCCGAGGGAGGTGGACGCCATGACGGAGCTTTCAAGGCAACAGAAAGCGGTGGAAAAACTGCGCCAGGAACGCGACGAACTTCGCCTGCAGGTGCACCTCGGCCGGGCCGAGCTCCAGGAGGAATGGCAGGCACTGGAACACAAGTGGGAGACGCTGGAGGCGCGCCTGGCCGATGCCGCCGGCGAGGCGCGCGAAGCCTCGCAGGACATCGGCGCCGCGATCGGCGTGCTCACCGACGAGCTGGGCCACGCCTACCGGCGGATCCGCGACAAGCTGCGTTGATCGACGGCGCATCGCCGGCTCGCGAGCGGCCGCCGTGGTGACCGCCCGCTAGAGCCGGCGATACTCCACGATCTTCAGCCGGCCGCGCAGCCGGCCCTCCTCGTACTGCTCCAGTTGCACCAGCGCCATGTCCATCCCGGGCGCCAGCCAGAGCCTGAACAGGCGGTCGCGGCGCTCGCTGCGGTACTCGAGGCGCACGGTTTCCAGCTCGCCCAGCTCGGTGGACAGGGTTTCGCGTCCGGCGACCTGCACGTCGACCTGCTCCACCCGGCTGCGGTCATCCACGACCCCGTAGACATCCGCGAGGCTGCCGCGCGCCATGTCGTGGGCCAGTGCCAGGCGCAGGCTCAGCAGGTCGTAGGTGCCCGGGCTCCATTCCCGGGTCGTCTCGTCGCCGCGGAAGCGGATCCGCATCTCGCCCTCCAGCGGCTCGAAACGGATGTCGCTGTCGCGACCGCCGAACTCGTCGCGCTTGCGGTAGGAAATGGGGATGACCCGGTTCCGGGTGTCCAGCGTCAGCAGGCTTTGCTCGGACAGTTCCCGGCTGATGAAGCTGAGCAGCCCGCGCGGCTCCACCCAGGATTCGAACAGGTAATAGCGGCCCTCCTGTCGCTGCAGGCGCATCCCGGCGCGCACGGGAATGCCGCTCACCGAGGCATGGTAGATCGCTTCGTGCATGGGCACGGCGAGTTCGGCCTCATCCGGCCCGGCCAGCTGCAGCGTGTCCGCCCCCTCGTCGGACGCCGTCCCCTGGTCGGACGCCGTCCCCTCGTCCGGCGCCGCGACCTGGCCGGCCGCGACAAGAGCCGGCGCCAGCAGCGCCGCGAGCCACAGCGCGACCAGCGTCCCGAGGCGTCGCGCACGGCGTGGCCGCGGGCGCCCCTGCAAAGCTGCGGGCGAGACTGCGGACGAGGCTTCAGGCACTCCCGCTCTCTTCGCGCAGCGCGCGCCGGAGGATCTTGCCGACATTGGTCTTCGGCAGCTCGTCGCGGAATTCCACGTGCCGGGGCACCTTGTAGGCGGTGAGGCTTTCGCGGCACCAGTCGATGACCTTCTCCCGGGTGAGTTCCGCGCCCTGTCGCGCCACCACGAAAATCTTCACCGCCTCGGTGGACTTCGGGTCCGACACGCCGATGCAGGCCGCCTCCACCACGTCGGGGTGCAGCGTGACCACGTTCTCCACCTCGTTGGGGAACACGTTGAAACCGGACACCAGGATCATGTCCTTCTTGCGGTCTACGATACGAAAATAGCCCTCCGCGTCCATGGTCGCAATGTCGCCGGTGCGCAGAAAGCCGTCGGGGTACATCACTTGCTCAGTTGCCTCCGGTCGCTGCCAGTAGCCTTTCATGACCTGCGGGGCGCGCACGCAGAGTTCGCCGGGCTCGCCGGGCGGCAGGTCCTTGCCCTCCTCGTCGCGGATCACCACCTCCGTGGAAGGCAGCGGCAGGCCTATGGTGCCGGAATAGACCGACTCCATGGTGGTGGGCTGCATGCTCACCACAGGCGAGGTCTCCGTGAGACCGTAGCCCTCCTGCACGAACTTGCCGGTCACCTCGTGCCAGCGGCGGGCCGTGTCGGCCTGCAAGGCCATGCCGCCCGCGCCCGCCCACTTGAGCGTCGAAAAGTCCAGCTTGCCGAAACTCTCGTCCTGCAGCAGCGCGTTGTAGAGGGTGTTGACGCCGGTGATGATGGAGAAGCGGTACTGCGAAAGCTCTTTCACGAAGGCAGGGATGTCGCGCGGATTGGTGATCAGCACATTGAGGCCGCCCACCGAGACGAACAGCAGGCAGTTACAGACCAGGCTAAACACGTGGTACAGCGGCAGGGCGGTGATCACGACTTCCTCGCCCTCGTCGACCAGCTCGCCGATCCAGGCGTGCATCTGCCGCAGGTTGGCGACCATGTTCCGGTGCGTCAGCATGGCGCCCTTGGAGACCCCGGTGGTGCCGCCGGTGTACTGCAGGAAGGCGATGTCTTGCTGGCCGACCTCCACCGGGCTGAAGCCCGCCTCGCGGCCGCTGGCCAGGGCGCGCTCGAGACGGACGTGGCCGGGCAGCTGCCATTCCGGCACCATCTTTTTCACCCGGCGGATCACGAAGTTGACGATGTGGCGCTTCGGGAACGGCAGCAGGTCGCCGATGCCGGTGACCGCCACGTGCCTGACCGGCGTGTCCGCAATGACTTTTTCCAGCGTCGCGCAGAAGTTCTCCAGGATGAGGATCGCCTCGGCTCCGGAGTCGGCCAGCTGGTGCTTGAGCTCGCGCGCCGTGTAGAGCGGGTTGACGTTCACCACGGTCATGCCGGCGCGCAGGATGCCGAACAGCGCGACCGGGTACTGGAGCAGGTTCGGCAGCATGATGGCCACGCGCGCGCCCGTCGCCAGGCCCAGGTCACTGCGCAGCCAGCCGGCGAACTCCGCGGACATCCGGTCCAGCTCGCCGTAGCTGATCGAGTGGCCCATGCAGGCGAAGGCCGGCCGGTCGGCGAAACGCCGGGCGCTGTTCTCGAAGATGCTGACCAGGGTGGCGCCGTCATCAAGGTCGATATCGGCCGGCGTGCCGGCTCCGTAGTTCTCAAGCCAGGGTCTGTGCACTGTCGGTTGCTCCGGGGAATGTGGCGAACCCGCATTTAATCAGCGCCGGCGCGGCGCAGCTATACGCACCGCAGCAAAAGCCGCCGTGCCTCGCTTCGCGGCGGCTTCAGCCCGCCTCGGCGGAGAGCGCCTCCAGCTCGTCGGCCAGCTTGCGCAAGCGGTCCACGGCGCGCTCCCGCTGGCGCGGCTCCAGCCCGGCCAGGAAGTCCGCCATGAACGCCATCGTCCTGCCGCGGTTGCGCTCGGCCAACGCCGCGTATGCGGGTTTCCAGCGGCGCGTCGGCGTCACCACCAGCGGGTAGGCCGCGGCCGCCAGGGCCCCCGGCTCACGGCGCCGTTCCAGGGCCTCCTCCAGTTCCTGGATCCAGCCCAGGCGATTCTCCAGCCTGGGGATGCGCGAGGCCTCCATCGTCGCCGACCATGCCGCCAGGGCGTCCCGCTGCGCGGGCCGCAACGAGCCGGTGAAGCGGCGCAGGAAGCGTTCCATGGAGCGGGCGCGACGCGCCTCCTCGCGCGCCGGATCGGCCCGCTCGGCGGCCTCGAGCTCCTCGCGGCGCTCTTCGTGCAGGGAAGCCAGCAGGGCCGCGACCCGCGCGTCGTCCAGCTGGGAACCGATGCGGACCAGCAGCGGCAGGGAAGTCTCCGCCAGCTCCCGCCACCAGGCCGCCAGCTGCTCGCCGTAGCCCTGCAACTCCTCGCTGGACGGCGACGGGACCCGTTCCAGGCGCCCGGCGGCGGCGCGCAGCCATGCCGCGTAGTCGGGCAGGTGCTCGCGCCGGTGCCAGGCATGCAGGTCTTCCAGCCCGGCCGCCAGCTCGGCCTGCTGGACCTCGCCCAGTTCCAGGTGCCCGTCCAGCCAGCGCTCGGTGAAGCGGTCGGCGCGCTCGTAGAAAAAAGAAGTGGCGCAGCCGCCGGTCCCGACCAGGGCGAGGCAGGCCAGCAACGTCATGCACAGCAGGCGGGTCTTGTGGCGCAGTTGCATCGGTTCCCGGGGACGATTGTGAATGGCAAGGATACGACGCTTTTTCATGCAACGCTGTTCGCGGCGCGCGGCTGCGGCGATGCACAAGGGGACGCGCCTGCTATGGACAGGCCTGTGGCGGTATGTTGTGCTTTCGGGATTCGACAACAACAAGCAAAGCCCATGATCGTCTGTGAGCCCCTCCTCCCGAGCCGGGAAGCCGGCTGATGAGCGCTGAGACGCTCGGCTGGCTGACGCTGGGCGCGGCGATCGTCGTGGTGCTCGCGCTCGGGCTGCTGATGGCGAGGCGGCGAACGCGCCGGCGCGCGCGCGCCCAGGCGGTCGACCGGCAACCGGAAGCGGCGGCCAGCGGAACGGAGAGCGAAAAGGTCGCGGCGCAGTGGAACTACCGCTTCCTGGAACAGGTGCTGGACCGCATCCAGGACAGCGTGGTGATCTGCGATGCGCACGGCCGCATCGTCGAGGCCAACGAAGCGGCCAGCCGCCTGTTCCGGCGACCGGCGGAGGAACTGGTCGGCGAAGACGTCCACGCGCTGGCCGAGCCGACCGTTTTCGAGGAAGACGCAAAAGCCGGCGCCGAGCGAATGATCGCCGAGGGGAACACCCGTATCCGCGCGCCCGGCGGCGAGGCGACCGCGGTGGCCTACAGCAGCTGCGCGCTGGGGGCGGACGGCGCGGCGCAGCGCTGGGCGATCGTGTTCCGCAACCTCAGCGGCGAGCATCGCAACCAGAAGCGGATCCGCTACCTGGCGAGTTACGACATGCTGACCCGCGTGCCGAATCGCATGGAGTTCCAGCATCGCCTGCAGCAGGGTATCGCCAGGGCGCGGCGCTCCCGCACGCGGGCCGCACTGCTTTACCTGGACATGGACAGTTTCAAGGACGTCAACGACCGGCTCGGCCATCCCGTCGGCGACCGCGCGCTGGAAATCATGGCCAAGCGGATCGTCGACAACATGGAGTCCGGCACGCTGGTCGGCCGGCTGGGCGGCGACGAGTTCGCCGTGCTGGTCGAGGGCCTGCCCGCCGACGGCGACGCGCGCCCGGCCGTGGCCGCGACCATCCGCATGCTGCTGGAAAAGCTGTCGCGCAAGCTGCACGTCGAAGAGCGGGAGGTGGTGGTCACGGCGAGCATCGGGGCGGCGATCTTTCCGAACGACGCAGACAACGTGATCGACCTGATCCGCAATGCCGACGCCGCGATGTATCACGCCAAGAGCAACGGCGGCGACACCTACGGCTTCTACGCGCCCGAGATGAACGCCGACGCGGTAGACCGCCTGCTGCTCAAGAACGAACTGCGCAGCGCGATCCAGCGCAAGGAGTTCGAGGTTCTTTACCAGCCGAAGGTGGACCTGCGCGACGGCCGGATCACCGGCTGCGAGGCGCTGTTGCGCTGGCGGCACTCGCGGCGCGGCGACGTGCCGCCCGCGGTGTTCATCCCGCTCGCCGAAGAGAACAACATGATCTCGCGCATCGGCGAATGGGTGCTTGACCAGGTGTGCGTGGACTTTGCCGGCTGGCAGCAGCACGTGCCCTGGCCCGGGCGGGTCGCGGTGAATCTCTCGCTGAAACAGTTGCGGCAACGCGATTTCGTCAGCCACCTGGAGCGCATTTTCGCGCACCACCAGCTCGCGCCGTCATGCATCGAGCTGGAGATCACCGAGTCCACGCTGGCAGACCACGAGGCGCACACGCTGCGCATGCTCGACCGCCTCTATGCGCTCGGGCTGCACCTTTGCATCGACGATTTCGGCACGGGTTACTCGTCGCTGTCGAGCCTGCAGAACTTTCCCATCGGCACGCTCAAGATCGACCAGAGTTTCCTGCGCGACACGGGCGAGAACGGCAACAGCGGGGCCATCGTGGGCGCGATCCTGGCGCTGGGGCGCGGCATGAAGATGGACGTGGTGGCGGAGGGTATCGAAACCCCCGAGCAGCTGGAGCTGGTGCGCAGGCTCGGCTGCACGCTGGGCCAGGGCCACCTGTTCGGCGAGCCGGTTTCGGGGGCGCGTTACCTGGAACTGCTGCTGGCACAGGAACGCGGAAATGGGGCCATTCCCCATTTAGGGCTCCAGAAATAAGGCCATTCCCCATTATTCTTCCCTGAGGTCCTGCGCCACAGGCCGGCGGCTGGTCCGCCAGGCGGGGTAAAGCCCGGCCAGCAACGCGGCGGCCAGCGCCAGCAGCAGCCC
>DATFKW010000071.1:0-13980 GCA_035268405.1 Gammaproteobacteria bacterium
TAGTCCTCTACCGGCTGCCGGAGAACAGAAGGGCGCAAAGGATACACGCCCGGCCGCGTCGAATGTCAGAAAGTCAGGCAAAAAAGAGCCGCGCAGGACGCGGCTCGATTCAGTATGCCCGGGGCGTGAACCACCCCGGGCGTTGATGACAGCGGGACGATCGCCCCGCGCCCCGGTCAGAAGCGATAGCCGACGTGGATTCCGTAGACGATCGGGTCGATTTCCACGTCCGCAGTCGCGAAATCCGCGCCGTCCACGATCAGGGTCGCATCCGTGTTGATGTCGATCCAGCGCACGTCGAAGTTGACGAACCAGGTGTCGTTGATGATGTAGTCGAAGCCCACCTGGGCGGCGAGGCCGACCGAGGTGCTGTCCACGTCGATGCCCGTGGTGACGCCCAGCAGGTCGTCCGCCGCGCGCAAGCCTTCTTCCTTGCTGTCGTCCATGAACCAGGTCAGGTTCACGCCGGCGCCCACGTAAGGCTGGAACGCGGCGTCCGGCAGGAAGTGATACTGGATGCTGAGCGTGGGCGGCAGGTGCGTCACGGTCGCCGCCGTGCCGGGCAGACCCTCCACCTTGATGTCGTGCTCGTAGGGCAGCGCGGCCAGCAGCTCGACACCCCAGTTCGCGGTGTACATGTAAGCGATGTTGAAGGTCACGCCGATCTGGCTGTCCACGTCCACGTCCGCGACCCCGAGGCCGACTGGCGTCAGGTCGAGATCGCCGTTGCTGCTCTTCGGGTCGATGTTGCTGCCGCCGAAGCGGACCAGCCAGTCGCCGGCCTCGTGCGCCGACGCGGGCACCGCCATCAGAAGGGCGGAGGTAAGTGCGAGAACTGAAGCGAATGTACGCATGCCGTGTCTCCCATGCTTTGTCGTTGATATTGCATGGAATTCTAGCCATGCCCCAAACCCCGGAATTGACCTGGATCAATTTTGCGCTACGGTCTTCCGAAGGGTAAATAGGTGCTTTCACTAGGCTCCCCGGCGCAAGCCTTTGTTTACAATATATTCAAGGCTGCCAACGAGGCCAAAATGCCCCCCGTGAACTCTGCCAGCGTCGTCAGCATCGCGCACTTGCGCCAGAGTTGCAGGAGCTGTTCCTTGCGTGATCTCTGTCTCCCTCTCGGGCTCGAGGCGGACGACATGCAAAAGCTCGAATCCATCGTCCATACCCGCGGGCCGATCCGGGCCGGCGAGCACCTGTTTCGCGAAGGCGACAGCTTCCAGGCCCTTTACGCCGTCAAGACGGGCGCGCTGAAAACCTACACCATCGACAGCCAGGGGCGGGAACACGTGCTCGGGTTCCACATCGCCGGCGAGCTCGCGGGCCTGGACGGCATTTACAGCAGCCGCAACCGCTGCAACGCCGTGGCCCTGCAGACCACCTCCGTGTGCGCGCTGCCGTTCTCGCGCCTCGAGCAACTGACGCGGGAAGTGCCCGGCCTGCAGTCCCAGATCCTCCGCGTGATGAGCCGGGAGCTGTCGGCGAGCGCGCAGCTCGCCACCGAGCACAGCGCCGAGGAGCGCCTGGCCGGTTTCCTGCTGAGCCTGTCGCGGCGCTATGCCCGGCGCGGGCTGGACCCCTGCATGCTGACCCTGCCCATGCCGCGGCGCGATATCGCCAGCCACCTGCGGCTGGCGACGGAAACGATCAGCCGCCTGTTCGCGCGCTTCCAGGACGAAGGCCTGGTTGCGGCCCGCCGCCGCGAGGTGCGGATCCTGGACATGGACGCGCTGCGCCGGATAGGCGCCGCGCTGGACCTGGACGACGACAGCGACCCGCGGCACAACCCCTCGCTGAGATAAGCAAAATGAGCGCATCGACAGCCGGTCCCGTGCTGGTGGTCATCGACCCGGCGGACGAGACGGGGGTCGCGCTGGCACGCGGGCGCCGGCTCGCCGAGTCGCTGGCGGCCCCGCTGGTGCTTTTTGCCTGCGAATTCGACCAGGCGATGGAAGGCAGTCATTTTCACGTGAGCGAGCGGGTGGAAGCGGCGCGCCGCGCCCGCGTCGCGGCCAGCCGTGAGTGGCTGGAGGCGCAGGCCGGCCCGCTGCGCCAGGGCGGCCTCCGGGTTGAGGTCGAGGCGGTCTACGCCAATCCCCGGCACGAGGCGATTGCGCGCCACGCAAGGAAAACGCGCGCCGCGCTGGTCGTGATGGCCGCCCGGCGGCACGAATGGCTGGACCGCGCGACGCTGGGCGCCGCGGACTGGCAGCTGATCCGCATCTGCCCGACGCCCTTGCTGCTGGCCAGGGACGGTAACTGGCCTGACACGCCCCGGGTGCTGGCCGCGGTCGATCCCAGTCACCGCGACGACCGCCACGCGCTGCTGGACCACGCCATTCTCGACCAGGTCGAACAGCTCATCAAAGGCCTGGATGCGGAAGCCTGGGTGGCGCACTGCGTGTTTTCGATGGCCTCGCTGGAGTCCACTGCTGCGCTGGGGATGATGCCGGAGGCGCTCGGCGCCACGCCCGAGGACTATGCGGAACGGCTGATGAAAGAGCTGCGGAGGGCGGTGCTGCGCTTGCTGGAAGGCCGGCCGATTCCCGGGTCCCGGCTGCGCATCGCGGAGGGGCGCCCGGAGAAGCAGTTGCCGCGCCTGGTCGATGACATCGGCATCGACATCCTCGTGACCGGCGGCGTTTCCAGGAGCCGGCTGGAACAGGTGTTCATCGGCGGGACCGCCGAGCGCCTGCTGGACCGGGTCAGCTGCGACCTGCTGGTGGTCAAGCCGCCCGGCTTCCGCTCTCCGCTGGACTGACTTTCCCCGCCGGCGCGAGCCACGAGCCGAAACCCCCGGCGCTCGCCGGTTTGGCTGCGGCGGCGCTTTTTGTCAGACTTCACCGCCCTGTTTCTGCCAACGCCGTGGAGTTTCCCACTGATGCGCACCCGATTTTTTCTCTTGTTGCTGCTCGTTTTTCCCGTCGCCGCCCTCGCGCAAGCCGCCGAGTCGCCGCGCCCGATCAGCCACGAGGACCTCTGGCTGGCGCCACGCGTGGGCGCGCCGGTTGTCAGCCCGGACGGCCGGCGCGCGGTGTTCGCGGTCGCCCGGCCGGCTTACGACAAGGAGGAGGCGTCCAGTCATCTCTGGCTGGTCGACACTGATGGCAAGGAGGCGCCGCGGCAGATCACCTCGCTGCGCGGCGGCGAGTCCGGCGCGAGCTGGAGCGCCGACAGCCAGCGCATCGCGTTCTCCGCCAAGCGCGACGACGACGAGCAGGCGCAGATCTACGTGCTGGACCTGGCGCGGGGCGGCGAGGCCCGGCGCGTCACTTCCATCAGCACGGGCGCGAAGGACCCCTTGTTCTCGCCTGACGGCACGCGCATTGCATTCACCACGGAAGTTCACCCCGCCGCCATGAGCGACGAGGACAGTATCCGCATCGCCGAGGAAGAGGCCGAGCGCAAGCACAAGGTGCACGCTTACACCGGCTTCCCCATCCGCTACTGGGACCGCTGGCTGAGCGAGCGCCAGCCGAGGCTGATGGTGCAGCTGCTGGGCGAAGAGGCTGCGACGGACCTGCTGGCAGGCACCGAGCTGGTGAAAATGCCGGGCTACATGCTGCGCGGCGGATCCCTGAGCGCGACGTGGGCGCCCGACGGCCAGTCGCTGGTTTTCGCCGCCAGCCGCAACCTGCACCGGGCGGCACACGATTTCACGCACGCGGACCTGTGGCAGGTCTCGGCCGACGGCAAGGGTGAGTTGCGCAGGCTGACCGGCGACGAGGGACTGGCAGGCGACGACAGCTGGGGCAGCCCGCTGTTCGGGCCGGGCGGCGACAGCCTTTACGCGCTGCGCCGGCCGCGCACGGAGCGCGTCTACAATGCCACCACGCTGGTCCGGCTGAACTGGCCCGCGGCCACTGAGGCGGCGGAGATTCACCTGCCGAAGAAACGCGCCGTGCGGCAATTCGTGGTATCGCCCGACGGTCGCGAGGTGTTCATGCTCGGCCATGACGCGGGCCATACCAAGCTCTGGAAAGCCCGCAGCCGCGGCGGCGAAGGCCAGCTGGCCTTCGAGATGGAGCGGGGCCTGTACGACAACCTGTCGCTGTCCCGCAGCGGCCGGCCCGTGCTGGTGGCGAACTTCCAGAGCGCGGTGAGCCCGCCCGAGGTTGTGCGCATCGACCTGCGCCGCGGCGGTCACCAGCGGTTGACGGGCTTCGCCGTCGACGCCTTCGCCGAACTCGACCTGCAGCAGCCGGAGCACTTCTGGTTCGAAAGCGAGGCGGGCGCGCGCATCCACAACATGCTGATCAGGCCGGCCGGCTTCGACCCGGACAAGCAATACCCGCTGGTGGTGCTGATGCACGGCGGGCCCCACTCGCTGTGGCGCGAGCAGGTCCACCTGCGCTGGAACTACCACCTGATCGCGGGCAGCGAGTTCGTGGTCCTGGCGACCAACTACACCGGCTCGACCGGCTTCGGCGAGAAGTTCGCCCAGGCCATCCAGGGCGACCCGCTGCGCGGCCCGGCCGACGAGATCAACCAGGGTGCGGACGAGGCGATCGCGCGCTTCGACTTCATCGACGGCACGCGCCAGTGCGCGTCCGGGGCCAGCTATGGCGGTCATCTCGCCAACTGGATGCAGGTCGCGACGGACCGTTACCGGTGCCTGGTGAGCCACGCCGGGCTGGCGGACCTGGGCAGCCAGTGGGGCACCAGCGACGCCGTTTATCACCGCGAGGTCAACGTCGGCGGCCCGCCGTGGGAAGGTCACCCGCTGTGGGAGGAACAGAGCCCGATCAGCTATGCCGGGGAGTGGGAGACGCCGATGCTGGTGACCGCCGGGGCGCTCGATTACCGCGTGCCGCTGAACAACACGCTGGAGTTATGGACGGTCCTGCAGAGGCGCCAGATCGAGAGCCGGCTGCTGGTCTACCCGGAAGAGAACCACTGGATCATGAGCGGCCATAACAGCAAGCACTTCTACGGCGAGCTGGCCGGCTGGCTCGGCCGCTGGCTGCTGGAGGAGGACGCCGCCGCTCAGTAGCCCAGGCACGCGCGCCGGTTGCGGGGCTTGCCCATCAACATCTGTACCGTGCCGATGTTGCGCTCGAGGAAGCCGCCTTCGCAGTAGCACAGGTAGTATTCCCAAAGGCGAATGAAGCTGTCGGAATAGCCCTGCGCGCGCACCGCCTCGATGTTGCGGAAGAAGTCACGGCGCCACCTGCGCAGTGTCTGCGCGTAGTGCAGGCCGATGTCTTGCAGGTGCAGCATCTGCAGGTCGCCGGTGCGCGACAGGCTGGCCGTCATCGCCGACACCGAAGGCAGGAAGCCGCCCGGGAACACGAAGCGCTGGATGAAGTCCACGGACTTGAGCGCCTCGGCATAGAGTTCGTCGCGGATGGTGATCGCCTGGAGGAGCATCAGGCCGTCCGGCTTGAGCAAGCCGGCGCACTTGCGGAAATAAGTGTCCAGGTACTGGTGGCCCACCGCCTCGATCATTTCCACCGAGACCAGCTTGTCGTAGCGGCCCTCGAGCTCGCGGTAATCGCTCAGCAGCACTTCGACGCGGTCCTCGAGCCCGGCGTCGCGCACGCGCTGGCTGGCGAGCGCATGCTGCTCCTTGGAGATGGTGGTGGTGGTGACGCGGCAGCCGTAACGGCTGGCGGCGTGGACGGCGAGCGCGCCCCAGCCCGTGCCGATCTCGAGCAGGTGGTCGTCGGGCTCCAGCGCCAGCTTGCGACAGGCGGCTTCCATCTTGGCGATCGAGGCCTGCTCCATGCTCGCCTCGGGCGATTCGAAGATGCCGCAGGAATAGTTCATGGTCGGATCGAGGAAGAGCCGGAAGAAATCATTGCCCAGGTCATAGTGCGCCGCGATGTTGCGCCGGCTGCCCTCGCGGCTGTTGCGGTTGAGCCAGTGACCCAGCCTGCGGGCCAGTTTCGCGAGCTGCAGCGGGCCGCTGTCCAGGGATTCCAGCACGCCGCGATTGGCGACCATGATGCGCACCAGCGCGGTCAAGTCGTCGCACTTCCACAGGCCGTGGATATAGGCTTCGCCCGCGTCTGTGGTGCCGCCGAAGACGGCGTCGGCCCAGAACTGGGGGTGCAGCACCTCGATGCGCGCGCTCAGGCCGCCGGCTCGCGCGGCCTCTCCGAAGCGCATGGTCCCGCCGGCGTCGTGGATCTCGAGCGCGCCCTCTTCGAGCCGGGCCAGCCGCGCCAGCAGGGTTCGGCGCGCGAGGCGCTGCATGCGCCCCGGCCGGGTGCGCGCATCCGGCATCGCACGGGCCGCTTCGGCGGGAATGATGTCTTCGCTCATGTTTCCTCCAGTCTCTCCCCGCGCTTCGCGGGGTGAGTGTAGAAATGGGCGCCCTTGAGCTTGAGTTTCAGCGCCTGCCAGTAGATCAGCGTGACGACCTTGAGCGTCATCAACGGGAAACGCAGAAATGCGCCCGCCAGCGACGCGCCGGTGATTTCGCGCCGCTCGAGGTTGAGCGTGGCGTCGAAGGCATGCCGGCCGTGTTCCTCGTTGCGCAGGTGCACCCCGAGGCGCTCACCCGGTTCGCTGAAGCGCCAGCGGTAACGGGTCTCCATCGGCAGGAACGGCGAAACGTGAAATTCCTTGTCGAGCTCGAACTGCTGGGTAGGCCCGCGCACCCGCGCCGCGTCGCGCGGCAAGACATAGCAATGCTGCTCGCCCCAGGGGGTGTTAGCGACCTCCGCCACGATGGTCTCCAGCGTTTGTCCGGTGACGTCGTAACAATAGTAGAAACTGACGGGGTTGAAGCAGTGCCCGAAATAGCGAAGGTGGGTGAGCAGCCGGACCGGCCCCTCCGGGCGCCGGCCGGTGCGTTCCTCGACCAGCGTCCTGACGCACTCGTCCAGCGGCCGGGACGGGTCGCCCATGTGGTCGGCGCGACGCAGCCAGGCGGCGGCGCGTCGCCGTGCCGACCAGAACCAGCGGCCCTCGAACACGCGGTCCAGCTCCGCCAGGTCCAGGTAGACCATGAACATGCGGTAGCTGAAGGCGTTGTCGACGGGATCCTCGGCGCCGCCATGGCGCCGATGGCTAACTCGCCCGAAGTAGAGGCAGCTGTGCATCTTTGCTCCATGATTCAAGCGCGGCGGCGGCTACCAGGCCGCTTTTCACGCCGTCCTCGTGAAAGCCGTAGCTCCACCAGGCGCCGCAATAAAAGCTGCGACCTTGGCCCATCAGTTCGGCGCGGCGCTTCTGCGCCGCCACGCCGCCGGGCGTGTAGACCGGGTGCTGGTAGCTGATCTCCCGGATCACCCTGGCGGGGTCGATGTCCATCGTCGGGTTGAGCGTGACGATGAACTGCGTTTCCGCCTCCAGGCCCTGCAGGATGTTCATGTTGTAACTCACCGAGACCGCGTCCTTCGCGCTCGCCGGAACGTGATAGTTCCAGGCCGCCCAGGCGCGGCGCCGCTGCGGCAGAACACGCGGGTCGGTGTGCAGCACGGCGAGGTTCGGCTGGTACGGGATGGCGCCCAGCACCTCGCGCTCGGCGATGGAAGGACTGTCCAGCATGGCCAGCGCCTGGTCGCTGTGGCAGGCGAACACCACGGCGTCGAAGCGCGCCCGGTGCCCGTCCCGCAATACCAGCTCCACGCCTGCAGGATCGCGAAACACCCGGGCCACGGGCGCATTCAAGCGGATACGGTCTGAGAAGGGCGCCACCAGCGGCGCGATGTAGCTGCGGCTGCCGCCCTTGACCACGCGCCACTGCGGGCGATCGCTCACCGAGAGCAGTCCGTGGTTGCGGAAGAACTCGATGAAATATCGCGCCGGGAAACCCAGCATGGTGCGCGGGTCCGTGGACCAGATCGCGGCGCCCATGGGAATGATGTAATGCCGCACGAAGCGGCTGGAGTAGCCCTCTCGTTCGAGGTAGGTGCCGAGCTGCAGGACTTCGCTGCCGTTCTCCAGCAGCCGCGGCGCTTCGCGGTTGAAACGCAGGATGTCGCGCAGCATGCGCCAGAAGCCGGGGCTGGCGAGGTTGCTGCGCTGCGCAAAGAGCTGGTTGAGCGAGCTGCCGCAATATTCCAGGCCCGTCTGCTCGCAATGCATGCTGAAGCCCATGTCGCTGGGCTGCGATTCCACGCCCAGTTCCTCGAGCAGGGCGATGAAGTTGGGGTAGGTCCAGTCGTTGAACACGATGAAACCGGTGTCCACGGCCCAGTTGCGGCCTTCCGCCTCCACGTCGATGGTGTTGGTGTGGCCGCCGACGTAGTCGTTGGCTTCGAAAACCGTCACCTCGTGCTCGGCGCACAGCCGGCGGGCGGCTACCAGGCCGGAGATTCCACTGCCGATGATCGCGATGTTCATGTGCTCGTTCCCGTTCTCAGGCGCGACGACGGACCGCTCGCACGACGCTGCCCAGCACGGGCAGGCGTTCGTAGAGCAAAGCCCCCGCGTCGAAATAGTCGCGGTGATAGACGACCCGGTCGCGCGCAAAGCGAATGTGCGTGGCGCCCGGCAGGCTCAGCGTCTCACCCGGGCGCAGACGACGGTGCGTCATGTGCATGGTCCAGGTGAGCATGGCCTGCCCGGCCGACGGGAACAGTTCGCCATAGTCGAAGTCAATGGATTCGACGCCCGCGTACATGCGCCGGAAATAGTCTTTCAGCGCGGCCAGGCCCTCGATGCGGTGCAGGGGGTCCTCGAATCGCACCGTGTCCGCGTAGACGCCGTCGAGCAGGTGCAGCGTGTCGGCCCGCAGTTCGAGATAAAGCTGCTGGAAGCGCCGGACCAGGGCATGGTCTTTCTCCGCGGGCGTCGTTCGCACGGGAGAATCAACCGCCATCATGCGTTCCAGCCGCGGTGTCGGGCTTGCGAAAGAAAATCGTCACCTCGCCCACCCGGAAGCCGAACTTGCGAATCTCGGACCGGTTCACCAGCACGCCGTCCTGGATGAGCCACATCCAGTCGTCCAGGGCCACGTTGATGGTGCCGTCGTCGCCCCACGGCAATTGCAGGGTGTAGCGCCAGTGCAAGGCGTTGCCGTAGGCCTCGCCCGTCGCTTCGCCCACGACGTCGTCGGCCGTGCCCGTGTAGTTGTGCGCGTCCAGCTTGCGGAAGGTCCAGACGCGGCGCTGCGTCTCGCCGTCGCTCCAGGTGAAATCTTCCTCCAGCACGCCGGTGTCGCCGTCCCAGCGCCCCACCAGGTCGACCCGGAAGCTGCGGGTCACCTCGCCGGAGCGGTCCTGCACGATGCCCCAGGCCACCAGCGGCCCGTTGAAGTATTCCTTCAGGTCCAGCCTGGGCTCCCGGCCCTGGTAGTCCTGCACCGGCGTGGTGCAGGCGCTCAGCAGCAGCACCAGGAGCAGGCCGGCGGCGGCGCGCACGCTCACCTGGCCTCACCCAGCAGCTGTGCCCGCAATCCGTCGGCTTTCGTCTCCGGGTGCAGCCATATGCCCAGAAAGGCGGGTCCGAAGGCAGGGTCCGGCACCGTGCCCAGCAACCCGTCGTTGCCGAAGAACTGCGTCTGGCCATTCGGTTCGACCAGCGCGGTGATCTTGTCTCCGGGCGTCACGTCGGGCCACATGGCGTCGATTTCGGCCAGCCACGCGTTCACGCGCTCAGCCGCGGGCAGGCCGAGTTCGTCCTCCAGGCGCCGCCATTCCTCGCGCGTGGTCTCGACCAGCTTCTCGCGGGAAATGTTGCGCCGGTAGGTGATCTGCAGCGCGACCGGGCCGCCACTCTCGACGCCTGCGAAGGGGCCGCCGCCATTGAAAAGCCGGGCCTCGTAGACTTCCAGGCCGAACCAGGTCAGCTCGCCGCTGCCCACTTCGGACAGCATGTCGAGGGGTGAAGCGGGCGACGCCTGTGCGGCCGACTCAGCTGAGCAGGGGGTAGCGAGCGCCAGCAGGCAGCTTGCGCCCAAGGCGGCCACTCTTGCGGTCAGGGACATGAAGGCGTACTCCTTTCAGAAGGGATACGCCTTGTTTCGCCGGTCGCCGTAATGGCGGATTCATCGGCGGAGTCCGGGCGGCGTCGGATGGCGGGCGACGAGCGGCCGCATGCGGGTCGTCCCGGGCCCGGGCGCAGGCCGTCTCAGGACGAGGCGTCGCCGCAGAAGATGTCGTGCAGCGTCTCGATAACGAGTCCGGCGGGGCCCTCGGCCAGGCTGTAATAGATGGTCTGCGCGGACCGGCGGGTGTGCACCAGCCCGTCTCCTCGCAGCAGCGCCAGGTGCTGGGAGAGCGCGGACTGGGACAGCGGCACCCGCTCGTTGATCTGGCTGACCGTCAGCTCGCCCTGGGAGAGGCTGCACAGCACCATCAGCCGGGAACTGTTCGACAGGGCCTTCAGCAGGCGCGCAGCATCTTCCGCGTGATCCCGCATGGCCTCCGGGTCCACCGAAAGGCGGAGCGACGCTTTTTGAGCGATGATTTCGCGTGAATTTTCGCCAGCCATTCACGAATCCTAAGCCTTGCGGCCAAAAAAGAGAAGTTTCGCGCCCGCGCCCAAATGGTGAACAATAGGGCGAGCCACCGGGTCCGCGCGGTCCGCCGGGCCGGCGAGGTCGCAAGCCACGAGGAATCGCTCAAATGACGACAACGCCCGAGGTCAGGGCCCTTTACCACGCGCCGACGTCCAGCTTTTCTTATGTCGCATGGGATCCGGAAAGCCGCCACGCGGCCATCATAGACCCCGTTCTCGACTACGACGGCGCTTCGGCCCGCACCGGCACCGCCACGGCCGAGGCGCTGCTGGCGGTGATCGAGCGCGAAGCCCTCGAGCTGCGATGGATACTCGAGACGCATGCCCACGCGGATCACCTCTCGGCCGCCGGCTTCCTGCACGAGCGCAGCGGGGCGCCGGTGGGGATCGGCGCCGGAATCTGTTCCGTCCAGTCGACCTTCAGCGAGATCTACGGGCTGGGCCCGGGCTTCCCGACCGACGGACGACAGTTCGACCGGCTTTTCACGGACGGCGAACGCTTTGCGCTGGGCGGGATCGAGGTCGAGGTGCTCGGCACGCCCGGCCACACGCAGGATTGCGTCACCTACCTGGCGGGAGACGCGGCTTTCGTCGGTGACACGCTGTTCTCACCGGACTACGGCAGCGCGCGCTGCGATTTCCCGGGCGGCGACGCGGCCGAGCTGTTCCGCTCGGTGCGGCGGCTGTACTCGCTGCCCGCGGAGACCCGCCTGTTCCTCTGTCACGACTACCCGCCCGAGGGGCGCGAGGCGCGCTGCGAGTGGAGCGTCGCCGAACAGCGCCAGGGAAACGTGCACATCGACGCGGACACCCGCGAGGAAGATTTCGTGGCGATGCGCCGCAACCGCGATGCAAAGCTGAGCATGCCGGCGCTGATGATCCCGGCGGTGCAGGTGAACATCCGCGCCGGCCGTTTGCCGGAACCCGAGGACAACGGCATTCGCTACCTGCGAGTGCCCCTGGACACGCTGTGAGGTGACACGCGATGGATATGCGCAGGAACACCAGGAATGCCGCGGTTGCGGCGGCCGCTCTGCTGTTGACGACCGCGGCTGCGGCCGGGGCGCCCGACCGGCTCGCGGAGGGCCGCGAAATCGCGCAGCAGTTCGGCGCCGAACTGCGGGCCGAACTGCAGGCCGCGATGGCGGAGGGCGGCCCACTGGCGGCTGTCCGGGTTTGCAATGAAGAAGCGCCGAGGATCGCCAGGCAGGCGGAACGGCGCTCCGGCGCCGAGGTCGGGCGCACTTCCACGCGCCTGCGCAACCCGGATAACCGGCCGGACGCACACGAGCGCGGCGTGCTGGCGGAATTCGAGGAAGCGGTGGCCTCGGGAGACCTGGGCAATCCTCCGGAGCGGCTGGAGACCCTGCCCGACGGCCGCGTCCGTTACATGCGGGGCATCATCGTCGGGCCGCCGTGCCTGGTCTGCCATGGCCAGGCGCTGGCGCCGCCGGTGGCCGAGGCCATCGATGCCCGTTACCCGGAGGACGAGGCGCGCGGCTACGCGCCGGGGGATCTGCGCGGCGCTTTCACGATCACCTGGCCCGCCGACTGAAGCGGCTCAGGGAGCGCGGTCCGCCTCGTCCGCCCGGTCCAGGGCCGCGTCCGGCACCGGCGTGGACGCCGGCGGGGTGGGCAGTCGCAGGATGTACACCGTGACCCCCAGCGCCAGCAGGAACATGGCCGTCTGCCCCAGGATCACGGGCACGAAGAGAATGATGGTGACGCCGAAGGACAGCCACATGAAGAGCAGGGTGGTCGCCTTGGCGGGCCGCGTCATCCCGCGTCCTTCCTCGAAATTCCGCACGTAGCTGCCGAACCAGCGATGGTTGAGCAGCCAGCCGTGGAAGCGCTCCGAGCTGCGCGCGAAACAATAAGCGGCGAGCAGCAGGAAGGGGGTGGTCGGGAGTCCCGGCAGCAGGATCCCCAGGGCGCCGAGGCCGACGCAGATCATGCCGGACCCCACCAGCATCAGGCGGGCCGCATGGTCCAGGTAAGTCTGCGGGTTATGAAAACGGCTGCGCCGGGCTCGCGGGTCGCGCATGATTCTTCCGCGGCTTCAGCCGGCCGGCGGATCGGCGGGCCGCGGCTCCAGCCGGTAAAAGCGCCGCAGCCGCCGATGGCGGAACAGCAGGGCGGCCAGCAGGGTGAACAGCGCCACGCTGCCGAGAATGAGGGCCATGCGCAGGTAGGGTGCGCCCATTGCGGCGCGGTCGGCGCCGATCTCCCACGCACGCCAGATCCAGTACAGTGCGCCCAGCACCAGCGCGGCCTGAGCGATGCGAGCGGCCCAGGGCCGCGGCACGGACAGCAATGCCAGCAGGGCGAGGCAGGCGACCACCATCGCCTCGTTGCCGACTCTCAGGAAACTCGCGCCCAGCAGCACAAAAGCGAAGGCAGGCATGAACAGTCGCCACATGCGGGCACTCTCCGATCAGGTTGCGGCAGGTTTGAAGGACGTGCCAAGCGGGCGGCGGGCGCCCGCGAGGCAACCCGGCGGGGGACTCACTCCACCGCTAGCTGAAACACGAGGGTCTGCCGCGGCGGCTCATCGGCGCCCAGCGGCTTGCGGTACTCGAATACCAGCTCCGCCGTGCCGGTCTCCTCCGCCATGAAACGCCAGATCTCGATGCCCGGCTGCTTCGCGTCCGCGGACCCGTCCGCCTGGTACTCCGGTATGCCGTAGGCGCTGAACACCGGCAAAAGGTGCTGCGTCGGAATCCACGTGTAGCCGCTCTCGCGGTCCGCCGGCAGTCGAACCTCCAGCACCTCGTCCTCGGCGAGAACGACCCGCCGCTCGGCATCGGCGTCGGTCAGCGTCACCGTAGGCGCGATCCGCGATTCCTGCTCGAAGGCCGGGGGCACCGGAGCGTCCTGCTTTTCCTTGGCCCAGGCGCTCAGCGAGAGGGCGGCGAGTGACAGCAGGAGAACGCCTGGAACGAAACGGGGGACATGCGACACTTCGGGCTTCCTTTGTTCATCAGCGGCGACGCGCGGCGGCGTCCGGAGAGCATATTCTCCGGGAAAATGGCGCCGAACCAAAGTGGGGGCGAAATTGGCGCGGGGGGAGCGCGCCTCAGCCCTGTTCAGCGAGCCATTCGTCGTCCGAAGTCTCGTCGATCCCCTCGAACAGATAGGTGCTCAGGTAACGCTCGCCCGTATCCGGCAGCATGGCGAGCAGCACGGCGCCCGGTTCCGCCCGTTCCGCGACCTTCAGGGCCGCCGCGAGCGTCCCGCCCGCCGACAGGCCGACGAGGATGCCCTCGCGCGTGGCCAGCGCACGGGCGCAGTCCCGGGACTCCTCGTCGGTCACCGTCACGAGTTCATCGTGCACGTGCTGGTTGAGCACCGGGGGAATGAAATCGGGCGTCCAGCCCTGGATCTTGTGGGGCTGCCACTCCTTGCCTCCCAGCAGCGACGCCCCTTCCGGCTCGGTGGCGACGATCTTGACCTCGGGGCGAGCCAGCTTGATGACTTCGCCGGCGCCCGTCAGCGTGCCGCCGGTGCCCCAGCCGCTGACCCAGTAGTCCAGCCGGCGGCCGGCAAAATCCTTGAGGATCT
>DATFKW010000072.1:0-20893 GCA_035268405.1 Gammaproteobacteria bacterium
GGCGCGGCGTGACTGGAGGACAGCTGCGGCAAAGTTCGCGACAATGGCGTCGCGCGGTCGGCGACGGATAAGCGGAGAATCCTACATGAGCGCGGAGCAGCACAGCCATCCCCTGGCGGGCCGCACGGCCCTGGTGACCGGCGGTGCGCGCCGCCTGGGCGCGGCCATCGTCGAGGCGCTGCACGACGCCGGCGCGCGGGTGGTGATCCATTACCGCGCCTCGGGCGGCGAGGCCGAGGCGCTGGCGGCCCGGCTGGAAGCGGCGCGCCCGGGCTCGGCCGCCTGCGTGCAGGGGGACCTGGTCGACACGCTGGGCCTGCCCGGCCTGGCGGAACGCGCGGCGGCGGCCTTCGGCGGGCTGGACCTGCTGGTGAACAACGCCTCCAGCTTTTACCCCACCCCCTTCGGCCGGATCACCGAGCGTCACTGGGACGAGCTGATGGGCAGCAATCTCAAGGCGCCGCTGTTCCTCTCGCAGGCGGCCGCGCCCTGGTTGCGCAAGCAGCACGGCGCGATCATCAACATGGTGGACGTGCACGCGCGCCGCCCGCTGGCCGGCCACGCGGTCTACTGCGCGGCCAAGGCGGGGCTGGAGATGCTGACCTACTCGATGGCCCGGGAGCTGGCGCCGGAGATCCGCGTCAACGGCATCGCGCCGGGCGCGATCCTGTGGCCGGAAACCGGCATCGACGAGGCGGAGAAAGCCGCCACCCTCGCCGGCATCCCGCTGGGCCGCACCGGCGCGCCCGCGGACATCGCCGCCTGCGCGCTCTACCTGGCGGCGCCGGGCAGCTACCTCAACGGCCAGGTCATCGCCGTGGACGGCGGCCGGCACCTCGGGTTTTAAGGGGATTGGCCTTATTTTGGCTGGGCCAAAATAAGGCCAATCCCCATTTCCAAAAAAGGGAAGGGCCCCATTTTGGCGTTGCCAAAATGGGGCCCTTCCCTATTAATCAGTGCGCGTCGATCAGCTGCCAGCGCGGGCGCTCTTCGACCGGCAGGTCCAGCGCGGAGCGCTGCGGCTTGGTGCTCGCGGCCGTCACCGGGCAGAAGTCGAAGCGCAGCCAGTGCGTGGCGGCGTCGAAGGAGGCCTCGCCCGCTTCGCCGAAGCCGAACTCGATGCTGTCCTCGGCCGGGCAGGTGGCGGGAATGCCGTCGAAGTAGTCGCCCTCGCCCAGCGCGTTGACCGTCTCGAAGGACACCGGCCGGAAGATGTTTTCGCAGATGCGGAAACCCAGCTGGCCCACCGGCTTGCCGAAGGTCGGGGCGCCGACGGTGGCGGTGGTCACGTAGGGCGGCATGCCGTTGATCAGCATCTCGGAGGCCGAGGCTGTCGCGCCGGTGCTGATGAACACCAGCTTTTCGAGGTTCAGCGCGCCGTCGGGCGCCAGGTCCTCGAAGAAGAAACTGCGGTTGCGGTTCAGGTTCTTGTCGTTGTAGCGATACTGCGCGAACAGCGCGCCCGGCGCGATGCGGCTGCCGAGCAGGTCGGCGAAATGCTCCAGCACGGACACCAGCCCGCCGCCGTTGTAGCGCAGATCGACGATCAGCTGCGTCACGCCCGCCTGGCGGAAATCGGCGAAGGCCGCGTCCAGCGCGGGCACGCCCGGCTCGACGAAGTTGCGGAACACCAGGTAGCCGGTGGTCTGGCCGTCCAGCTGGAAGACGCGCGCCGCGCTGACCGGCGGGATGGCGACCACTTCCTTGGTGAAATCTTCCTGCAGCAGCTGGCCGTCCGGGTTGCGGAACTCCAGGTTCACGGTGACGCCGACCTCGGACAGTCCCAGCGCGCCGCTGAAGCCGCCCGGCTGTTCCAGCACCTCGGCGATCGGCACGCCGTCCACGGCGAGGATGACGCTGCCGCGCTCGAGGCCGCCGGCCTCCGCCGGGCTGTTCTCGAAGACGTCGCTCACCACCTGGACCTGCTCTGTGGCGCGGGAGCGGAAGCCGATGCCCACGAACTCGCCGAAGCCGAAGAAGGCCTCCTCGGTCTCGGCCGGGTTGATGAAGCTGAAGCGGTCCAGCGGCTCGAAGCGCAGCGCGTCGATCAGCGCCTCCTGCGTCTCGAAGGTCGTGGGGTCGAGTTCGGGCAGCTCCTCGTACCAGAGATAGAACTCCTGCATGGTCTCGTAGATGGCCAGGTTCTGGCCGGCGATCGAGCACTCGTCCGGCGGCGGCTGCACGCCGGGATCGGGATCGGAGCTCGAGCCGCCGCCGCAGGCGGCCAGCAGCAGGCCGAAGCCGAAGGCAAGCGAGAAACGGAACAGGGATCTCAGGGTCTTCATTCTCAGGGTCTTCATAAGGCCACCTCCGCGGCGAAATCGCCCTCGACCCGCTCCAGCGGGTGAGCGGAAACGTCAAAATCATCCCACAGCGCGGCGAAACTCCGGCCGAGCTCCGGGTGCAGCCGCTCGCCGGCCAGGTCGGCCAGCGGCTTGAGCACGAATGCATAGCGGGTGATCTCGTCACGCGGCAGCTGCACGCCGTCGACCTCGCCGACCAGGTCGCCGTACAGCAGCATGTCCAGGTCGAGCGTCCGCGGGGCGAACTTCGCCTCGTTGCGGGTGCGGCCGTTGTCCGCCTCGATGGCGCCCAGCGCCGCGGCGACTTCGCCCACGGTCTCGTCGGTCTCGAACGCGATCACCATGTTGAGGAAATCCTCCCCCTCGAAGCCGACCGGGCTGTTGCGGTAGACCGGCGACAGCCGCAGGATGCCGAAGCGCGCCGCCAGCGCCCTGAGCCCGGCGCCCAGGTGGCGCCGCGGCGCCATGTTGCTGCCCGCGCCGACGAACACCTCAGGCATGGAAGTCCGCCGATGTGCGCTCGATGCAGACGCCCACGTCGCGCGCACCGCGGATGGCGCCCGGCTTGTTGAGCGTCACCTTGACGCGGCTGACGTCGAACTCTGTGACCACGATGCCGGCGATGCGTTCAGCCAGGGTCTCGACCAGCTGGAAGCTGGCGCCCTCGACGAACTCGATCAGCCGCTTGGCCACCGCCTTGTAGTTGAGCGTGTCCTCGATGCTGTCGGAGGCCGCCGCGCGCCGGATGTCGGCGGCGATCTCGAGGTTGATGCTGACGGTCTGGCGGATGCGCCGTTCCCAGTCGTAAATGCCGATCACCGTCTCGACCCGCAGGTCGTTGAGAAAAATCGTGTCCACCACGGTCCTCAGTTGGCCGGCGCCGCGCCGGGAGCGGCGCCGGAAGTTGCCGCGCCGCCGCCGGGCGGTCGCAGGGTCTCAAGATCCCACCGGGCGCGCGCCTCGATGGATGACGGCGCGCTCTCGCCCGCCGCAAGACGCAGCATACCGGCGTAGGCGATCATGGCGCCATTGTCGGTGCAGAACTCCAGCCGCGGATAGAACACCGCCGCGCCGGCCTCGCGCGCCGCCGCGTCCAGCCGCTCGCGCAGGCAGCGGTTGGCGCCCACGCCGCCGGCCACAACCAGCCGCGGGATGCCCGTTTGCTGCACCGCACGCAGGCTTTTCCCGACCAGCGTGTCCACGATCGCCTGCTGGAATTCCCAGGCCACGTCCGCCTTCGCCTGTTCGTCCATCGGCAGGTCGCGGATTCCCGTGATGACGGCCGTCTTCAGGCCGCTGAAGCTGAAGTCCAGCCCCGGGCGATTGAGCATTGGGCGCGGCAGCTTGAGGCGGCCGGGGCGGCCGCCCTCGGCGAGGCGCGCCAGCTGGGGCCCGCCGGGATAGCCCAGCCCCAGCACCTTGGCGGTCTTGTCGAAGGCCTCGCCGGCGGCGTCGTCCAGCGTCTCGCCCAGCACGCGGTAGCGGCCCAGCCCGGCCACCTCGACGAGCATGCTGTGGCCGCCGGAGACCAGCAGCGCGATGAAGGGAAACCCGGGCGCCGGCGTCTCCAGCATGGGCGCCAGCAGGTGGCCCTCCATGTGGTGCACGCCCACCGCCGGGACGCCCCAGGCCCACGCCAGGCTGCGGCCGGCGCAGGCGCCCACCAGCAGCGCGCCGATCAGGCCCGGGCCGGCGGTGTAGGCCACGCCGTCCAGCTCGCGCGCGTCCGTGCCGGCGCGCGCCAGCACTTCCCCGACCAGCGGCAGCAGCTTGCGCACGTGGTCGCGCGAGGCCAGCTCGGGCACCACGCCGCCGAACTCGGCATGCAGCTCGACCTGGCTGTAGAGGGCATGCGCGAGCAGGCCGTCGCGCTCGTCGTAGACGGCCACGCCGGTCTCGTCGCAGGAAGTTTCGATACCGAGGACTCGCACTGTGGTTTCCTTATCTGGGCACGTCCGGGCACGTCCGGACAGGGGCTCAGGGTACTGGCTTTCGCCCCGGGGGACCGCTACAATGGTCGGTCTTTACCCGGCCTCCGGTGGCCGGATCCAGCCAAACCCGAGGATGGTGATCGTTAATGCCTGGTGTACGCGTACGCGAGAACGAATACTTTGACGCCGCGCTGCGGCGCTTCAAGCGCGCCTGTGAAAAAGCCGGCGTCCTGACCGAGCTTCGTCGCAGAGAGTTTTACGAGAAGCCGACCCAGGAACGCAAGCGCAAGAAGGCCGCCGCCGTGAAACGCCACGCCAAGCGGGTGCAGCGCGAGCAGTCCCGCCGCAAGCGCCTCTACTGATTTCCGCTTCTTCCCGGGCCGCCCGGCTCCCCTCCTGAACCGGCTCCCTCCTGAAAATGTCCGTCAAGTCCCGCCTCAAGGATGACATGAAGCAGGCCATGCGCTCCGGCGACAAGGCCCGGCTCGGTGTCGTCCGCATGGCGCTGGCGGCGATCCAGCAGCGCGAGGTGGACGAGCGGGCCGAGCTCGACGAGGCCGCCGTGCTGGGCGTGATCGAGAAGATGGTCAAGCAGCGCCGCGAGTCGGTGGAGCAGTACCGCGCCGGCGGCCGCGACGACCTGGCCGACAAGGAGGCCGCGGAGATCGCGCTGCTGTCGGGCTACCTGCCCGAGCCGCTCAGCGAGAGCGAGCTGTCCGCGATGATCGACGCAGCGATCGCGGAGACCGGCGCCGCCTCCATGAAAGACATGGGCCGCGTGATGGCCCTGCTGCGGGGCCGCGCCCAGGGCCGCGCCGACATGGCCGCCCTCAGCGCACAGGTCAAGTCCCGCCTGAACAACTAAAATAAGGCCATTCCCCATTTAGTCCCATTTAAAAAATGGGGATTGGCCCCATTTAATAGCTTGTCTCCACCAGAGCGCGCCTGCCCATGGGCCTGATTCCGGCCAATTTCATCGACGAGCTGATGAGCCGCACGGACATAGTCGAGGTCATCAATTCGCGCGTCCCGCTGAAGAAGGCGGGGCGCGAGTACAAGGCCTGCTGCCCGTTCCACGGCGAAAAGACCCCGTCGTTCACCGTCAGCCCCTCGAAGCAGTTCTATCACTGCTTCGGCTGCGGCGCGCACGGCACGGCGCTGGGTTTCCTGATGGATTTCGAGCACCTGCCCTTCCCCGACGCGGTCGAGGAGCTGGCCTCGCTGGCCGGGCTGGAGGTCCCCCGCGAGCAGTCCGGCGGCGACGACCGGCGCCCCGACCTGTACGGCGTGCTGGAGGCCGCCGCCGCGCATTACCGCGAGCAGCTCAAGCACAACGACACAGCCATCGCCTATCTCAAGGCGCGCGGCATCAGCGGGACCACCGCCGCCACTTTCGGCCTGGGCTACGCGCCCGACCAGTGGGACGGCCTGCTGAAGCGCTACGGCGGCGACGAGGCGGGCGCAAAACGCCTGGCCGCCGCCGGGCTGGCCATCGAGCGCGACTCGGGCGGCTTCTACGACCGCTTCCGCGGCCGCGTCATGTTCCCGATCCGCGACGCCCGCGGACGGGTCATCGGCTTCGGCGGGCGGGTGCTCGGCGACGACGAGCCGAAGTACCTGAACTCGCCAGAGACCGCGCTGTTCCACAAGGGCCGCGAGCTCTACGGCCTGTACGAGGCGCGCCAGGCGCTGCGCCAGATCCCGCGCCTGCTGGTGGTGGAGGGCTACATGGACGTGGTCGGGCTGCACGAGGCCGGCGTGTCCTGGGCGGTGGCGACGCTGGGGACCGCCACCACGCCCGAGCACCTCGAGCGGCTGTTCCGCGTCACCGAGGAGGTGGTGTTCTGCTTCGACGGCGACCGCGCCGGGCGCCAGGCGGCGTGGCGGGCGCTGGAGAACGCGCTGCCGACGCTGCGCGAGGGCCGCCAGGTGCGCTTCCTGTTCCTGCCCGAGGGCGAGGACCCGGACTCGCTGGTGCGCGCCGAGGGCGCCGAGGCCTTCACCGCGCGGCTGAAGAGCGCGCTGCCGCTGTCGGAATACCTGCACGACGAGCTGGCCTCGCGCGTGGACATGGACAGCCTCGACGGCCGCGCGCGGCTGGCCGAGCTGGCCAAGCCGCTGGTGGCGAAGGTGCCCGAGGGCGTGTTCCGCAGCCTGCTGGTGGCGCGCGTCGCCCGCGCCGTGGACATGCCCGAGTCCGCTTACGGCCGCTTCGTGGACCAGGCGGCCCCCGCCGCCTCGCGGCCGGCCCCGCCGCGCCCCCGTCCGCAGAGCCACACCGCCGGGCGCAGCAGCCTGGTGCGCCGCGCCGTCTCGCTGGCGGTGCACTTCCCGGCGCAGGCTGCCAAGGTGGCAGTGCCGCCCGGGCTGGCCGGCCTCGACCGGCCCGGCATGGACCTGCTGCTGGAACTGCTGGGTCACCTTGATGAACGCATGACCACCGGCTCGCTGCTGGAGCGCTGGCGCGGGCACGAAGCCGGTCCGCACCTGCAGAAGCTGGCCACCGCCGAGCTGATCACGCCCGAGGAACTGGCCGCGACGGAACTCCAGGACTGCCTGGACCGTCTGGAAGAAGAGAGGGTGCGACTCCGCCACGCCGAGTTGTTCGAATACTCTCGCGAGGGGCCGCTGAGCCCCGAGCAACGCGCCGAACTCCGGCAGCTGGACGCCCGCATGGCGCGGCGCCCCCCGACTCCCGGACAGGGAGGGACATAGAGTAATGAATGATTGCTGTTATACTGTACGATTCGATTTTTACCGGACGAGTCTTGCCGATTCGCCCGGCACTTTTTACCCGCATGAGGGCCTGTGAGTGGCAGAAAGACGCAAAGCCCTACCTGACGAGAAGCAGTCGCAGATCAAGCTGCTGATCGCGCGCGGCAAGGAACAGGGCTACCTGACCTACGCCGAAGTCAACGATCACCTGCCGGATGACATCGTCGATCCGGAGCAGATCGAGGACATCGTCAACACGATCAACGATATGGGTATCACGGTCTACGAGAAAGCGCCGGATGCCGAAGAACTCCTGTTGTCCGACAACGCCGTCTCGGCGGACGACGACGACACCGAGGAAGCCGCCGCGGCGCTGGCCAGCGTGGACAGCGAGTTCGGCCGCACGACTGACCCGGTGCGGATGTACATGCGCGAGATGGGCACCGTCGAGCTGTTGACCCGCGAGGGCGAGATCCGCATCGCCAAGCGCATCGAGGAGGGCCTGGAACAGGTCCGCCACGCGCTCTCCGAGTTCCCCGACACCATCGAGATCCTGCTGAAGCTGTACGCCGGCGTCGAGCGCGGCGAGGGCCGCCTGGCGGACCTGGTGGTGGGTTTCATCGACCCGAACCAGACGGACGAGGTCGCCCAGCCGGGCAACCGCGCCGACGACAAGGAAAAAGCCAAGGCGAAGGCCAAGGCGGGCGCCAATGGCAAGGGCAAGGGCAAGGACAAGGACGACGACGACGACGAAGCGGAAGTCGACACCGGCCCGGACCCGGCCGAGGTCAAGCGCCGCATGCGCAAGCTCGGGCGGCTGCACAAGCAGGTCAAGACCCTGCTCCCCAGCGAGGGCGCGGACAGCGCCAAGACGCGCAAGGCGCGCGCGCAGCTGACCGCCGAGTTCATGCAGCTGAAGCTGTCGCCGAAGCTGTTCGAGGCGCTGTGCAACAACCTGCGCCGCACCGTCGCGCACATCCGCAGCCAGGAACGCCAGATCATGAAGCTGGCCGTGCGCGAGGCGGGCATGCCGAAAAAGGACTTCCTCGCCAGTTTCCCGCAGAACGAGACCAGCACGGACTGGATCGAGAAGCAGATCCGCGCCAAGCGCAAGCACTCCTCGGCGCTGGGCAAGCTGCGCCCGGAGATCGACCGCGCGCAGAAGAAGCTCATCGCGCTGGAGCGCGACAACGGGCTGAGCGTCGGCGAGATCAAGGAAATCAGCCGCCAGATGTCCATCGGCGAGGCCAAGGCGCGGCGCGCGAAGAAGGAGATGGTGGAGGCGAACCTGCGCCTCGTGATCTCCATCGCGAAGAAGTACACCAACCGCGGGCTGCAGTTCCTCGACCTGATCCAGGAAGGCAACATCGGCCTGATGAAGGCGGTGGACAAGTTCGAATACCGCCGCGGCTACAAGTTCTCGACCTACGCCACATGGTGGATCCGCCAGGCCATCACGCGCTCGATCGCCGACCAGGCGCGCACCATCCGCATCCCGGTGCACATGATCGAGACCATCAACAAGCTGAACCGCATCTCGCGGCAGATGCTGCAGGAGATGGGCCGCGAGCCGACGCCGGACGAGCTGGCCGTGCGCATGGAGATGCCCGAGGACAAGGTCCGCAAGGTGCTGAAAATCGCCAAGGAACCGATCTCCATGGAGACGCCTATCGGCGACGACGAGGACTCGCACCTGGGCGATTTCATCGAGGACGCCTCGGTGCTGTCGCCGGTCGATTCCGCCACCGGCGAAGGCCTCAAGGAAACCACGCACGCCGTGCTCGCCGGGCTGACGCCGCGCGAGGCCAAGGTGCTGCGCATGCGCTTCGGCATCGACATGAACACCGACCACACCCTCGAGGAGGTCGGCAAGCAGTTCGACGTCACGCGCGAGCGCATCCGCCAGATAGAGGCCAAGGCGCTGCGCAAGCTGCGCCATCCGACCCGCTCGGAGCAGCTGCGCAGCTTCATCATCGAAGAGTGACCGGAAAAAGGGCCCTTCCCTACTAAAATAGGGAAGGGCCCCATTTTCTGCGGCCCAGGTTGGATGCCGGCCGCCCGGCGCATGGAGGCGATATGAACTGGCGCGAACGCACACATCTGCAGGGCTGGCGCCTGTGGGCACTCGTGGCCGTGCTCGCCTACACCCTCATCGGCTTCCTCTTCCTGCCCTGGCTGGCGCGCAACCAGGCGCCGAAGCTGGCGCAGGAAAATCTCGGCGTCGACCTGGCGATCGAGAAAATCCGCTTCAACCCCTACCTGTTCAAGCTCACGGTCGAGGGCCTGTCCCTCGAGGATCCCGAGTCCGGCCCGGTGCTGGACTTCCGGCGGCTGGTGGTGGACTTCTCGCTGTCGAGCGCCTGGCGGCGCGCCTGGACCTTCGGCGAACTCACGCTCGAGCAGCCCTCGCTGCGGCTGCACCGCGGCGCCGACGGCGTCGGCAACATCCAGCGCATGCTCGACCGCCTGCCGCCGCCGGAGGAACCGGCCGAAGCGGAGCCGGACGGCGCCCCGCCCCGGCTGGTGCTGCACAACATCTCGCTCTCCGAAGGACGGCTCGCCATCGAAGACGAGGCCCACCCGGAGCGCTGGTCGCTGGCGATCGGCCCGCTCGGCTTCTTCATGCAGGATTTCGCCACGCTGCCCGAGCGCGAGGGCGTCTACAGCCTGGAGGCGACCGGGCCGCGCGGCGGCACGGTGAACTGGAGCGGCAACTTCGCGGTGGCCCCGCTGGCCTCCTCCGGTCGCGTCGAGATCGACAACGTGGCGCTGGCGCCTTTCTGGGAATACGTGCGCCATGACTTCGACGCCGAGCTGACCGCCGACACCCGCCTCGGCTTCGAATTCGACTACCGGCTGGACGGCGGCGGCGAGACGCCGGACTTCCGCCTGCAGCAGGGCCGCGCCTCGCTCAAGGCCCTGGAGGTGGCGCAGCGCAGCTCCGGCGCGCCGCTGCTCGCCCTGCCCGACACGAACGCCGCGGGCATCGAGTTCGACCTGGCGCAGTCCACGCTGGACATCGGCTCGGTCGAGCTCGGCGAGCCGCGGCTCGAAGTGCGCCGGCTGCAGAACGGCGCGATCGACCTGGTGGCGGCGCTGGCGCCGGCGGGGGGCGACGCGGGAGAGGACGCCACAGCGTCCGAATCGGCACCTGGAGCCGAAGCCGGCGCCGGCGAGGAAAACGCCGCGCCCGGCCTGGCCATCACGCTCGGCGCACTGCGCGTCGACGGCGGCCGGGTCGCTTTCGAGGACCGCGCCGCGCCGCGCCCGGTCCGGCTCGCGCTGCAGGACATCGGCCTGGCCGTGACCGACTACCGCAGCGCCGACGGCCACCGTGCCGACGTGGAGCTCGAGGCGGCGGCCGCGTCCGGTGGCACGCTGAGCGTCGCGGGCGCGGTGCGCGCCGAGCCGCTGGACGTGGGACTGGATGTCGGCGTGAAGGGCCTGTCCCTGCTGCCGGCGCTGCCCTACGCGGCCGAGGCGATGAATCTCGAGGTGGCCAGCCTGCTGGCCGATGCCGAGGGGCGCGTCACCCTGGACAGCGAGGAAGCGTTCGCCTACGCCGGCACGGCTTCGCTGCGCGCGCTCGACAGCCGGCTGCCGGGCGAAGAAGCGCAGCTGGTGGGCTGGCAGACGCTGGATGCGGAAGGCATCGACCTGTCGCTGGCCGGGCGCTCCGTGCGCATCGGCAACGTCGCGCTGTCGGAGCCGTTCCTCAGGGTGCTGGTGGACGAGAACGGCCAGCTGAACCTGGCCGCGATCGTGCCGGATTCGAAGGACGCGGCCAATGGCGAGACGGCGCCCGACGAGACGGCGCCGGCGCAGGCCGCGGAAGAGGAAAGCCCGAACGAGGGCACGACGGCCGAAGGCGCCGCGGCGGACGAGACCGCCGAGCCACCTTTCGCCATCGGCGTCGGGCGGGTCCGCATCGCGGACGCGACCATGGACTTCACCGACCGGAACCTGCCCATCCCCTTCGAGGCGCTGGTGAAGCCGATGCAGGGCTCGGTCTCCGCCATCACCTCCGGCAGCCCCACGCCGGCGCGCGTCGAGCTGGACGGCGACGTGAACGAGTACGGCGCCGCCACCATCCGCGGCTCGCTGGACGTGTTCGACCCGAAGCAGCTGATGGACCTGGAGCTCGACTTCCGCAACATCGAGATGCCGAACCTCACGCCCTACACCGTGAAGTTCGCCGGGCGCGAGATCGCCGACGGCAGTCTCGACGTCGATCTCAGCTGGTCGATCCGCGACGGCCAGCTCGAGGCCAACAACCGCATGGTCATCAACGACCTCAAGCTGGGCGACAAGGTGGAGTCGCCGGGCGCCATGAGCCTGCCGCTGGACCTGGCGGTGGCGCTGTTGACCGACACCCAGGGGCGCATCGACCTGGAGGTGCCGGTGCGCGGCGACCTCAACGATCCGGAGTTCCGCTACGCGCCGCTGGTTTTCAAGGCGCTGGGCAACGTGCTCGCCAAGATCGTCACGGCCCCGTTCCGCTTCCTCGCGTCGCTGCTGGGCGGCGGCGCCGAGGACGCCGACCTCGAGTTCGTCGGTTTCCTGGCGGGTGATGCGACGCTGCGCGGCCCCGAAGAGCAGGACCTGGCCCAGCTGGCCGAGGCGCTGGCGCAGCGGCCGGACCTGGCGCTGCAGGTCGGCGCCGCCTTCGACACGGCGCGCGACGGAAGGGCCATGCGCCAGCAGCGGCTGGATGCAGCGATCTCGGGGCGCTTCGAGGCCGGCGAAGGCGCCGACGCGGACGGCGACCCGGTGCGGCTGATCATGGAGTCCATGTACGCCGAGGCGCAGGGCCCGGAGGCGCCCGCCGAATTGCAGGCCGAGTACAGCTCGGTCCCGGAGGACGGCGAGGAAGCGGTGCTGGACGAGACCCGCTACATCGAGGCGCTGCGCGAGGCGCTGCTCGAGCTGCAGACCATCGAGGCGCAGGAATTCCGGCTGCTGGGCATGGAGCGCGCCGCGTCGGTGCGCAACCAGCTGGTGGACAGCGGCGGCCTCGATGCCGCACGGATCTCGGTGGCGGAGCCGGGCGAAGCGCCGCGCGCCGACGACAACCTGGTGTTCCTGAAGCTGGAGCTCGGCGCCGGGGAGTAAGCGGCGTGGCCGCTAGGGCGCGTACATCGCCGGCAGCTCGGATACCCGGCCGCTCGCCACCCGGAAGGGATTCATGGCGCGCACGCTGCCGTAATGGCGCCCATGCTGGAAATCTTCCGACAGGATCTCGGCCAGCCCGTTGACTTCGGCGCAGGCCCACAAGTGCGCGTCGAACCACTGCAACCCGTAGGTCGCGGCGCCGCGTATCGCCGTGCGCAAGATTTCCCGGGTCGGGTACAGGACGGGAAATTCGGCCAGCAAGGCCTCCGCCTCCAGCAGCGCATCCGGACGGTACAGCAACGGCGCGCGCTCGAGCCCGGCCTGGGGCCGGGTCACGGCGGCGACGAACTCGACCACCGACTGGTGCGCGATGAACAACCGGTCGGCCTTGATCCCCTCGCGCAACAGTTCGATGGCGACCTTTTGCTTCAGCGGATCCCGCGGATCGACCCGGTAAACAAGAACATTGGTATCAACCAGGCTTGCCACGATCGTAAAGCTCTTCGCGTGTCCAGCCGCGATCGGCCGGCGGACTGGCGGGCAAGTTCATGCGGGCCTGTCGCCGCCGCTGGCGCTCGGTGGCCTCGTCGAACAGGCGCAGGCGCTCGGCCACGCTTAAGGTTGCCGCCTCGGGGCGCGCAGCCGTGACCACCCTCAACCCTTCGGCCGTGCCGACGAAATCGATCTCGTCTCCAGGCTTGATGGAAAATTGCTCGGCGATACGCCTTGGGATCGTCACCTGCAGCTTGGACGTCACTTTGGACATGTCCTTACTTTAGCAAGGAGCTTTTCCTTGTCAATCAAATAGGGCCCTTCCCTATTTCAAAAATAGGGCCAATCCCTATTTAAATAGGGAGGGGCCCTTTATTCCGCCGCTTCGTAAGGCGGGTAGTCCGGCTCCCAGTGGGCGGCGTCGAGGCGGGCCTGGATCTCCGCCTCGGACAGGGCCTCGCACGCGCCCTCTTCGACCGCCGTGCGCATCACCGCCGCGGCCATCGCGCGGGTGCCGTCGCGCAGGTGGGTGATGCGCGGATAGAGCCGGCCCTCGCCCATGGACTCCTGGCGCACCACCTCGGCCAGCGTGGCGGCGGCGGTGTTGATCATGCCGTCGGACACGCGGCGCGCCTCGCACAGCAGCGCGCCCAGGCCGAGCCCCGGGAAGATGAACACGTTGTTGCCCTGGCCGATCACGTGGCGGCGGCCGTCCAGCACCACGTCCGCGAAAGGACTGCCGGTGGCGACGCGCGCGCGGCCGTCGGTCCAGCGCAGGATTTCCTCGGGCCGGGCCTCGGCGTAATCCGTGGGGTTGGACAGCGGCATGATGATGGGCCATTGCACGGACTCCGCCATGCTGCGCACCACCTGCTCGCTGAAGGCGCCCGCCTGGCCGGCCACGCCCACCAGGATGGTGGGCCGGAACTGCCGCACCACCGTCTCCAGGTCGGCGCCCGGCCCCTCGCCCAGGCCGCGCTCGGCGGCGAGTTCGGCGGGCCAGGCCAGCTCTTTCTTGTACTCGTCGCGGAAGTCCTCGCCCACCAGCAGCCCGCGGCTGTCCAGCACCGCGACCGGATACTGCATCCCGCCCGCGTCGCGGATCGCGCCGCTCAGCTGGCGGGTGATGCCCAGGCCCGCGGCGCCCGCGCCCAGGACCACCGCGCGCTGGTCCTTGAGCTCGGCGCCGCCGGCGAGCAAGGCCGTGAGCACGCCGGCGAGACACACGGCGCCGGTGCCCTGGATGTCGTCGTTGAAAGAAGGCAGCCGCTCGCGATAGCGGTCCAGCAGGCGCGAGGCGTTGTCCTTGCGGAAGTCCTCCCACTGCAGCAGCGCGCCGGGGAACACTTCGCACACGGCTTCGACGAACTCCTCCACCAGCGCGTCGTAGGCCTCGCCGCGCAGCCGCCGGCCGGGCCAGCCCAGGTAGAGCTCGTCCTCCAGCAGCGAGGCGCTGTTGGTGCCCACGTCCAGGCTGACCGGCAGCGTGTAGGCCGGGTGGATGCAGGCGGCGGCGCAGTACAGCGCCAGCTTGCCGATGGAGATCGCCATGCCGCCTGCGCCCTGGTCGCCGATGCCCAGGATGGACTCGTTGTCGGTGGCGACGATCAGCTTCACCGGCCGGCCGTCGGTGGCGGCGCGCAGCACGTCGGCGACGCGGCCGCGGTGGTCGGGCGTGATCCACACGCCGCGCGCGCGGCGGAACACGTGGCTGAACTCGCGCGTCGCCCGGCCCACCGTGGGGGTGTAGATGATCGGCATGAAAGACTCGAGCTCGTCGCTGAGCACGCGGTAGAACAACTGCTCGTTGCGGTCCTGCAACCCGGACAGCTCGAGGTACTTGTCGAAGGGTTCGCGCAGCCGGTCCAGCGTCATGTGGATGCGCCGCACCTGCTGCGCCATGCTGTTGACCCGGCTGGGCAGCAGCCCGTCCAGCCCGAGCGTGGCGCGCTCCTGCGGCGTGAAGGCCGAGCCCTTGTTGAGCAGCGGGTCGCGGTAGAGCTCCGCGCCGCGCCCGGTGATCCGCATGGGCGCATCGCCGCGCGGCGCCTGCAGGGGCCGGTCGCCCGGCACGATCCAGTTGAGATCAGTCATGAGGTGTCCGCCCGGCGGGTTTGAACTCGATTATAGAGGCCCCGGCGACGGCGCTGCGTCCGGGCAAACCCCGAGGTCTCGCTCGGCCGAATCGGCATCGGCAGCGTCCGCATCGGCCGGTGCATCGGCCTCGCGGGGCGGCAGCTCGCGCAGCGTGTCACGCGCGGCGGTCGCCACCGCGCTGCCGGGCTCGGCCGCAGCCACGGCGCGTCGCGCCAGTGCCCGCGCGGCCTCCAGGCAGCCCTGCGCCGCCCACAGGTTGGCGAGGTTGTTCAAGGCCGCGGCATGCTGCGGTTCGAGCGCCAGCAAGCGCTGGTAGCCGTCACGCGCCGCCGCCGGACGACCTCCCAGGTGGTGGGCGATTGCGAGACCGAACAGGGCAACCGGGTCGTTCGGCCAATGCGCCAGCGCCGCCTCCCAGGCCGTCGCGGCCGCGTCATGACGACCGGTTTCCTCCAGCCCGGCCACGGCATCGAAATAATGTGCGCGCAGCGGCCGGGCCGGCAGCTCGCCCGGCCGGAGCAGCACCAGCCCCCAGCGTCCCGCCCACTCCCAGGTCCGCATGAAGCGCGCCGCCGGCACACGCAGCCGTCGCTCGGTGCCGGAACGCAACACGAACTCGTCCCGTGCCGGATCCGCGCCGATTACCACCGCGTAATGCCACGCCGGCCAGCTGCGCAGCCGCAGGTTCTGCAGCACCAGCACCGGCCGGCCCGCCAGCAGCTCCGCCGCCAGTGCGTCGGCCTCCGGCGCGACGCGATAGGGCACAAAACCGCGCGCCCGCGCCGCCGCGACCAGTTCGAGTTGCAGGCTGCCGCCCAGGCCGGGCGTGTAGACCTCGTCGGCCAGCGCTTCCGGCCGCTCGGTCCGCCCGGCCGCGCCCAGCACCGTTGCCAGCGCCGCGGGGCCGCACTGCAGCGCCTGCTGCGGAAAAAAGGGCGTGCCTTCGAGCTCCACCGGCGCGTCGCGGCCGGCCAGCGCCGACGTCTCCGAAAGCGGCGCGCGCTGCACGGCGCAGCCGCCTGCCGCGACCAGCAGGGCGCAAGCCAGCGGCAACGCCCAGGCAGGGCGTCGCCGCTTGCCGGAAAGTGAAAGCAGGATCAGACGGCCGTGAAGATGTTAGTCACCCCGACCAGCTCGAGGATCAGCAGCACGACGAACACCACCCCGATGACCCCGACCACGCTGGCGCCCGCAGGCAGCTCGGCGAGGCGGCCGTCGAGCTGGCGCAGCTCTTCGTTGCTGAGCGACGCGATCCGCGCCTTGGCGGCGTCCAGGTCCACGCCGTGCGCGACCAGCTGCGCCTGCACCGCCTCGCGATCCAGCGCGGACTGCACGCGTGCCACGGTGTCCGCCCGCTCGGCCTGCATCATCACCGTCCGCGTGCCGACCACACCTGCGGCGGCCGTCTGGACCACCCCGGCCATGCCCAGCGACAGCGCCAGCAGCGCAACAAAAGCTCGCATCATTCTCGTTTTCATAACTCAGCTCTCCTTGAAAGATCCCAGAAATCCCGAACGCACCGCCGCAGGAAAAATCAGCGACGGTATCTATACTTTAGACACCAACCCGTAAAAAATCCTGCCGCAAGAGGCGGGTGCAAAGGAGTATGCAATGTCTGTCGCAAAAGTCACCGAGATCAGCGCATCATCCGCGACGAGCTTCGAAGACGCAATCAAGAGCGGCCTGCAACGCGCCAGCAAGACCCTGAAAAACATCAAGGGCGTCTGGATCAAGGAACAGGAATGCGCCGTGGAAGGCGGCGAAATCACCGAGTTCCGCGTCATCATGAAGGTGACCTTCGTCCTCGAGGATTGAGACGGCACCGACGGCCTCGCATGACGCCGCACGACCCCATCGGCGTCATGCGATCCACAGCGTCTTGGCATTCACGAACTCACGGATACCGTGCCGGGACAATTCCCGGCCGTATCCTGAGTCCTTGATGCCGCCGAACGGCAGCCGCGGGTCGCTTTTCACCAGGCCGTTCACGAAAGCCGCGCCGCATTCCAGGCGACGCGCCAGCGCCTCGCCGCGCGCCACGTCTTTCGTCCAGACGCTGCCGCCCAGGCCCAGCGTGTGGCCGTTGGCGACGGCCAGCGCCTGGTCCTCGTCCGCCGCGCGGATGGCCAGCGCCACGGGGCCGAACAGCTCTTCGCTCCAGGCCCGCATCTCCGGGCCGATGGTCGTGATGATCGACGCGGCGTAAAAAGCCCCGGGGCCTTCCAGCGGCTGTCCGCCGCACAGCACATGCGCGCCGTGCTTGCGCGCATCCTCGACCTGCGCATGCAGGTCGTCGCGCAGGTCGTGGCGTGCCATGGGCTGCAGCGTGGTGTCGTCGTCCAGCGGGTCGCCGGGCTTGAGCGCCTCCACGCCGGCCTTGAACTTCTCCAGGAATTCGTCGGCGATGGACTCGACGAGGATGAAGCGCTTCGCCGCGATGCAGCTCTGGCCGCCGTTCTGGAAACGCGACGTGAGGCCCTGCTTCACCGCCGCGTCCAGGTCCGCGTCCTCCAGCACGACAAAGGCGTCCGAGCCGCCCAGCTCCAGCACGGTCTTCTTCAGGTGCTGCCCGGCGCAGGCCGCCACCGCCCGGCCGGCCGCGTCGCTGCCGGTGAGCGAGACGCCGTGCACGCGGCGGTCCGCGATCACGTCGTCGACCCTGTCGCTGCCGATCAGCAGCGTGCGGAACACCGCCTCGGGAAAACCGGCCTCCTCGAAGACCCGCTCGATGGCCAGCGCACACTGCGGCACGTTCGAGGCATGCTTGAGGAGCACCGTGTTGCCCGCCGCCAGCGCCGGCGCCGCGCAGCGGATCGCCTGCCAGAACGGGAAGTTCCACGGCATCACGATGAGCAGCGTGCCCAGCGGCTGGTAAGCAACCAGGCTGCGGCTGGCGTCCGTCTCGATCAGCTCGTCGGCGAGGAAATCCGCGGCATTATCCGCGTAGTACTCGCAGGGCCTGGCGCACTTCGCGATCTCGCCGCGCGCCTCGCCGATCAGCTTGCCCATTTCCTTGCTGATGAGCCGCGCGAACTCCTCCTGCTTGCTCTCCAGCACCTGCGCCGCCTGGCGCAGCAGCTTGCAACGCGCCTCCAGCGGCGTGTCGCGCCACGCGGGCGCCGCGCCGGCCGTGTCCTCGAGGATGGCCTCGACCTGCGCCGGCCGATGGCCCTCGGCGCGAAAGAACTCCTCGCCGTCGGCGGGATTGACTGAAAGAAAGGGCATGGCTGCATCTCCCTGGAACCGGACTTCACCCACCAGTCTAGCTTGCCTGCGGAAAAGCAGGGCGGGCGCGCGCCCTGGCTGCTAGAGATCCTCCAGCAGGTCGGCGATGCCGGCCGGATGAACGGGCTCGAGCGTTGTCTTCAGCGCAAGGGCGTCCTCCGCCTCGATGGCGGCGCGGATGACCTGCCACTGCTCGGGCGTGAATTCCTCGGGGACTTCGGCGACGCTCTCGTGCTGTTCCGGCTGCTGCACCGGGCCTTCCTCTTCGCGGCGTGGCCCGCCTATCTTGCGCGCACCCCGGAGCCGTGCAGTCAGCGGGCCTGGCTGAGCTGCGCCAGTTTCTCCCGTGCCAGGCGGGGATACTCGTAGGCCTCGTCCGCGGGCGCCCAGGTTGCCGCGGCGCGCTCCAGGTGGCGGACGGCATCCGCACCGCGCCCGCGCTCCGCGTAGACGAGTGCCAGCTCGTAATTGGCCCGGCCGTGCGAAGGCCTGGCCGTGAGCGTTGCCCGGAGATGCTGCTCGGCAGCCGCCAGGTCGCCCATGGCCCGGTAGGCCCGGCCGAGCTGCTGCGGGATGTCGGTATCCGTCGGCGACACGCGGCGTTCCTCCTGGTAGGCGTTGATGGCCGCCTGCCACTCGCCGCGTATCTCGTGCAGCCGGCCCTCGCCGTACAGGATGTCCCGCTCCAGCGCATTCATGCCCGTGCGCTCCAGCATCGCCCGGGCGTCATCCAGCGCGAGCGCCAGGGACTCGGCGTCTTCCCTGACCGCGTGGACAGCGATCCGCCCTATCGGAATAAGAGAATCCGTCGGTGGCTGCAGTTGCCCGGTGAGTTCGTCCAGGCGCTGCAGCGCTTCCTCGTTCCGCCCGGCCTGGACATAGGTTCGAAGACCCAGCAACTGCGACCGGATCTGGGCGAGCGGCGGCTGGAATGCCAGCCCCTCGGCCTCCGACTGCAGCTGGTAGTCGAGGGCGCGCCCGAAAGCCCCGCGGTAGGCGTGGTAGCCGCGGACCTGGCGCAACACGTCGAACCGCTGCTGCGGCGTCTTTGCCGCCGCCAGCGCCCGCTCGTAGGCGGCCTCGGCGGCCTCGAACTCCCCCACGTCGGTGTGTAGCGCCGCCAGCGCGCTGATCACCTCGACACCCTCGGATTCAAGCAACGATGCCCGCTCATAAAGAGCGCGCGCCGCCTCATGGTTGCCAGCCCTGCTTTCCAGCTTCCCGAGGAGGATGAAGCCATTGTGATGGCGCGGGCGCGCCTCGGTGATTCGCTCGTAGGCGGCACGCGCGGCATCTGGCCGGCCAAGCTGCTCGTTCAGCTCGCCGACTCTCTCCACGATATCCAGGCGTGAGGGGTCCAGCGCCAGCGCTTTCTGGAAAGCCTCCAGCGCCCCCGCCGGATCACCCTGCAAATTGCGGATCTGCGCGGTGTAGAGCTGCGCGTTGAGATCCTGGGGGTAGAGCTCCGCCCACATCTCGTAGACCGCAAAGGCCTTCGGCAAGTTACGCTGCATGCCGTACCACTCGGCCCGCACGGCGAACTGGAAGCGCTCGGGCATGCGGTAGAGATGGTCCATCGTCGTGCGAATGGCTGCCGTGGCGACGGGGATGTCGCCACTGAGGACGCCCAGCTGGTAGAGAATGAAGGCGGCGGTGGCGAAGCTTGGATCCAGCTCGACCGCGCGCTGCAGCTCCGTTCGGGCGGCCTCGAAGTCGTCTTGCTCAAGCAGCAACCGGTCGGCTTCCCCGTAAGACCGCAGCGCCTCGATGGAGGCCGTTGCATGGTCCCGGGCGGGCAGGTCCAGCCCCTCGTTGACGTATCTCGCCGGCAAGCCGAGATCCTTGCGCAGCTGGACGGCGGCGGCATCGATGAGCTCCATCGGGTCCGCGCCCTCATAGCTGCGCTCGGCCACCAGCCCGCCGCGCTCCGCGTCATGGAGCAGCACGGAGAAACGGAACACGGAACCGTCGTAGCCGAAGGTCCCGTCCAGGAAGTACTGGATGTTGAGTTCCCGCGTGATGCGGCGCTTGAGCGGCCGGGGCACCTCGCTCACCTCGTAGCCGGCACTGCGCGCCTTGTCCCGATACAGCGCCGGCGGCCGCAGGTCGATGAACATGTCCTGCACCATGTCGACGCCGAGCACCTTCAGCACGCCGTAAGCGAGGGCGACGGTGTCCTCGCCGCCCTCCTCCACGCTGAAGGGGAACAGCACAAGGCTCTTGCGGAACTCGCTCTTCGGCACGACACGCTCGACCGCGTTCCCCTCCGGATCCTCGACCGTGACCGTAGTCGTCATCGCACCCAGGTCGCGGCCGGCGAACAGGGCAGTCAGCACAGCGATCGTCATGATCGTGTTCAGCGGAATGAAGATCTTCTCGGCCCGTCGCCACTGATCCGGGCCTCGCCTGCCATGGAACCACGTGAACAACGCGACGCTGGGGAGCATCATCAACAGCAGCAACAGCACCAGGTTGGTGAGGTGCGGCGAGAGCAGGAACCGTTCCTCGAGGAAGGCGAAAAACTCGACCAGCACCCACGACCCCGCCAGGTAGGCCGCGAGGTACTGCGGTACCCGTCTTTCCAGCAAGTTCTGCATGATTCCCTTGCTCATGGAGCTTCCCCTACACCAGGATCGAGCTGCGAGCTATGTTATCCGTAGCAACGCGTCGTGATCGATTCTACCTGTGTCCCCGTGACAATCCATGGCGGGGCCGGACCCGGATTCTCCCGGGCAGGCGGTATAATGCCGCTCCGGCACGGGCCCGTAGCTCAATGGTTAGAGCAGGGGACTCATAATCCCTTGGTTCCAGGTTCGAGTCCTGGCGGGCCCACCATGTAAATCATGGGCTTAGGGAAGTTATGGCAGAGACCAAGGGATCGGAATCCCTTGGTGTCGGCATAGGTGGGACGGGGCGGCTGGCTCGGGCGGGACGCGGGGAAGCTGGGAAGGTGGGACGTCGAGCTGACGACCCCTTTAATGCCTGCTTCCGACTCGGATCAGCCAAAAAAAGCCCCGC
>DATFKW010000073.1:0-5186 GCA_035268405.1 Gammaproteobacteria bacterium
GGTTGACCCGGCTCCAATCGCCGTCCACGTGCGCCAGCACGCGCGGGTCCATCACCCGTCGCCACAACGGCGGCACCAGCGCGATCACGAACATGCCGAAGTAGCCGGTCGGCAGCTGCGGCGCTTCTTCGAAATGGCGCAGGCACTGGTAGCGGCGCGCCGGCCAGGCGTGGTGATCGGAATGACGCTGCAATTGGTAAAGCATGAGGTTGGAGACTACCCGGTTCGAGTTCCAGCTGTGGCGCGGCGCCGGACGCTCGTAGCGGCCGTCGGGCAGCCGCTCGCGCAGCAGGCCGTAGTGCTCCACGTAGTTGGCGGCCGACAGCAGGCTGTAGGCGAACAGCGCCTGGACCAGCATGAAGGGCAGCACGGCGGGTCCCAGCGCCAGCAACAGCCCGCCCCAGAACAGGAGGCTCAGCGCCCAGGCCTGCAGGTTCTCGTTGCGCGGGTCGAGCGGACCCCGGCCCAGTCCTGCGAGTCGCTCGCGCTCCAGCCGCCAGGCGCGGCGGAAGGCGCCCGGGATTTCGCGCAGCATGAAGCGGTAATAGCTCTCGCCGTAGCGCGCCGAGGCCGGGTCTTCAGGCGTGGCCACGTCGCGGTGATGGCCGCGCACGTGCTCCACGACAAAATGCCCGTAACAGGCGGGCGCCAGCGCGAAGCGCGCCAGCCAGCGCTCCAGCGCGTTTTTCTTGTGCCCCAGCTCGTGGCCGGCGTTGATCCCGGCGCCGCTGCTCCAGCCGGCTGAGACCGCCAGCCCCAGCCATCCGAATGCGCTCAGCACGCCGCTGGCGGCGACCCACGCCGCCACGCCCACCGTCAGCCACACGGCCGGCACGGCCAGCCAGGTCAGCCAGCGATACCAGCGGTCGGCGGACAGCGACCGGATGCGCGACTCGGGCGGGTTGTTGGCGTCCTCGGCCAGCCACTGGTCGAGCAGCGGCGCCAGCCCGTAAACCACCGCCGGCGTGAGCCACAGCCAGGCCTCGGCGCCGGTCACGAACCAGGCCCACAAGGCCGGCAGCGGCAACATGGGCAGCAGCAGCGACACCAGCCACAGCTGCCGCCGCCCGTCGTTCCAACTCAGCACGTCCGCTGCGCTGCTCGCCATCCCGCTCTCCCGAAGTGTGTCTTTCACTCTAGGCCGCCCCTGGCGAAACGCATTGTTCCCTCCAGACAATCGTTTTGTTATTTTCGGCCAGGATGTCCAACGAGCCTTCATTGCCCCTCATTCCTCCCGGCCTGCGCCATCCCGCCGCCGGCGTGGCGGTGCTGGCGCGCACGCTGCAGGACCTCGGCTGCGATCCGGCGCCGCTGCTGGCGCGCGCGGGGCTGGCGGGACAGGCTGCGGGTCCCGGCCAGGCGGTCCCCGCGGAGCGGGAGATCAGCTTCATCCGCGCTGCGCTGGAGGCCTCCGGACGTCCGGACCTGGGCCTGCTGGCGGGCCGCGGCCATCGCTTCCCCGTGTTCGGCTTCTGGGGACTGGCGCTGGCCGCCAGCCCCACGCTGGCCAGCGCCATACGCATCGGGCTGCAGTACGTGGACCTCACCCACACTTTCCTGCACTGGAACTTCCAGCGCGGCGGCGCGGCCGCCGAACTCGAGATGCGCGCCTCCTTTCCGCTGGGCGAGCTGGAGACTTTTTTCGTCGAGCGGGACGCGGCCGCGGCGGCCACACTGCTGGAAGACCTGACGGGCCGGCGCGAGGGGCTGTGCGCGGCGCATTTCGCTTATCCGGCCCCCGGCTGGTCGGACCGCTACGCGGCGGCCTTCGGCTGTGCGGTGAGCTTCGGGGCGCAACGCCACGCGCTGCACGTGGACGCGCGGCTGCTCGACCAGCCGCTGCCGGGCGGCGACCCGGTCACGGCCGCGGCGGCGGAAACGCAGTGCCGGCGACTGCTGGACAGCCTGGCGCCGGTCGGCGGGCTGGCGACCCGCGTGCGCCGCTTCCTGCTGACCCATCCCGGCCGCCTGCCGACCCAGGACGAGACGGCGCGGGGCCTGGGACTGTCGCGGCGCAGCCTGCGGCGACGGCTGGCGGAGGAAGGCACCGGCTTCAGGGCGCTGGCCAGCGAGGTGCGCTTCGGGCTGGTGGGCGGCTACCTGGAAAACACCGCGCTGTCGCTGGACGAGATCGCCGCGCGCACGGGCTTCAGCGACGCGGCCAATCTCTCGCACGCATTCCGCCGCTGGAGCGGCACCACGCCGGGCGCCTGGCGCAGGCGCGGCGGCTCGGCGCCGGAGCGGGAACCCGAACCGGGACCCGGATCAGGTCGTAAAGGGACCGGACTGCGATAAGATTGCCGCTTTCGTGTCCACAGCGACCCCCGGGGAGCACCGCAAGCCTTGAGCATCATGGACCGCCTGCTGACGGCGGGCTTCCGGCACAACAGCCGGCGCCTGACCCGCTTCGCTCGGCCGCAGCCCAGCGAATCGCTGCCCGCGCCCGACACGGGCCGCAAGTACATGCTGTACCTGCACATCCCCTTCTGCACGGTGCTGTGCCCCTTCTGTTCCTTCCACCGCGTGTGCTTCGAGGAACAGAAGACGCGGCGCTATTTCAAGAGCCTGCGCCAGGAGATCCGCATGGCGCACGAGGCGGGCTACCGTTTCTCGGACGTCTACGCCGGCGGCGGCACCCCTACCGTGATGCCGGGCGAGCTGGCCAGGACGCTCGAGCTGCTGCACCGCCTCAGCCCCATCGAGAGCGTGTCCATCGAGACCAATCCGGACGACCTCAAGCCGGAGGTGATGTCGCAGATGCGCGACGCGGGCGTCACGCGCGTCTCGGTGGGCATCCAGAGCCTGCAGGACGACCTGCTCAAGCAGATGGACCGCTACGAGAAATACGGCTCGGCCGCCGAAGTGATGAAGCGGCTGGAGAACGCGCGCGGTTATTTCGAGACGCTCAACGCGGACATGATCTTCAACCTGCCCTACCAGGACGAGGCCTCGCTGCACCACGACATCGACCGCCTGACGCGCGAGCTGGAGATCGGCCAGGTGACCTTCTATCCGCTGATGAGCGCCGAGAGCACCATGCGCAAGATGCTCAAGACCATGGGGCAGGTCGATTTCGACCGCGAGGGGCGCATGTACCGGCTGATTCTCGACGCGCTGCCGGACAGCTACACGCCGTCCTCCGCGTGGTGTTTCAACCGCAACCACGGCACGGTGGACGAGTACATCATCGAGAACGAGGAATATCTCGGGCTGGGCAGCGGCTCCATGAGCTACCTGGACGGCGTCCTCTACTCCAGCACCTTTTCGCTGAACCACTACAACCGGCAGATCCAGGCCGGCCAGTTCGGCATCAGCCGCCGGCAGCCGCTGACCGCGCGCGACCGGCTGCGCTATTTCATGCTCATGAACCTGTTCGGCCTGTCGCTGGACAAGAAAACCGCCGAGGCGCGCTACCCGGGCTTTTTTCTCAAGCTGGCGCCGGAAATCCTGGGTCTGAAGCTGATGGGCGCGGTGCGCGACGAGGGCGACAAGCTGGTGCTGACGCAGTACGGCATGCGCGTCTGGATCCTCATCATGCGCGAGTTTTTCATGGCCGTGTCGGATTTCCGCGACCTGATGCGCCACACCATCCGCGAGGAGCTGGACGCGCCCGGCCCACTGGAAACGCGCCTCCCGACCCCCGATCTGCGGCCCCCGGGTACGCATTGACCCTGATTGCGGCAGCCGTCGCACCGCGCAAAATTGACTCCGCCCGAGGTAAGTGCCCACAAATCCTGGATTTGCGGGCCTGGCCGCTCGAGGGCTCGGCCGGCTTTGGGGCGGCCGAACACCAAACAGGGACTCCCGCAAGGCGCGGGAGTCCGCGGTCCGGGAACCGCAAAACCGGGGTTGAAACCATGGCCAGACATCTCTCCCTCCCTGCCCTGCTGTGCGGCCTGCTGGTCGCGGCATTGCTCTCTTTCGGCGCCGACACGGCCAGCGCACAAGAGCGCGAGATCAGGTGCAGCGGCTGCCACCGGGACGTGCAGTTCGATTCCACGGCGCACGCGGACGTGGCCTGCAAGGACTGCCACACCAATGTCGACAGCCCGCGCCACACCGCCGAGGACCTTGCGGACCTGAGCGGCGACGCGATCTGCGCGCAATGCCACAGCATGGCGCCGCGGGCCGTCGGCCGCAGCGCGCACGCCGACCAGGTCGGCTGCATGGACTGCCATGGCAGCGCGCACGAGATGCTCAAGAACGACGACCTGCACTCGCCGATGTCGCCAGTCGGCCAGGTCCAGGTATGCGGTGACTGTCATGCGTCGCAAGTGGGCAACGAGGGCCTGATCGAGGGCTTCATCGACAGCGTGCACGGGCGCGGCCTGCTGCGCTCGGGCCTGGTCGCCTCGCCCAGTTGCGCGGACTGCCACGGCGGGCACCGCGTGTTCCCGGTCGAGCACGAGCGTTCCCACACCTCCTTCGAGAACTCGCCGCAGATGTGCGGCGACTGCCACCAGTACATCCTCGAGGAATGGCGGGACATCAGCGCGCACGGCGCCGCCTGGAAAGAAGGCAACACCGAGACCGCGACCTGCATCGACTGCCATGACTCGCACTCGATCAAGGATCCGACGCTCGGTGCCGACCGCCTGCACATGGCCGACGAGTGCGGCGACTGCCACGGCGAGCTGTACAACACGTATCGCGGCGGCTTCCACGGCAAGGCCACCAACCTCGGCCTGCAAACGTCCGCCACCTGTTCGGACTGCCACAGCCCGCACAGCACGCTCGGCAAGGACGACCCGCGCGCGACCATCCACCCGGACAACCTCCAGGAAATGTGCGGCGAGTGCCACGGCGACGTCACGCCGGCCTTTGCCTCCTTCAACCCGCACATCGACCCGAGCGATCCGAGCGACAACTTCTGGGTCTACCTGATCGCAATGGCGATGCACGCGCTGGTCATCGGCGTGTTCGGCTTCTTCGGCATCCACGCCATCCTCTGGCTGCAGCGCGGCATCGTCGGCCTGAAGCGCGGCGAGTTCGTCGGCCACCACAGCGCCAGCGGACAGTACGTCCGCCGCTTCAAGAAGCGCGACATCAGCATGCACAAGCTGATCATCGTCACCTTCCTGCTGCTGGCGGCCACCGGTCTGCCGCTCAAGTTCAGCCACGCGCCCTGGGCGCAGATTCTGATGGGCTGGTTCGGCGGCCTGGACAACACCATGTTCCTGCACCGG
>DATFKW010000074.1:0-3302 GCA_035268405.1 Gammaproteobacteria bacterium
CTACATCCGCGATCTGACCGGCTGGTCGGCGCGCGATTACTGGTTCCCGCCGATCCGCTCGCTGGGCGGCGCCGTGGCCATGCTCTCGCTGGTGCTGTATCCCTACGTCTACCTGCTCGGGCGGGCGGCCTTCGTGCAGCAGTCCAGCGGCATACTGGAAGCGGCGCGCACGCTGGGCTGCGGCCCGTGGAAGGCGTTTTTCAAGGTCGCCCTGCCGATGGCGCGCCCGGCGCTGGTGGCCGGCATGCTGCTGGCGCTGATGGAGCCCCTCGCGGACTACGGCACGGTCGCCTATTACGGCGTCGCGGTGTTCACCACCGGCATCTACCGCGCATGGTTCTCGCTCGGCGACCCCGTCTCGGCCGCCAAGCTTTCGGCGGTGCTGCTCACTTTCGTGTTCGTGCTGGTGGCGCTGGAACGCTGGAACCGTGGCGGCATGCGCTTCCACCAGCTCGGCGCGCCAGCCGCCGAGCGCAAGCCCTACCTGCTGAAGGGCTGGCGCGCGGCCGCGGCGCTGCTGGTCTGCATGGTGCCGCTGACCTTCGGCTTCTTGCTGCCGGCCGCGCGGCTCGGCTGGCTGACGCTGGTCGGCGGCGACAGCCAGTTCGGCGCCCGCTACCTGGGCCTGCTGTGGAACAGCGTCAGCCTCGCGGGCATCAGCGCCGTGGTCGCCGTCGCGGCCGCCGTGATCGTGGGCTACGGACTGCGCTTGAGGCCGGGCACGCCGATGCGCGTGGCGCACCGGGTCGCGGGCCTGGGTTACGCCATCCCCGGCTCGGTGATCGCGGTGGGCGTGCTCATCCCGCTGGCGGCGGCCGACAAGGGGCTGCGGGCCTGGATGATCTCCTGGTTTGGCGTGGAGCCGGGGCTGCTGCTGACCGGCGGGATCCTCGGCCTGCTGTTCGCCTACGTGGCGCGTTTCCGGGCCGTGTCTCTGCAGAGCGTGGACGCCGGCCTGGCGCGCATCACGCCGGCGATGGACGACGCGGCGCGCGCGCTGGGCGAAGGCCCCGGCCGCACGCTGAAGCGCGTGCACCTGCCCATCCTGCGCGTCAACCTGCTGACGGCCGGGCTGATCGTGTTCGTGGACGTGATGAAAGAGTTGCCCGCGACGCTGATCCTGCGCCCCTTCAATTTCGACACGCTGGCGGTGCAGGCCTACAAGCTGGCGGCCGACGAGCGGCTCGCCGAGGCCTCCACCGCATCGCTGGCCATCGTCGCGGCGGGGATGATCCCGGTGATCCTGCTGGCGCGCCAGGTGTCGCAACCGGCCCGCCGCAGGCAGCGCAGCGAGACCGCACCGCTGATGGAGCCGGCCGCCGTCAGTTGACCGACAGCAGCGAGCGCACCGCCGCCTCTACCCGGGGCCAGGCGGGCGAGAAGGGCGCGACCAGGTCGAAATGGCCGGCGTCCCGCACCACCTCGACGCGGGCCTGGTCCCCGCGCGCGGCGCTGTCCGCGGCAAAAGCCTCGCTTTGCGCGAGCGGGACGATGGGATCCGCGTCGCCGTGCAGCAGGTGTTGCGGCACGCGCAGCGGCAGCAGGCTGGCCGGGCTCGCGGCGGCATAGCGGTCCGGCAGCTCGGCGGCACTGCCGCCCAGCAGCAGCGCCACGGCGGCATTGCAACCGCGCTCGCCGTCACCGTAGCTCGCCAGGTCGGTGATACCCGCCAGCGAAACCACCCCGCGCACCGGCAAAGGCCGTGACGCGCGCAGCGCGTGTCCGTCCGGCAGGTTGTGGCGACCCGCCAGCCAGAGCGCCAGGTGCGCGCCGGCCGAGTGCCCCACGAGCGCCACGCGCTGCGGGTCCAGCCGGTAGATCCGCGCCAGTGCCGGCACATGCTCGACGGCGCGGATCACGTCTGCGAAGGTCCCCGGCCAGCCGCCGCCGGGATCGCCCACGCGGCGGTACTCGATGGTCCAGGTCGCGACGCCGGCCTGCGCCAGGCCGTCGGCCAGGTGCGCGATGTGCTCGAGGTCGTACTCGGCCCGCCAGCAGCCGCCATGGATCACGACCGCGAGCGGATGGCGACCCTCGCCCTGCGGCAGCCGCAGCTCGCCGAACTGCAGCGGGTGCGGCCCGTACGACACACGGATCCCGGCGGGCGGCGCCGGCCGGCCGCTCAGCTGCGCCCAGCTCACCGGCGCCGCGTCACCCGCCTGGCGGGCGGCCGGTACCGGCGTCTCGCCGCCGGCGTCCGGCGCGCGCACCGGGACGCAGGCGCCCAGCATCAGCGCCGCGACGATCACCAGCAGCAAGGGGCCCGTGCGGCACAGGACGGGCATACCGGGCCTGGACCTCACCCGCGTGGCGCCGTTCAGTTCTTCAGCGTGGCCATGTCGATGACGAAGCGATAGCGCACGTCGCTGCGCTGCATGCGCTCGTAGGCCTCGTTGATGTTCCTGATGTCCAGCATCTCGATGTCGCAGGTGATGCCGTGCTCGCCACAGAAATCCAGCATCTCCTGGGTCTCCGGGAGTCCGCCGATCAGCGAGCCCGCGATGCGCCGGCGTCCCAGCACCACCGGGAAGGTGTGCAGCGAAGGCTCGACCGGTCCCAGCAGGCCCACGATGATCAATGTGCCGTCGCGCTTCAGCACGCTGACGTAGGGATTGAGATCGTGGGGCACCGGCACGGTGTCGAGAATGAAATCGAAGCTGGCCACCGCGGCCTCCATCTGGGCCTCGTCGGTCGAGACGACGACGTGGTCGGCGCCCTGCTTCTTCGCCTCTTCCACCTTGTCCGGCGAGCGCGTGAACACGGTCACCTCGGCGCCGAGCGCGCGGGCGAACTTCACGCCCATGTGGCCCAGCCCGCCCATGCCGACCACGCCGACGCGATGGCCCTTGCCGACGCCGAAGTGCTTCAGCGGCGAGTAAGTGGTGATGCCGGCGCACAGCAGGGGCGCGGCAGCCGCCGGGTCCAGCGACTCGGGCATGCGCAGCACGAAGCGGTCGCTGACCACGACCCGCTCGGAATAGCCGCCATAGGTCGGCGTGCCGTCATGGCGGTCGACGCCATTGTAGGTGCCGACCCAGCCCTGCTCGCAGTACTGTTCCAGGCCGTGCTCGCACGAGCCGCACTCCCGGCAGGCGTCCACCAGGCAGCCGACGCCCACCCGGTCGCCCGGCTTGAAGGCCGTGACCGCGTCGCCCACGGCCCGCACCGTGCCGACGATCTCGTGGCCGGGCACGATCGGGTAGCTGGTGATGCCCCAGTCGTTGTAGGCGGTGTGCAGGTCGCTGTGGCAGACCCCGCAATATTCGATCTCGATCACCACGTCGTCGGGCCGCGGTTCGCGC
>DATFKW010000075.1:0-15691 GCA_035268405.1 Gammaproteobacteria bacterium
CTGGTGGTGGAGGGCGCGGGCGGCTGGCGAGTGCCGCTGGGCGATCGCGAGACGCTGGCCGACGTCGCGCGGCTGCTGGGTTTCCCCGTGGTGCTCGTGGTCGGGCTGCGCCTCGGCTGCCTGAATCACGCCCTGCTGACCGCCGCAGCCATCCGCGCTGACGGCCTGGCGCTGGCGGGCTGGGTTGCCAACCCGATGCTCGAGCCGATGCCGCGACTGGAGGAGAACATCCGCAGCCTGGAAGACCGGCTGGAAGCCCCGCTGCTGGCCCGATTGCCGCACTGCGACGCGGCCGACGAGCCGGGACGGGCCCGCCAGGTCGCGACGGTCCTCCCCGCCGGGCTGGGGCGCCGGTTGTTGCGCGGCATTGCGGCATTCACTTACGATTAGCGCGCTTTTACGACGCCGTAGTCGGCGACGAGAGGATTTCAGCGTCTCCGCAAGCAGCGAAAAGCTCCTCGGACAAGTCCTGGTCAGCGCAAATGCGTCGCTGAGCCGGCGGGGAGCACTGCTGTTTTTCGGGATCACGACGGCCGGATCGCTGCTGCTGGCCGGCGCACTGGCGGCGCGCGGCTTCTGGCCGGTGCTGCCGTTCGCCGGGCTCGAACTGTTCGCGCTCGGGCTTGCGCTGGGCCTGAGCATGAAACGCGGGCGCTACAGGGAGTTCGTCAGCGTCTACGGTGACCGGATCGTCATCGAAAAAGGCGCCGGGAACGTGGAGGAGCGCTTCGAGCTGCCGCGCGCCTGGGCGCGCGTGGCGCTGGAGCGGTCGCCCCGGCGGGGACATCCGAGCCGCCTGCTGTTGCGATGCAGCGGCAGGCAATGGGAGATCGGCGCCGTGTTGACGGAAAGGGAGCGCGAGAGCCTGCGCCGGCGCCTCGCGGAGCTGGTGGCCGGTCCGGAGCCGGCGGATGCAACCGCGGAACGAGCGGCGACGAAAGAATGATTGGAGAGAATGTGCTGATCCAGGGGAGCCCGGACTGATGTCCAGAACCACTTCGAGGTGGATAGGCCGCATCGCGGCAGCTGCGGGGTCCGCCCTCGCCGTACCGGCATCGGCATGGGCCGATTGGGCCGTGAACATGCCGCGCGGCGCAACCGCGATCAGCGGCGAGGTCTACCAGCTGCACATGCTGATCTTCGGCGTGTGCGTCGCCATTGCCGTGATCGTGTTCGGCGCGATGATCTGGTCGATCTTCTATCACCGCAAGTCCCGCGGCGTGGAGCCCGCCAAGTTCTCGCACAGCACCAAGGTCGAAATCGTCTGGACGACGATTCCCATCGTGATACTGATCGCCATGGCGGTTCCCGCCGCCGACACGCTGGTCCGCATGGAAGACACGCGCGACAGCGACATGAGCGTGAAGATCACCGGTTACCAGTGGAAATGGGAATACGAATACCTCGACGAGGGCATTCGTTTTTTCAGCAACCTCGCGCCGGAGTCCAACCGGGCGCGCCAGCTGGGCTCCGGCATCGATCCGCGAAGCGTGGAAAACTACCTGCTGGACGTGGACAACCCGCTGGTGGTGCCGGTGGGCGCCAAGGTCCGCCTGCTGCTCACCTCCAACGATGTCATCCACTCCTGGTGGGTCCCGGATTTCGGCGGCAAGAAAGACGCGATCCCCGGCTATATCAACGAGTTCTGGTTCGAGGCCGAGACGCCGGGCACCTATCGCGGCCAGTGTGCCGAGCTGTGCGGGCGCGACCACGGCTTCATGCCCGTGGTGGTGGAGGTTCTGCCGGTGGCCGAGTACGAGGCGTGGCTGAGCGACAACGCGCCCGCGCCGCAGGCCGAGCCGGCCGCCTCGACCGCGGCGGCCGCACCCGCGCCGGCCGAAGATGCCGCGCCGAGCGCGGCGTCCGCGGCCGAGCCGGAAGCGGGTAGCGAGCAACAGGCTGCCGCGCCCGCCGCAGACGGCATGACGCTGGAACAGGCCATGTCCCAGGGGCGCAACCTCCATGTGCAACACTGCTCGGCCTGCCACCAGGCGGACGGCAGCGGTCTCCCCGCCGCGGGTTTCCCGGCCCTGGACAAGCTGGCGGTCGGCCTGGAGGAGCACCTCGAAGTCGTGGTGCACGGCCGCCAGGGCACCGCCATGGCGGCCTTCGGCCCGCAGTTGAGCGACCGCGAAATCGCCGCCATCATCACTTACCAGCGCAATGCCTGGGACAACGAGACGGGAGACGTCGTGCAGCCCGACGACGTCGCCGCCGTTCGTTGAGCCGTTTTCGAGGAGATTTGAAGATGTCCACCGCCACCCATGCCGAGCACGACCACGGCCATCACCCGACCGGCTTCATGCGCTGGCTGACGACCACCAACCACAAGGACATCGGCACGATGTACCTCGTGTTCAGCCTGGTGATGTTCTTCGTCGGCGGGGCGATGGCGCTGGTGATCCGCACTGAGCTGTTCCAGCCCGGCCTGCAGTTCGTGGACCCCGCCTTCTTCAACCAGATGACCACCATGCACGCGCTGATCATGATCTTCGGCGCCGTGATGCCGGCTTTCGTGGGCCTGGCCAACTGGATGGTGCCGCTGCAGATCGGCGCGCCCGACATGGCGCTGCCGCGGCTGAACAACTGGAGCTTCTGGATCCTGCCCTTCGCCTTCTCGCTGCTGCTGCTGACGCTGTTTCTGCCGGGCGGCGCACCGGCTTCCGGCTGGACCATGTACCCGCCGCTGGTGCTGCAGACCGGCGATGCCTTCCCCTTCCTGATCTTCTCGATCCACCTGATGGGCCTGTCCTCGATCATGGGCGCGATCAACATCATCGTGACCATCATGAACATGCGCGCACCGGGCATGGGCCTGCTGAAGATGCCGCTGTTCGTGTGGAGCTGGCTGATCACCGCCTACCTGCTCATCCTGGTGATGCCGGTGCTGGCGGGCGCGGTCACGATGCTGCTGACCGACAAGTATTTCGGCACCTCCTTCTTCGCCGCCGCCGGCGGCGGCGACCCGGTGATGTTCCAGCACATCTTCTGGTTCTTCGGCCATCCCGAGGTGTACATCATGATCCTGCCGGCTTTCGGCATCATCTCGGAGATCATCCCGACCTTCGCGCGCAAGCCGATCTTCGGCTATGCCGCCATGGTCTACGCCACCGCCAGCATCGCCTTCCTGTCCTTCATCGTGTGGGCCCACCACATGTTCACGGTCGGCATGCCGCTGGCGGGCCAGCTGTTCTTCATGTTCAGCACCATGCTGATCGCGGTGCCGACCGGGGTGAAGGTGTTCAACTGGGTGGCCACCATGTGGCGCGGCTCGATGACCTTCGAGACGCCCATGCTGTTCGCTCTGGCCTTCGTGTTCCTGTTCACCATCGGCGGCTTCTCGGGCCTGATGCTCGCCATCGTCCCGGCCGACCTGCAGTACCACGACTCCTACTTCGTAGTGGCGCATTTCCACTACGTGCTGGTGCCGGGTGCGGTGTTCGCCATCATGGCCGGCGTCTACTACTGGCTGCCGAAGTGGACCGGCAACATGTACAACGAGAAGATGGGCAAGCTGCATTTCTGGATCACCGCCATCTCGGTCAACCTGACCTTCTTCCCGATGCATTTCGTCGGCCTGGCCGGCATGCCGCGAAGAATCCCCGACTACGCCACCCAGTTCGCGGACTTCAACGCCATCGCGACGGTCGGGGCCTTCGTGTTCGGCTTTTCCCAGCTGATGTTCGCCTGGAACGTCTACCGCTGCGCCAAGGGCGGCGAGAAGGCCAGCGCGGAAGTATGGGAAGGCTCGCACGGGCTGGAGTGGACGGTGCCCTCGCCGGCGCCGCTGCACACCTTCGACACCCCGCCCGTGGTCAAGTAACGGGGGCGTCGTTGGACGAGCAGCCCACCAGCCGGCAGGCGCGGCGCGCCAGGATCCTCCGCAACGCGATCATCCTGGCGCTGGCGGCGGCGGCCGTCTACGGCACATTCATTCTCATGATGGCCGAGCGCGGCCAGGGGGTCACATGAACGGTTCGGCGCGCGCGATGACGCTCAAGCTGGTCGTGCTGACGGCCGCGATGTTCGGCTTCGGCTTCCTGCTGGTGCCCGCCTACGAAGTCTTTTGCGACATCACCGGCCTGGGCGGCCGCACGGCCGACGAGGCCGCCGTCGTCACGGAGGCGCCGGACCGCGACCGCACCGTGCGCGTGGAATTCGTCGCCTCGGTCAACAACCAGGGCCCCTGGGAGTTCCGTCCCGAGGTGGGCAGCATGACGGTGCACCCCGGCGAAATGATCACCACGACTTTCTGGGCGCGCAACAACCGCGACCGGGACGTGGTCGGCCATGCCGTGCCCAGCGTGGCGCCCGGCACCGCGGCGCGCTATTTCAACAAGACGGAATGCTTTTGCTTCACGGAGCAGGTCTTCGGCCCGCTGGAAGGGCGCGACATGCCGGTGATTTTCATCATCGACCCGGAGCTGCCCGCCCACGTGGACACGGTCACGCTTTCCTACACCTTTTTCGATCGGGACAACCTGGCCGCGAGCAGCTCGCCGGCCGAGCCGGAATAACGAGTACAACGGGGAACTCCGATGGACCAGACTGAACGCTATTACGTGCCCCACGGCAGCTACTGGCCGATCGTCGGCGCCGTCGGCCTGTTCTTCATGATGCTGGGCGTGTCGTTCTGGTTCAACGGCATCGGACTGATGGGCTGGGTCGCCTGGCTGGGCATCGCGGTCGTGATGGTGATGATCGTCGGCTGGTTCGCGACGGTGATCAACGAGAGCGAGGCCGGCGCCTACAGCGACCAGGTGGGACGCTCCTTCCGCATGGGAATGACCTGGTTCATCATTTCCGAGGTCATGTTTTTCGCTGCTTTTTTTGGCGCGCTGTTCTACGCGCGCCAGCTTGCGATCCCGTGGCTGGGCGGCGAAGGCAACAACTTCTTCACCCACCTGCTGCTCTATCCGCAGTTCGAGGCGAGCTGGCCGACCGGCGGGCCGCTTTCGTGGGGCGGCGATTTCAAGATCATGGGCGCGGGCGGGCTGCCGGCGCTCAACACGGCGATCCTGCTGACCAGCGGCGTGACGCTCACCGTCGCGCACCACGCCATCAAGGACGGCAACCGCAAGCTCACGTCGTGGGGGCTGTTCGCCACCATCCTGCTCGGCCTGCTGTTCCTCAGCCTGCAGGCCTACGAGTACATACACGCGTACCAGGACCTGAACCTGCGGCTGACCTCGGGCATCTACGGCAGCACCTTCTTCATGCTGACCGGCTTTCACGGCATGCACGTGACGCTGGGCGCGCTCATGCTGATCGTCGTCTGGATCAGGGTGCTGAAAGGCCACTTCACGACCAAGGAGCACTTCGGCTTCGAGGGCGTGGCCTGGTACTGGCACTTCGTGGACGTGGTCTGGCTGGGCCTGTATATCTTCGTCTACTGGCTGTAACCGCCGCCGCCTCGGGGGGCGGTTCCGAAGCGACTCGCCAGCTGCCGGCCAGCGTGCCGGCAGGGCGCGGGCCGGAGAGCCTCAGAGCTTGCCCGGCTCGACCAGCCCGCTGGCGTAGGCGATCAACAACAGGACGAACAGCGCGACCGACAGGCCGATGCGCCAGGTCAGCGACCTGACCACCCGGCGAGAATCGTGGTCGTCCTTGAACAGGTACACCAGCCCCGAGGCGAGGCTGGCAAGGATCGCGACGAAGGCGACCAGGATCAGGAGCTTCATCAGACTCATGCGCTACTCCGGGGCAGGCGAACAGTATAACTTGCGCGGCATGCGGCGCCGCGCGCGCGGAGGCTGAAATGGACGCGTCCCCGCGCCGCCGTTTCCGCCCCGGCCTGGCCGCCATCCTTTTCACGGCGTTCTTCCTGCCGTTGCTGCTCATGCTGGGAACCTGGCAACTGAACCGCGCAGCGGAAAAACAGGCGCTCTTCGACGATTTCGCGGCCGGCGGCGAGGCGGTTGCAGCCGGCGAAGATCCCGACCGGCTGGGCGGGCTGCGCCGCTACACGCCGCTCAAGGCCACCGGCAGCTATATGCCACAGCGCCAGTTTCTGCTCGACAACATGGTCCGGGACGGCCAGTCGGGCTATCGCGTGCTGACGCCCCTGCGGCTCGGCGAGGACACGGCCCTGCTGGTGGATCGCGGCTGGGTGGCGCGGGATTTTTCACGCGACGCCCTGCCCGAGATCGACGTGGCGGCGCGGACCCGCACGGTCAGCGGAAAACTGGACCGCTTGCCGCGCCCCGGCATCGCGCTGGAAACGGAACTCGCGCCGGGCTGGCCCAAAGTGGTCCAATTCCCGACTTTGGACGAACTCTCGGAAGCGCTGGGCATTGGCCTGGCGCCAGGACTGTTGCTGCTGGACGCTTCGGAGCCGGACGGTTTCCGGCGCGACTGGCGACCGTCGGACTTCGGCCCGGAGCGCCACATCGGCTACGCGGTGCAGTGGTTCGCGCTGGCACTGACCCTGGTGATCCTGTTCCTCGCCTGGTCGTACAGAAAAACGGATTGAACATGCAAAGCCAACAAGACACGAAACGCCGAAACCTGCAGGCCTGGGTGATCTTCCTGCTGTTTTTCGTCCCGCTGGCCACCGCCGCCGTGCTGTATTTCCAGACCGACTGGCGCCCCGGCGCGCGCGGCAACCACGGCGAGCTGGTGATCCCACCGGTGCCGACGCCGGCGGTCAGCCTGCCGACGCCGGACGGGGATCGCACCGAGGAGGAGTTCCTGCGCCACCATTGGTCGTTGGTTTACCTGGCGCGCTCGCCCTGCGAGGCGCAGTGCCGCGAGGCCCTCTACAACAGCCGGCAGATGCGCCTTGCGCTGGGCAGGCTGCTGGAGCGCGTGCAGCGCGTCTACCTCTACCTGGACGCGCCGCCGCCGGCGGATTTCCTCGCCCGCGAGCATCCCGACCTGCTGGTCGCAAGCACGGCCGGACCGGGCGCCGCGGCGCTGCTGGAGACCTTCAAGGGGCAGCCGGAGGGCTTCTGGCTGGTCGACCCGCTCGGCAACGTGATGATGCGTTATCCGCCGGACCAGGAGCCGCGCGGCATGATGGAAGACATCAAGCGCCTGCTGCGGCTCTCGAGGATCGGCTGATGCGCGGCGCCTCGACCCCGTCCGGGATCGACTCCGGCCGCCCGATCCTCCACAATTCCAGTCCCGCGCAGGAGCCCGGCTGCGCCCGCCCGCGGGCGGCCGGGCCTTTTCCACAGGTATCGATGCGTGCGAACTGAAGTCAGAAAACTTCCCGCCACGGGCCTCGCCGAGCGTCTCGGCGACTACCTCGAGCTGTGCAAGCCCAAGGTGGTCAGCCTGATCGTGTTCACCGCCGTGGTCGGCATGTTCCTGGCGGTGCCCGGCCTGGTGCCGCTGGACCGCCTGCTGTTCGGCACGCTGGGCATCGGCCTGGCGGCATCCTCGGCCGCGGCCATCAACCACGTGCTGGACGCCCGCATCGATGCCGTGATGCGCCGGACAAGGAGCCGGCCGCTGCCCACCGGCCACCTCACCGAAGCGCAGGCGCTGAGCTTCGCGATCCTGCTGGGCCTGGCGTCGATGCTGATCCTGTGGATGCTGGTGAACCCGCTGACGGCGGTGCTGACTTTTGTCAGCCTGATCGGCTACGCGGTCGTCTACACGATGTTCCTGAAGCGCGCGACGCCGCAGAACATCGTCATCGGGGGCGCCGCGGGCGCGGCGCCGCCGGTGCTGGGCTGGGTGGCGATCACCGGGGAGGTGCACGCCCACGCGCTGCTGCTGTTCCTGATCATCTTCACCTGGACGCCGCCGCACTTCTGGGCGCTCGCCATCGCCCGCAAGGACGAGTACGCCAAGGTGAATATCCCGATGATGCCGGTGACCCACGGCATCGAGTTCACCCGGCTGCAGATCCTGCTGTACACGATTCTGCTGTTCATCGTGGGCCTGCTGCCCTGGCTGACCGGCATGAGCGGCTGGCTGTACCTGCTGGGCGCCGTCGGCTTCGGCGGCGGTTTTCTCTACTACGCCGTCGCGATGATGCGCTCGGACCGCCCCGAGCTGCCCATGAAGACCTTCAGTTACTCGATCACCTACCTGATGGGCATTTTTTCCTTCCTGCTGGCAGACCACTACGTGCCCCTGGTGCTGGGCTGAAAAGATGCTGAAACGCTTCCTGCCGCTGATCTTCGTCCTGCTGGTCGTGAGTGCGACCGCCGCGGCCTTCCTGCTGCTGCGTGAAGATGAGGCGCCGGGACCGCCGCCGGCCATGGATGCGCCGGACCGGTCGGAAAGCCCGCCCTAGCGCCGGACCGAGTCACAGGCCTAGTACAATGGCGTGATGGACATCACGCCGATCATCGACCCGCTGAACGACGCGCAACGCGAGGCCGTCACCGCCCCCGCCGACGCGCCCGTTCTGGTGCTGGCCGGCGCCGGCAGCGGCAAGACCCGCGTGCTGGTCCACCGCATCGCCTGGCTGGTGCAGGTGGAGGGCGTCTCGCCCTGGGGCGTGCTCGCCGTGACCTTCACCAACAAGGCGGCCGGCGAGATGCGGGCGCGCATCGAGGGCCTGCTGGGCATGCCCGCCGCCAACCTCTGGGTGGGCACCTTCCACGGCCTCGCTCACCGGCTGCTGCGCCTGCACTGGCGCGAGGCGCGCCTGCCGCAGGCCTTCACGGTGCTCGACTCGGAGGACCAGCTGAGGCTGATCCGCCGCCTGCTGAAAGGCATGGAACTGGACGAGAACCGTTACGTGCCGCGCGAGGTGCAATGGTTCATCAACGCGCGCAAGGACGAGGGCCTGCGCCCCGCCCACCTGGACGCGGGCGACGATCCCAACCGGCGCACTTTCATCCGCATCTACGAGGCCTACCAGGCGCAATGCGAACAGAGCGGGCTGGTCGATTTCGCCGAGTTGCTGCTGCGCGCCTTCGAGCTGTGGCGCGAGGACGCGCAGCTGCTGGACCATTACCAGCGCCGCTTCCGGCACCTGCTGGTGGACGAGTTCCAGGACACCAACGCCATCCAGTACGCCTGGCTGAAACTGCTTGCCGGCAAGCACGGCAAGCCCTTCATCGTCGGCGACGACGACCAGAGCATCTATGGCTGGCGCGGCGCGCGGGTGGAACACATCCGCCGCTTCCAGAAGGATTTCCCCGGCACGAAGCTGGTGCGGCTGGAGCAGAATTACCGCTCGACGGGCACCATTCTCAGCGCGGCCAACGCGCTGATCGCTCACAATCGCGAGCGACTGGGCAAGAAGCTGTGGACCGCGGGCCGCGAGGGCGACCCCATCAGGCTCTACACCGCCTACAACGAGCGCGACGAAGCCGAGTTCGTCGTCGGACGAATCCGGGCGCTGATGAACGAGGGCGCGGCTGCCAGCGACATCGCCGTCCTTTACCGTTCCAATGCCCAGTCGCGCGTGTTCGAGGAAGCCCTGATCCAGGCGCGCATCCCGTACCGGGTGTACGGGGGACTGCGCTTCTTCGAGCGCGCGGAAATCAAGGATGCGCTGGCCTACCTGCGGCTGATGGCAAACCGCGACGACGACTCCGCCTTCGAGCGGGTGGTCAACCTGCCGGCGCGCGGCATCGGCGCGCGCACGCTGGAAGAGCTCCGCAGCTATGCGCGCGCCAACGCCACCTCGATGTGGCGGGCGGCGGGAGCGCTGGTGACGGACGGCCTCAGCGCGCGCGCCAGCCAGGCCCTGCGCGCCTTTTTGAATCTCATCGAGACGCTGGATCGCGACACGCAATCGCTCGAGCTGCACGAGCAGGTCGACCACGTCATACAGGCGAGCGGACTGGTCGCGCACCATGGCAAGGAAAAGGGCGAACGCGGCGAGGCCCGGGTCGAGAACCTGGAAGAACTGGTCAGCGCGGCGCGGGGTTTCGACCCCGACCCGGACTCCGAGATGCGCCTGGTGGACGAGTTCCTGGCGCACGCGGCGCTGGAAGCCGGGGAAAGCCAGGGGGGCGCGTGGGAGTCCTGCGTGCAGATGATGACCCTGCATTCCGCCAAGGGCCTGGAGTTCCCGGTGGTATTCCTCGCCGGCATGGAAGACGGACTGTTCCCGCACAAGCGCAGCCTGCTGGACGCCGACGGACTGGAAGAAGAGCGTCGGCTGGCCTACGTGGGCATGACGCGCGCCATGTGCGAGCTCTACCTCAGCTACGCCGAGCAGCGCCGGCTGCACGGCGTGGACAACTACGGCATCCCCTCGCGTTTCATCGGCGAGCTGCCCGGGGAGCTGATGGAAGAGATCCGGCCGGCAATCCGCGCCAGCCGGCCGGTGGCGGCGCCGGCCGGCCGCTTTCGCGAGGAGGCGCCGCAGGGCATCGCGCTCGGGCAGAGAGTGCGCCACAGCCAGTTCGGCGAGGGCGTGGTGCTGAACCACGAGGGCCACGGCAACCACGCCCGCGTGCAGGTGAATTTCGAGGAGGCCGGCCCCAAGTGGCTGGTGCTCGCCTACGCGCGTCTCGAACTGATGTAACATCGGCAGCGCTGCCCAGGCCGGAAACCAAGCAAAATGAAGATCCTGATCCTCGGCGCGGGCACGGTCGGCTCAACTGCCGCCGAGTCGCTGTCCGACGAAAACGAGATCACCGTGGTGGACCTCAACGGTCGGCTGCTGAGCGAGCTGCAGGACCGCCTCGACATCCGCACCGTCGAGGGGCATGCCTCGCACCCGCGGGTGCTCGAAAAGGCCGGCGCGGCCGACGCCGACATCCTGGTGGCGCTGACCGACAGCGACGAGACCAACATGGTCGCCTGCCAGATCGCCTACAGCCTGTACCGCACGCCGGTGCGCATCGCCCGCATCCGCGCCTCGGAGTACACCTCCCGCCGGGAGCTGTTCAGTTCCAGGACCATCCCGGTGGACACCATCATCAGCCCGGAACAGCTGGTGACCGAGCACATCGAGCAGCTGATCCATTATCCGGGCGCCCACCAGGTGCTGGACTTCGCCGGCGGCCGCGTTCGGCTGGTGGGCGTCATGGCCAGGGAAGGCGGCCCGCTGATCGGCCAGGAGCTGCGCGAACTGAAGCGCCACATCCCGCACACCGACACGCGCGTCGCGGCCATCTACCGGCAGGCCGGCTTCGAGGCGCCCGGCGACGACGAGCCGGTCTACGAGACCATCATGCCCGAGGGGCATACCGTCATCCGCGAGAACGACCTGGTGTTCTTCCTGGCGGCGCGCAAGGACATCCGCGTCATGATGAGCGAGCTGCTGAAGCTGGAGCATCCTGCCCGCAGCATCATCATCGCGGGCGGCGGCCACATCGGCTTCGAGCTGGCGCGGCGCCTGGAAAAGACCAACCGCGTGAAAGTCATCGAGCGCGACCACGCGCGGGCGCGCTACATCTCGGAGCGGCTCAAGCACGCCATCGTGCTCACCGGCGACGCGGTGGACGAGGGCCTGCTGCTGGAAGAAAACATCGACAAGGTGGACGTGTTCTGCGCGCTCACCAGCGCCGAGGAAGCGAACATCCTGTCATCCTTCCTGGCCAAGCGCATGGGCGCGTCCCGCGTGATCGCGCTGATCAACCGGCCGTCCTACGCCAAGCTGGTGGAGAACCAGTACGTGGACATCGCTGTCTCGCCGCAGGAAATCACGCTGAGCGCGCTGCTGGCGAAAGTGCGCGGCATGCGCCTGGACGTCGGCCAGGTGCACGCGCTGCGCAGCGGCGCCGCGGAGGCCATCGAGGCGGTGGCGCACGGCGACAGCAAGACCTCGAAGGTGGTGGGCAAGCGGGTGGAGGAAGTGCCGCTGCCGCCGGGTGCGACCATCGGCGCCATCGTGCGCGACAAGGACGTGCTCATGGCGCACCACGACACGGAGATCCAGCGCGAAGACCACGTCATCATGTTCCTCACCGATCGCAGCCAGATCCCGGTCGTGGAGAAGCTGTTCCAGGTGAGCGTGACCTACACCTGATGGCGCCGGGGACGACGTGAACCCGCTCATCGTGCTGCGCATCCTCGGGCTGCTGCTCGCACTGTTCAGCTTCACCATGCTGCCGCCGGCGGTCGTCTCGTGGATCTACCAGGACGGCGCGGGCATCGCTTTCCTCGAGGGCTTCGCGCTGATGCTGGCTGCGGGACTGGCGCTGTACCTGCCGCTGCGCCGCCAGCATGGCGAGCTGCGCATCCGCGACGGCTTCCTGGTGGTGGCCGGCTTCTGGCTGCTGCTCGGCTTCGCCGGCGCCGTGCCGCTGCTGCTGTCGCCGAACCCCTCGATGTCTTTCACCGACGCCGTGTTCGAGTCAGTGTCCGGCTTCACCACCACCGGCGCCACCGTGCTCACCGGCCTGGACACGCTGCCGCGCTCGATCCTGTGGTTCCGCCAGCAGACGCAATGGTTCGGCGGCATGGGCATCATCGTGCTGGCGGTGGCGATCCTGCCGGTGCTGGGCATCGGCGGCATGCAGCTCTACCGCGCCGAGACGCCGGGCCCGATCAAGGACACCAAGCTCACGCCGCGCATCACCGAGACGGCCAAGGCCTTGTGGATCACTTACGTCGGCCTGACCATCGTTTGCGCCGTCAGCTACCGGCTGGCGGGCATGGACTGGTTCGACGCCATCGGCCACGCCTTCAGCTCGATCTCCACCGCGGGCTTCTCCACGCACGACGCCAGCTTCGGCCACTTCGACAGCGCCCTGCTGGAATGGCTGGGCGCGGTGTTCATGTTCCTGGGTGCGACCAGCTTCGCGCTGCATTTTTTCGCCGTGCGCCGGCTGGTGCCGGACATACACCTCGAGGTCCACAGCGGCCGGCCCCGCTTCCACTGGCCGCACCGCCGCAGGAGCTCCTTCGTCGGCGCGTTCAACGCCTACCTACAGGACCCCGAGTTTCGCGCCTTCATGGTCATCCAGGCCGTGCTGATCGCCATCATCGCGGGCTACCTGGCATTCAAGGGGCATCACACGCCCGGCGAGTCGCTCACCAAGGCGGTTTTCCATTCGGTGTCGGTGGGCACCACCAGCGGCTTCGTTTCGGCGGACTTCTCCGCTTGGCCGGGCGCCCTGCCGGTGCTGCTGGTGCTCGCCAGCTTCATCGGCGGCTGCGCCGGCTCGACCGCCGGCGGCATGAAGGTGCTGCGCTGGCTGCTGATCGTCAAGCAGGGCTGGCGCGAGCTGGCGCGCCTGCTGCATCCCAACGCCGTCATGACGGTGCGGCTCGGCGAGCGCGGCGTGCCGCCCCGCGTGGCCGAGGCGGTGTGGGGCTTCTTTTCCGTCTACGTGGTCGTGTTCTGCATCCTGATGGCGGCGATGATGTTCATCGGCCTGGACCAGGTGAGCGCCTTTTCAGGCGTGGCATCCACGCTCAACAATCTCGGGCCGGGGCTGGGCGAAGTCAGCTCCACCTTCGCGACCGTGCCCGACGCCGCCAAGTGGGTAGGGGTGCTGGCCATGATCCTGGGGCGGCTGGAGATCTTCACCCTGCTGGTGCTGCTGACGCCGGAATTCTGGCGGCGATGATGCGCGCGGCGCTGGAGAAAATGCTCGCCGGGGGCCGCGACGACGCCCTGCTGCGCTTCTCGCTGGGCACGGCCTGCATGAAGGACGGCGACGAGGCCTCGGCGGCCATCCACTTCGAGGCGGCGGTGGCGCACGACCCGGCCTATTCCGCCGCCTGGAAACAGCTCGGCCGGGCGCACGCCACGGCGGGGCGGCCGGCCGAGGCGGCCGAGGCCTGGACGCGCGGCATCGCCGCCGCCGAATCCCGCGGCGACATCCAGGCGGCCAAGGAAATGCGGGTTTTCCTTAAGCGGCTGTCAAAGCGGGGCGGGGAGGCATCCTGATGGCGCAGGGCAAGGCGGCGGGGCCCGGCGGGGAAATGCATCACGAGGAACTGGTCGCGGCCCTGCGCGCGGCGCTGGCGAGCGGCGACGCGCGGGCGCTGCGGACGCTGATCGACAACGAGCACAAGGCGGACATCGGCGCCGCGCTCGAAGAATTCGAGCCGCACCAGGCCTGGTTCGTGCTCGACCTGCTCGAGCCGGAGGCGCAAGCCGGCATCTTCGGCTACCTGTCTCGCGACCTGCAGGTTGAGCTGGCGCGCACGGCGCCGCGCGCCAAGCTCGCGCGCATCGTCAGCGAGATGCTCTCGGACGAACGCGCCGACCTGTTCAACGCGCTGCCGGAAGCGCAACAGGATGCGCTGCTGCCCGCCCTGGCCCAGGCCGAGCGCGAGGACATCCGGCGCCTGGCCAGCTACGCGGAAGACACCGCCGGCGCCATCATGAGCTCGGAGTACGCGCTGCTGACCGGGAGTCTATCGGCGGCGCAGGCGATCGAGAAGCTGAGGCACGAGGCGCCCGAGAAAGAAACCATCTACCGGGCTTATGTCACCGATCCCGAGCGCCGGCTGGTGGGCGCGGTGCGCTTGCAGGACCTGATCCTCGCCAGCCCCGGGGCGCGTGTCCGGGAGCTGATGGAAGAAGACCCGCTCTCGGTGCACGTGGATGAAGACCAGGAGGAGGTGGCGCGCAGGATCTCGCGCTACGACGTGCTGGCCATGCCGGTGGTGGACGCGCAGAACCGTATCGTGGGGATCGTCACGCACGACGACGCCATGGACGTGCTGCAGGAAGAGGCCACGGAGGACTTCCACCGGGTGGGCTCGGTGGGCGACCTGGACAGGAGCGTGCGCGGCGCGTCCATCGGACTGCTTTATCGCAAGCGCATCGGCTGGCTGATTCTGCTGGTGTTCGGCAACCTGGTGTCGGGCGCCGGCATTCACTACTACGAAGACACCATCGCCTCCGTGGTCGCGCTGGTCTTCTTCCTGCCGCTGCTGATCGGCTCCAGCGGCAATGCGGGCGCGCAGGCCGCGACGCTGATGGTGCGCGCCCTGGCGACCGGCGACGTGATGCTCAAGGACTGGGGACGAATGCTGGGCCGCGAAGTGTTGATCGCGCTCCTGCTCGGTCTCACGATGGCGCTGGCGGTCTCCGCCATCGGCTGGTACCGCGGCGGCCCGGGCGTCGCGGTTTCGGTCGCCCTCACCATGGTGCTGGTGGTCATCGTCGGCAGCCTGATCGGCATGTCGCTGCCCTTCGTGCTGAGCCGCCTCAAGCTGGATCCCGCCACGGCCAGCGCGCCGCTGGTCACGACCCTGGCGGACGCCGCGGGCGTGTTCATCTATTTCGGCGTGGCGACCGCGATCCTGTTTCCCGCCTGACCACCGAGAGCCGCGGACCGGGACGCCGGGGTTACATTCGCGTCAAACTATCGTGACAATCGGGTTGCGGTCGGACCCCGCCGCGCAGCGGCTTACCCGCCGGTGGGGGAATCCAGCCCCACTTATCATTTTTTCTGGCGTGAGTGGTATTTATGGCCCTTCATATCGGATTTGACAGCCCTGATAAGCGCCAAGATGGTGCTTTGGCAGCCATTTGTGGGACAAGCAGACTGCTTTACGCCCGCCTTTCCGTCGCCCCCCGATGATCGCCCTGCTACAAAGGGTCAGCGAGGCCTCGGTGACGGTGGACGGCGAGGTGATCTCGCGCATCGGGCCGGGCCTGCTGGCGCTGGCGGCCGTCGAGCGCGGCGACGGCCCTGCCCAGGCGCGCCGCCTGGCGGAGCGAATCCTCGGTTACCGGGTATTCGAAGATGCCGAGGGACGCATGAACCTGTCGCTGGCCGACACCGGCGGGGAGTTGCTGGTGGTCTCGCAGTTCACGCTGGCGGCGGACACCGGCAAGGGCATGCGCCCCAGCTTCGCGCCGGCC
>DATFKW010000076.1:0-12115 GCA_035268405.1 Gammaproteobacteria bacterium
CTACTACGAGGCCCAGCAGCCCGCCGCGCGCGAGGCCGACCCCCAGTACGTCGAGGCCGGTCGCCAGCTCTACATGGGCGGTGACACGAGCCGGGGCATCACCGCCTGCGCCGCCTGTCACGGGCCGACCGGCCAGGGCAACCCGATGGCGCGCTACCCGGTGATCGCCGGCCAGCACGCCACTTACACGGCCCTGTCGCTGCGCAACTACGCCTCGGGCGAGCGTCCCAACCAGATCATGCAGGACATCGCCGGCCGGCTGTCGGACGAAGACATCCAGGCCCTGAGCAATTTCCTCCAGGGACTGCGCTGAGGGAACTCCCCGGCCCGCCCGCTGCCTTAGAAAGACCAGAACTCCCCCAGGAGACCCGCAATGACCCGTTTTCCGACGATTCTCGCCCTGCTCGGCCTGCTGCTGGGCGCAACCGCCGCCAGTGCCCAGGACGCCCCCTTCGTGGCCGGCGAGCACTATCGCGTGCTCAACCCCGCCCAGCCCACCAGCGTCGCGCCCGGCAAGGTCGAGGTGGTGGACGTGTTCTGGTATGGCTGCGGCGGCTGCTACATGATGGCGCCGTACATGGAGCGGTGGCAGGAGTCCCGGCCGGCCGTCGCCGAGTATGTCCGCCTGCCCGCGCCGCTCAACCCCGGCTGGGAGCCGCAGGCCCGCCTGTACTTCGCGACCGAGGCGCTGGGCATCGAGGACCAGACGCATGCCGCCATCTTCAACGAGTACCACCAGGAGCGTAACCCGCTCAACACGCTGGACTCGATGGTCGAGTTCCTGGGCCGCTACGACGTCTCGGAAGCGGACGCCCGCGAGGCGCTCACCAGTTTCAGCGTGGACGCCGCGCTGCGCGCCGCCAAGGTGCGCGCCGGCCGCTATCGCCTGAGCTTCGTGCCCGCGGTGGTCGTGAACGGCAAGTACCTCACCAGCGTGGACCAGGCCGGCAGCCCGGAGCGCGTGCTCGAAGTGATCAACCACCTGGTCGCCCTGGAGTCCGGCGCAAGCGCCCAGTAGTCCTTTAGGAACTTGCGGCAGCCGCGGAGGCGTCCCCCTCCGCGGCGCTCTCGCTGCCCCGCCTCGGCGCCTGATGCCCTGGCGCACGGTCGCGCATTCTGCCGCGACCCGCGGTCCGCCCGTCGGCGGCAATTACTTATTGCAACACCCGTGAAATTTCGTCCACTCTGGCTCGCAAGGGGCCATTAACAGAAAAACGCCCCCGGCTGCAAGTCGCTGCTGCGACTGCAGCAAAAAGGAGGGCTCGACAGCATTTCCCGTCGGCGTTTCCGACGCACCCCGCTCACGCAGGCGCAGCGTCGCCATTCGAACCCCACGGGGATTGCTGCAGAACCCGTCAGCCAGGGATTCGGCAATCTGCCTCGCCGCTCCTGGCGGCGCTTCGCGAACATCCAGCTCGCGAAAGCCGGCCAGGAACGACACTGCCGGCATCACGGGGAGGGGCGATGAAGAAGCACGTGCTACGTCCGTTATGGGTGGCGATCGGCCTGGTCGCCGTGGTGCTGATCGCCAGGGAATTCATGGTTCCGCCGGACTTCGGCGTCCATGGCGAGACGTTCACCTATCACTACTACCGCCTGAGTAATGTCGAGGAGTGGAAGAACTTCCCGGCCAAGTACCAGGGCCAGGAGCGTTGCGCGCGCTGCCACAAGGACAATGCCGCAGAGCACTCGAGTTCCAAGCACGCCACGATCCAGTGCGAAAACTGCCACGGGCCGGGCGTGGATCATCCGCGGCAGGTCAAGAAACTGGTCATCGACACCTCCCGGGAACAGTGCCTGCGCTGTCACCAGTACCTCCCCTACCCGACCAGCCAGCGCATGGCGCTGCCCGCGATCGACAATCAGGAACACTGGCCGGAACGCGAATGCCACGTGTGCCACAACCCGCATTACCCAGACCGGAGGTCCAGGCGATGAGCTGCTCAAGGCGTGACTTCCTCAAGAAATCCTTCGGCGGCGCCCTGAGTGCAGCCTTGCCCGCCGGCACGGGCGCATTCCTGGGTCCCCGCGATGCGGGCGCGAGCGTCGGAGACGCGAAGAAACGGTGGGTATTCCTGGTGGATACGGAAGCCTGCACCGGTTGCGGCTTGTGCGTGAAAGCGTGCAAGACCGAAAACGAGATCCCGCTGGAGGCCCCGATCACGCGCACCTGGGTCGAGCGCTACGTGGTGACCAGGGACGGCGAGGCGCACGTCGATTCGCCGAAGGGCGGCCTCGAGGGCTTCACCGACCCCCAGATCCGGGGCGAGACCATCGACCCGGAGGACATCTCGAAGGCCTTCTTCGTGCCGAAACTCTGCAACCAGTGCGAAAACCCGCCGTGCGTGCAGGTGTGCCCGGTCGGCGCCACCTACCAGACCAACGACGGCGTGGTGCTGGTGGATCGCGAATGGTGCATCGGCTGCGGCTACTGCATCATGGCCTGCCCCTACGGCGTGCGCTTCTTCCACCCGGTCCACAAGACCGCGGAAAAATGCAATTTCTGCTACCACCGGATCACCGCCGGAATGGAGGCCGCGTGCGTCCAGGCCTGCCCCTTCGAGGCGCGCAAGATGGGCGATGCGAACAACCCGGATGACCCGGTGACGAAGGTCATCAAGACCGAGCGCGTCAGCGTGCTCAAGGACGAGTACGGCACTGAACCGCAGGTCTACTACCTCGGCCTCGACGAGAAGGTGAGGTGACGCCATGTCCACGGAACTCGTAGTCCACGGCGCCGAGTGGACCATCAAGGAACTCTTCGTCTATCCGAACGAGTTCATCTACTGGAGCATCCAGATCGTCATGTACCCCTACATGACCGGGCTGGTCGCCGGCGCCTTCGTGCTCTCCTCGCTGTACCACGTGTTCGGCCAGAAGGACCTGAAAGGCATCGCGACCTTCTCGCTGGTCTTCTCGCTGGCGCTGCTGCCGGTCGCCGCCATGCCGCTGCTGTTGCACCTGCAGCAGCCGCTGCGGGCCGCCAACCCCCTCCTGACGCCGCACTTCACCTCGGCGATCGCCGCTTTCGGCATCGTTTTCTCCACCTACGCGCTGATCGTGCTGAGCGAGATCTGGTTCGTCTATCGGCAGTATTTCGTGGCCCAGGTGGAATTGCTGCGCAACCAGGCGGGCATCGCGAATGCCATGCGGCGCACGGTGTACCGGGTGCTGACGCTGGGCGCCCACGACGTCAGCCAACCCGCGCTGGCCGCGGACAAGAAGGCGGCCAAGGTGCTGGCCGCCGCCGGCATCCCGGTCGCCCTGTTCCTGCACGGTTACGCCGGCTTCATTTTCGGCTCGGTGAAAGCCAACGCCCTGTGGATGTCGCCGCTGATGCCGGTGATTTTCATCATGTCGGCGGTCGTGTCGGGCATCGCGCTCTGCATGCTGACCTATATCGTCATCATGGAATGGCAGGCCTTCCGCAACCGTCGTCGCGGCGGGTCCGAGAAAGCCGCCGAGATCAAGGCCGCGGAGACCCAGGCGATCGACAAGTCGACGCGCTTCCTGCTCGCTTTCCTGGTGGGGGCCATCAGCCTGGAACTGCTGGACCTCATCTTCCGCGGCTACACCGCCATGAAGTCCTGGGACATCCTGCGCTCGGTGATGTACGGCAAGGACTTCATGAACATCTTCGTGCTCCAGTACGGCCTGGGGAACCTGGTGCCGTTTTTCCTGCTGGTGCTGCCGGGACGCAACCTGCCGCGGATCATCATCGCGCTGGTGCTGGTGCTGTTCGGCGTGTTCATGATGCGCTGGAACGTCGTCATCGGCGGACAGGCCTTCTCGCTGTCCTTCTCCGGCTACATGCACTACCACATCCCGGTGATCCCGCACAGCGTGGAGACCTTCAAGGAGGGCGTGTTCGGTGCTCTCACCGTGGCGGCGACCCCCTTCGTGCTGTTCTGGATCATCAACAAGTTCGTCCCGTCCCTGCGGCGGGACATGGACGCCGGGCAAAGCTCCATGTAAGCGGCCCATGTAATCGGGAGTAGCGACCATGGCCGATCGACTGGCTGAGGTGGAGTCCAGGCTGGCGCGCATCGAGCGCCGCCTGGCCGCCCTCGAGGAAAGCACGCCACGGCCACAGCCGGCGGTGGCCGAGGAACAGCCGGCCGCGGCCCTGGGCGACTGGTCATTTTCCCGCTCCGCGACGCATCTCGGCAGGGTGTTGCTGATCTTCGGTGGCGCTTACCTGCTGCGCGCGATCACCGACACCGGCCTGCTGCCCATCCGGGCCGGCATTCCGATCGGCGCTGCCTACGCGCTCTTCTGGCTGTTCATGGCGTATCGCTCCAGCTCCAGCGCCCGCTCAGCCGGGCATGCGGACGCGAGAGTCTACGGCGCGGTATCGGTCCTGCTGGGCTTGCCCGTGCTGATCGAGGCGGTGACGCGCTTCGAACTGCTTTCCGGCGCGCAGAGCGCGCTGGCGCTGACGGCGTTCTACGCGCTGTACCTGCTGACGGCGGCGCGGCGGGACCTGCGCAGCCTGGCCTGGTTCGCGACCGCGGCCTGCCTCCTCGTCGGCGCACTGCTGATGAAGATTTCCGGCGCCATGAACAGCTTTGCCGGTTTCTTCGTGCTGCTGGGCCTGGCGTCGCTGTGGGCGGTTTACCTGCGGCCATGGAAAGGCCTGCAATGGCTGGGAGCCGCCGGAGCGAACCTGGGCGTGATGTCCCTGGGGGTGCTGTCGGTGAGCGGGCAGTGGTTGGCCACGCCGGCGACCGCTCTCGGCCTCGGTCTCGCGCTCTGGTGCGGCTACCTGTTCAGTTTCGTGGCGCGCTCCCACTTCCAGGGGCGCGAGCCCGGCCTGTTCGAGGCCGTGCAGGCGGCCCTTGCCAGCGCGTTGACCGCCGGCCTGGCGGTCTATGCCGAGCGTCTCGGCGGCATCTCCTCCCTGTGGCCCGGCGTCCTGATGCTTGCGCTCGGCATCACCGGCTACGCCCTGGCATTCACGCCGAAAACGGGCACGGCGCGCGGTCCGGGCTACTATTTTTACGGCACGCTGGGGCTCGTGCTGGTCATCGCCGGCTCCGCCCTGCTGTTCTCGCCGGCCAGGGTCGCCGTTGCCTGGTCCTTGCTGGCGCTGGCCCTGGCGTGGGCCAGCGGCCGCAGCGCGAGAGTCTCGCTCAGCCTGCACTGCACGCTGCTGCTTTTCGCCGCCTGCCTCGGCTCCGGCGTCCTGTTCACCGGCGTCCAGGCATTCGCCGGCGACCCGGCGGTATCCTGGCCCGCGCCCGGCATATCTCAGCTGCTGGTCGCGGCAATCGCGGTGGCATGCCTGTTCGTTCCCGTCGCCCAGCGCTCGGATCGCTGGGGCGGCCTGGCGGCGCTCCCGCAGCTCCTGGTGCGGGTGCTCGCTGGCTGGAGCGTGGGCGGCCTGATAGTCACCTTCCTGGCACCGATGCTGGCCGGCGTTCCTGGCGCCTCGACCGATCCCGGCAGGCTGGCGGCGTTGCGCACCGCCGTGCTTGCCGCGGCAGCCATCACGCTCGCCTTGTCCAGCCGCCACGTGCGCTGGCCGGAGGCGCGCTGGCTCGCCTACCCGGCGCTGATCGTGGCGGGGCTCAAGCTGGTGCTGGAAGATTTTCCCATCGGCCGGCCCCTGACCCTGTTCATCGCGCTCGCGCTGGTCGGCGGCGCGCTGATCCTGGTCTCCAGGTTATTGCCCAGGCGAAGCGGGGATGACGGCCCCACGGCGGCCCACGCCTGATAAGGCGCGCTGAACGGGACGGGCTAAAGCATCGGGCCGAACAGGCGCAGCACGCCTTCCGCAAGGCGGGCCATTGGTCGCCGCTTGCGCCAGGCAGCCGCCTGCAGATCCGAAGAAGCTTCCAGGTATTCCTGCTGCAGCAGGCGCACCCGCGCCGTCGCGGCCCGGTCGTAGATGAACAGGGAAATTTCGAAGTTCAGCCACAGGCTGCGCATGTCCAGGTTGACCGAACCGATAACGGCGATGCGGCCGTCGACGGTGATCGCCTTGGTGTGCAGCAGGTCGGGCTCGTAGCGCGCGATCCGCACGCCGGCGGCGAGCAGGTCCTCGAAGCAGGCCGCGCCGGCATAGCGGGCCAGCACGGAGTCCAGGCGCGCGGGCACGTTCAGCGTCACGGCCACGCCGCGGCGCGCGGCCGAGACCAGCGCCGTGAGGATGGAGTCGTCCGGCACGAAGTAAGGCGTCGTCAACACCAGCTCCCGCTCCGCGGCGTACAGCAGCGACAGCAGCAACTGGTGGATGGAAGCCCGGTTGAGGCCGGGCCCCGAAGGCACCACCTGGACCACGGCGTCGCCCTGCTCGGGCACGCTGCGGATGTCCGCGGTCTCGAGGATCGTCATGCCCTCGTCCGTCTCCAGCTCCCAGTCCTCCAGGAAGGCCCCGTTGAGAACCTCCACCGCGGGTCCCTGGATCCGCGCCATGGCGTCCACCCAGCGGCCGACGCCGGCATCGGTCTTGAAATGCGCCGGGTCCGCGAGGTTCATGCTGCCCGTGTAAGCGACGCTGCCGTCGATGACCACGATCTTGCGGTGGTTTCTCAGGTCCATGCGGACGAACAGCATCCTGAAAATACCCACCGGCAGTGAGCTGACCAGCTGCACGCCGGCCTTGCGCAGTGCGGCGGCCGCGCGGCTCTTGAGGAAATCACCGGAACCGACGTCGTCGACCAGCACCCGGCAGACGACGCCGCGGTCGGCGGCCCGCTCCAGCGCGGCGCAGACTTCGGCCACCCGGCCGGCCGCTTCCCAGATGTAGAACTCCAGGTGGCAGCTGCTTTCCGCCGCGTCTATGTCGGCCAGCAGCGCGTCCACGAAGCTGTCCCAGTCCGGCAGCAGCTCCAGCGCGTGTCCCTGGAGCGCGCTGAAACCGGTGACGGACTCGCCGTGGCGGCTGAGCGAGCGCGCCCGCGGGTGCAGCAGATCCCAGTCCACGGCCGCGCGGGCGTTCAAGCGGCTCTGCCACTCGCGGTAGAGGTCGTGGATGTCGCGCCAGCGTTGCGCGCGCTTGCGGCCGAGGCGGTTCTCACCGATGAACAGGTAGAGCGCGGGGCCGAACACCGGCAACACGAACAGTATGATCAGCCAGGCGAGTGTCGCGCCCACCGGCAGCTTGCGGAACAGGATGCGCACCGCCAGCCCCGCCACCAGCAGCATGTGCCCTCCCAGCACCAGCGCGGACACCAGTCCCGGCTCCACCTCTTCCATCCAGCTATGCTCCCTGGCCGCGTCCGGCGCAGTATAGGCGACCCCGCCGGGCCGCATCGTGCCGAGAACCGCCGCCGGGGCCGGCAGGTCGTACAATGTCACGCCCTCAACCGCCGCAGTGCTTCGCCTGATGTCGCCGATGCGCCCGCTACTGCCGAGTTTCATGCTGCCGGTCCTGTTGCTCGGGCTGCTGGCGACGGCCGCGCCCGAGCCTTCCCATGCGCAGGGGGAGCCGCCCGCGCTGCGCACCGATCACCTGTATTCGCGGCTGGTGGCCGAAGACGACGCCGTCGTCCCCGGCGAGTCGCTGCGCGTCGGCCTGTGGCTGCGGCACGACCCCGAGTGGCACACCTACTGGCGCAATCCCGGCGACTCGGGCCTGCCTACGCGCATCGAGCTGGGCGTGCCGCCGGGCTTCGAAGCCGGCCCGATCCAGTGGCCGATCCCGGAACGCCTGCCGGTGGGACCGCTGGTCAATTTCGGCTACAGCCACACCATCGTCCTGCCGATCGAGATCCGCGTGCCGGCGGACCTCGACGCCGACAGCATCACGATCCGCGCACGGGCCGACTGGCTGGTCTGCCGCGTCGAGTGCATCCCCGGCGAGGGCGAGTACAGCCTGGTGCTGCCGGTCGCCGAGGAAGCTGCCGGCGACCCGCGCTGGGCCGCGGACTTCGCGCGTGCCGACCGCCTGCAGCCCGCGCCGGCCGTCGGCAGGGCCGCGCTGAGCTTTACGGCCGAGACCGTGGAGATCCGCCTGCCGGCCCAGACAACGAACGCCGGCGGGACAGCCGGTGACACGGGTTCCCGCCCGGAGCCCGCCACGGACATCGACCCGCAGTGGGTGTTCTTCCCGGTCACGCCCGACGTCGTCTCCAACGCGGCCGAGCCGCGCTGGCTGGACACCGGCGAGGGCCTTGCGCTGGTGCTGCCGAAGAACGATTACTTCGTGGCCGAGCCGGCGCGCTTCGAGTTCCTGCTGGCGCGGGGCGAGACCGGCAAACGCTTCGAGGCCAGGCCAGTGACGGGCGCCCGCGGCGCGGCCGCGGACGGCGCCGGTGCCGCCCCTGTCGAGGCCGCCGGCAGCGCAGCTGGCGCCGGCGCTCCGGGCGCGCCGCGACTGCCGGCCGCGCCCGGCATCCTGCTGGCGCTGGGCCTGGCCGTGCTGGGCGGACTGGCGCTGAACCTGATGCCCTGCGTGTTCCCGGTGCTGTTCCTCAAGGCCGCAGGCGCCATCGAAGCCGCCGACGATCGGGGTCGGCTGCGGCGCCAGGGCCTGTACTACACCGCCGGCGTGGTGCTGAGCTTCATCGCCGTGGCGGGGCTGCTGCTCGCCCTGCGCGCGTCGGGCGAAGCGCTGGGCTGGGGATTCCAGCTGCAATCGCCGGTTTTCGTCGCCGCGCTGGTGCTGCTGTTTTTCGTGCTGGCCATGAACTTCGCCGGCCTGCTGGAGTTCGGCGGCCGGCTGGCCGGCGCGGGGCAACGCCTGACGCAAGGGAGCAGCGACCGCGCGGCTTTTTTCACTGGCGTGCTGGCCTGCCTGGTGGCGAGCCCGTGCACCGCTCCTTTCATGGGCGTGGCACTGGGTGTCGCGCTCACCTTGTCCGCGCCAGCGGCGCTCGCCATCTTCGCCGCGCTGGGTCTCGGGCTCGCGCTACCCATCCTGGCGCTCGGCTGGGTGCCCGGCCTGGCGCGCCTGCTGCCGCGGCCCGGGCCGTGGATGCAGACCTTCCGGCAGTTGCTCGCCTTCCCGCTGTTGCTGACGGTGGCCTGGCTGATGTGGGTCTACGGGGAGCAGACCTCGGCGAGCGCGATGAGCTGGCTGCTGGCCGCGCTGGTGGGGGTGGCCTTCGGCCTCTGGCTGCTGCGCATCCACTGGCGGTGGCCGGGCTATGCCTTGCTGGCGCTGTGCATCGCGCTGCCGCTGCTGCGCGCCCCGGCGCCTTCCGCCCCGGCCGATCGCGCAGCCGGCGAAGCGGCGGCTATGCATGAGCGCTGGACGCCCGCGCGACTGGCGCAACTGCGGGCCGCGGGCGAGCCCGTGCTGGTCAACATGACGGCCGCCTGGTGCATCACCTGCCTGGCGAACGAGCGCGTCGCGCTGTCCTCCGGCGTGGTGCGCGACGCGCTGCGCGCGCGCGGCGTGCATTATCTCAAGGGCGACTGGACGAGTCGCGACCCGCAGATCACCGCTTACCTGGAGTCATTCGGCCGGAGCGGCGTGCCTCTTTATGTAATCTATCCGGCCGACGGCGGCGAACCCGTGGTCCTGCCGCAGCTGCTCACCGCGGACATGGTGCGCCGGGCCATCGAAAAGATTTGAAATACTTGCGGACCCACAGAAGGAGCCAACGATGACATTCCACAAGACTCTCGGCCTCGCGCTCGCGTTCATGCTTGCCGCGCCCCCGGCCCTCGCCGCGGAAGCGCAGATCGGCGAGCCGGCGCCCGCCTTCACCCTCACCGGCATCGACGGCCGGAGCGTGAGCCTGGAAGACTTCGCCGGGCAGACCGTGGTGCTGGAATGGACCAACCACCAGTGCCCCTTCGTCAAGAAGCACTACGATGGCGGCAACATGCAGCGGCAGCAGGCGGAAGCGACCGGCAAGGGCGTCGCCTGGCTGGTGATCAACTCGTCCGCGCCCGGCAAGCAGGGCCATGTCACCCCGGAGCAGGCGCGCGCCATCCAGGCAGGCTGGGAAGCCGGCCAGGACGCCTACCTGTTCGACACCGACGGCGAGGTGGGCCGGGCCTACGGCGCCAAGACCACGCCGCACATGTACATCATCGACGCGGACGGCGTGCTGCGCTACAACGGCGCCATCGACTCGATCCAGAGCGCGGACGTCGCCGACATCGAGAAGGCAGAGCAGTTCGTCGAGATCGCGCTCGCCGAGCTGGCCGCGGGCGAGCCCGTCAGCCGGCCGCTGACCCGCCCCTACGGCTGCAGCGTGAATACTAGCGCCGGCTTGACGGAAGTACTGGCGCCTACTTGACGAGGGTCACCGGCGCCTTCGCCAGGTGCACCACCTTCATCGCGGTGGACCCGAGCAGGGCCCTGGCGAGCGGCCCGCCGCCGTGCGTGCCCATGACGATCGCGTCGCTGTCGAGTTCCTCGGCGCGTTTCGCGATCATGGGCGCGACATCTTCGGCGATGTGCACTTCGCGCTCGTAGCGGACCTTGGCCTCGATCAGCAGCTTGGAGGCCTCGGCCAGCGCCGGCTCGGCGAATTTCTTTTCGACCTCGGCGATGTTGGGCGCCTCCTGGGCGGCCGCGACCGCGCCGAAACGCACCGGCTCGAGGTGCACGTACAGCAGCGTGACGGCCACATCATCGCGCGCCCTGGCGGTCTCCACAACGTGTTTCACCGCGTTCAGGGCGCTCTCCGAGCCGTCCACGGGGAGCAGGATTTTCCACATGAGTGCTTCTCCTTTCTGCTGGAAATATTCACCCTGAGCATAGTTCACGCCGCGCGGCGGCACAGCGCGCCGCCCAGCAGATGTCGCCGCTGCGGTGCCAGAGGACGGCGCGCAGCACGGGCGGCGCTCAATCCTTCCGGACCCAGCGGCCGTCCTTTTTTTCGTAGGAGTTCTTCACGGCGGCCCAGGCGACGCGGTGAGCGGTCTCTTCGCGGGTGGCCGAGCCGCGCCGCTCCTCGGGGTCGCTGTACTCGTCCCATGCGTCGTTGAAGGCCTTTCTATAAATCGTCTGCGCCCCGTCCGGCAACGGGTCGCGCACCGATTCCGGCAAATCCGCGTTGCGGTCGTAGGGCATGGTTCCGGCCTCCCTGTGCTTTCCCCTGTAACAAGCTTAGTCCAGCGCGCGGCGTTCGCGCAGGCGACGGCGGAACAGGGTAATGCCGGCCACCACCACGACCAGCACGACGAGGAGGATGGCGAAACTGCCGAGACCCGGGTCGCGGATTGCTGCGATGGCCCGGTCGATGAACAGGGAAATGCCGATGATGCCCGGCGCCAGCCCGAGGAGCGTGCCGAGCAGGAAATCGCGCAGCCGGATGTGGGTGGCGCCCGCCACCAGGTTGACGATCGTGAAGGGCGCGACCGGAATATTGCGCACCGCGACGATGGACAACAGCCCGCGCCGGCCCAGCTGGCGGCTGAGCCGCTCCAGGCGGGAGCCCGCCAGTCGCCGCACCCAGCGACGCCCCGCCAGCTGACCGATGCCGAAGGTGACGGCCGCCCCCAGCAGCGATCCGGCAAAGGCGTAGAACATTCCCAGCCAGGGCCCGAACACCAGCACGACCGCCACGATCATGAGCGTCACCGGCACCACCAGCACCGTGCCGAGCACGAAGGCGCCGAGCACCAGCAAGGGCGACGCCGGCATCTTCTTGAGGCTCTCGACCAGGGCGCCCAGGCGGTCCGGAGTGAGCATGTCGCCCAGCTCGGTCCAGCGCCAGGTGGCCGCCAGGGCCAGGAAGAACAGCAGCAGGCCGCCGATCGCCTGCCCGCGTCCGAGCCCCGAGGCGCGCTGCTCGCCGGGCATCAGCCTGGCGATCAGGCGGGTCGGCTCGACGGGTTTTTCGGGATCGATCAGCTGGTCGCCCGGCAGCCACTGGTCCAGGCCGGGCGGCAGCTCGGGCTCCAGGAGCTCGAGCGTGCGCTCGCCGCCGCGCACGGCCTCGACCGTCTCCAGCAGGGACGGCGTGTCGCGCTCCTGGCCGGCCACCGTCTCTTCGGCCACGCCGAGGTGTTCGGCCAGCAGGCGCCGGCGAAAGGCCGAAATGGCGTCGCGGATTCGCTGATCGCCGCACGCCTCCAGCACCAGGTTGCACTCCGTGTCGAAACCCATCGAGCGGTTGTTGAGGTTCGCCGAGCCGATGGTCAACAGCTCGTCGTCCATGACGAGCACCTTCGAATGCACGTTGAGCCAGTGGTCCTCCGGCCCGGCCAG
>DATFKW010000077.1:0-16593 GCA_035268405.1 Gammaproteobacteria bacterium
GCCGATATCGGCGGACGCACGCCCGGCTCGATGCCGGCCGACAGCCGGCACATCGACGAAGAAGGCGTGCTGATTCGCGGCTGCAAGCTGGTCTCGCGGGGGCGCTTCGACGAGACCGGGATGCGCGCCCTGCTGGAGGGCGGCCGCTGGCCGGCGCGCAACCCGGCGCAGAATCTCGCCGACCTGCGCGCGCAGCTGGCCGCCAACCGAAGGGGCCTGGCGGAACTGGAAAAGATGATGGCGGAGTTCGGGCCGGACGTGACGCTGGCCTACATGGGACACATACAGAAAAATGCTGCCGAGGCCGTGGCCGAGGCGCTCGGCGGGCTGTCCGGCGGCGAGTTCAGCTGGTCGATGGACGGCGGCGAGACCGTTCGCGTGGCGATCAGCATCGACGCACGCGCGCGCCGCGTCACCGTGGATTTCGCCGGCAGCTCGGCACAGGCGCCGGGCAACCTGAACGCGCCGGCCGCCATCTGCAAGGCGGCCGTGCTGTATGCCTTCCGTTGCCTGGTGAAACGCGACATCCCCTTGAACGAGGGCTGCCTGCTGCCCGTCGAGCTGCGTATCCCCGCGGCTTCGCTGCTCAACCCGCGCTGGCCCGCCGCGGTGGCCGGCGGCAACGTGGAGACCTCGCAGTGCGTAGTCGACGCCGTGTTCGGCGCCCTGGGCGTGGTGGCCGCCTCGCAAGGCACCATGAACAACCTCAGCTTCGGCAATGCGCGACACCAGTACTACGAGACCCTGTGCGGCGGGGCCGGGGCCGGCCCCGGCTACGACGGCGCATCCGCCGTGCACACGCATATGACGAACAGCCGGCTTACCGACCCGGAGATCCTGGAGCTGCGCCACCCGGTCCGCGTCGAGTCCTTCGCCGTGCGGCGCGGCTCCGGCGGCGCCGGCCGGTACCGGGGCGGCGACGGCGTGGTGCGGCGATTGCGTTTCTGCGAGCCGATGAGCGTCGCGCTGATCTCCAACCGTCGGCGCGTGCCGCCTTTCGGCCTGGCTGGCGGCGCAGCCGGCGCGCCGGGACACAACCGGCTCATCCGGGCGGACGGCACGCAGGCGCCGCTGGGCGGCATCGCCGAAGTCGAGCTGCAGGCGGGCGATGTGCTCGAGATCGCCACGCCGGGGGGCGGCGGCTTCGGCGAGGAGTGACGCCGCTCACGGAACCGGCGCGCGCGCATTGCTAGTCTCCGCTTATGGAGCGGAACCGGCAGGCTGGGCGCCACCAGTGGGACGCCTACAGGGTCTGGCAGATCCTGTTGCATCAGCACCCGGTGCGGGTGGCGGATCCGGCGCACTCCTGCGGCCACATCGAGAGCGAGCGACGGGCCGAGTTCTGCGGCGCGATCGGCGACTATCCCGACTTCCTGCAGGACACGCTGCTGCTGATCGCCCATGCGGAGGGTATCCAGGCGGCGCTTGCGGCGCTGGACGCCGCGATACGTGAAGACCTCAGTGCCCGCCTGTGAGGGCGGCCGGCGGCCCGGGCGCCGCACGCGCGGCGCTGATTCACTCCTGGCCGGCGGGCGAGCCCGGCATGCCCGCCGCGATCACGGCCCGGGCCAGCGCGGCGCGCTCCGGCTCGGGATCGGCCGCCACCGGCACTGAATCCAGCCAGCGGACATGCTCGCCGGGCAGGCCGAGCAGCGACGCGCCGGCGCGGATCAGCGCGACGTACCACTCCCAGGGGCGCAATCCTTCCTCAATCGCCGACGGCTCAGCGCGCCAGCAGATCGCCTCGCAGGCGCCCCGGGCGGTATCGATCACCACCTCCGCCGGGCGGTAGCCGGCGCCCGCCGCTCCCAGCAAAGCAAGATCCCCGGCATCCAGCGCGTAGAGCGCGCCGGGCAGCCGCGCCGCGGCATCCGGGCAGGCATCGGAGCGGGCCGCGCCATCCCGCCCGCGCTTGCGAAAGGCGAGCCGATGTCCCGGCAACGTGCCGATGCCGAGCAGCTGCGCGCGGGGCACCCGGCGCTGCAGCCAGCCGGGATGCACGTTGGCGCCGAAAGCGAAATAGACGATGCGCCCGGTTATGCGGCTCACCCCGCCTCCCGCGTGTCCCCCGGCAGGCCGCCCGCCGCAGCTGTCGCCCGGGCGGGCCGGCTGATGGCCCAGCGTTCCGCGGACACCGGCGCGAGACGCGCGCCGTTCAGGCCCTGGCTCACCCGGTAGATGACGAACTCGCGCGCGCGCCGCGGTGCGAAACCGACCGTGAATTCGACGCGGCCCGGCCGGTCGGCGGCGGCGACCTGGGCGAGGTCGAGGAACCAGGCTTCGCCCGGCCCGCCGGCGAGCAGCCCGGCGAAACGCAGCGACTCGAGCCAGCCGGTGACCTGGATGCGCAGCCTTTCCGCCAGGTCCTCGCCGCCCGTCTCGAACACCGCCCAGCGCGTGCCTTGCAACAGCACCCGCTCGATGGTCAGGGCCAGGCGCCGCGATACCAGCGAACGCCAGGCCTGCACCGGACACTCCGGTGAAGCCAGGGTGCGGTCGCCGTCCAGCGCGATGCGGCCGCCGCGCCCGCGCCCGATGATATTCATGCCGGCCGCCTGCAGCCGGCGGCGCATCTCCGCAGGCAACTCGTGGGTGGGCCGGAATTGCGCGCCGAGCACCGGCTGCACGTCGGCCGGCGCGCGCGCCAGCGCACCCGCGACCGCGCCGGCCGCCGGGCGGCTGGCGCCGCGGGCGTCGCCATTCAGCTGCGGGAACACCGCCACCGCGTTCTCGCCGGTGATGTTCAGACCGTGCAGCCAGGCCAGCGCCTGCTCCGCGTCGTTGGTATCCGCTGGCGGCTCCAGCAACAGCATGGCGCTGCGGCGGCGGCAGTAGCGCAATGCCGCCAGCAGCAGCGCCGGCCCGGGCCCGCCTCCCGCCGGCGAGGGGGGCAGGCAGAGAAAATCGATCGGGCCCGCGGCGTCCAGCGCGAACAGCCCGCTGCCTTGCGCGCGCGATCCGACCAGGTCGTAGTCCGTAAGCGCCTTGCCGTCGTCGCCGTCGTCCTCGGCATCTACCCAGGTGACGGGGTGCCCGGGCGCCGTGCTGACGGTGGCGGCCGGTCGTGTCGGCGGCGTCGCGCCGCGCACCCGCACCAGGGCCGAGGACATCAGCGCGTCCGCGACGTAGTTTTCGTCGGCCGGCCTGACCGACAGCCGCCGGTAGATTTCCTGGTCGATCACCCGTTCCGTGCCCGGCGAGCGCAGCCGCTGCACCACCAGGTTGAATGCGGCATCGTCCGAAGGGGCGATCTGGTCGTAGTCCACCGAGCAGCGCAGGTACTCGCGTCGTCCCGGGCTCAGGGCCTCCAGCAGGAGCGCACCCTCGCGGCCGGGCAGGCGGATGCTGCAAGCCTTGCCGCCGTTCGCGGCGCGCACGATCACGGCGCGCTGGCCGCCCGCCGCAAAGAAATCGTGCACGCAGGATTGCAGGGGAGAAGACACGCCCGCCGCGCCGAACAGGCGGTCGAAGGTCGCCGCGCCGTCCACGGCCACCGCCCGACCAAGGGGCCCGCGGGGCGCCGCGCCCAGGAATGCGGTCACGCCTTCCGGGAACGCGTCCAGCGCGGTCTCACGCCCGGGGAATTCCTCGACCAGTATCCCGGGAGTGAGCACCTCAGACATGGACTGCTCCAGCGGCGAACCGGCGGGCCGGCCACGGCGCCGGGACGGGCGGCAGCGTCACCCGGTCACCAGCGCGAACACCAGGAGCATGAGCGCCACCGCGCCGGTGAGCCGCGTGCGCAACTGCCGGTACCATGCCGGCAGCGTGCTCGCCACCGGCGCACCCGCTTCCCACGCGCGCAGCGCGACAAAACCGGCCAGCAGCAGCCAGGCCGCCGCCGCGGCCGGCAACAGCAGCGCGGCCCAGGCGAGCAGCGCCGGCAGTATGCTCATCGACAACCGCATGGCGCGCATGCGCCCGCCGACCAGCGCCAGGCCCCAGTGCACCGCGCCGACGAAAGACAGGATCACGGCGCCGTAAGCGATGAACTGCTGCGCGAAGTAAGCCTGCCGTTGCGCGTCGCCGAGCAGCACGCCGAGCAGCGCGGCCGCGAAGGGAATCAGCCCGGCATAGCCCAGCCATTGCCCGGCCTGCGGCACGCCGCCGGCGATGCGCGGGTGAGCCAGCAGCTCCGTGGGGCCGCCGATGAAGCGGCCGTCCAGGAAGACCTGCGGCAGGGTGTGGTGGCCGGTCCATTCCTCGAGCACATGGAAGCGTTCGCGCGCCGCCCGGTCGCCCATCGACAGCGTGACCAGCCGATAATCGAGGCCCAGCTCGTCGAGTCGCGTCACCAGGTCGCGCACGTCGGTGATGCGCGAAGCAAACAGGACGACCGGGGCGCTGCTGGCGTCGCGACGCAACGCGTCCAGGTGATCGGTGCCGCTCATCGGAATCCTGCTCCCGCGTGTTTGCTCGTCATTGCGCGCATCCTGGGATGATAATAGCGGAACACGCCTGTGCGTGAACGCCGCGGGGAGGATGACATGACCGGTGCCGGCCGCGATACCAGGGGCGAAGCGCTGCGCAAGGCGCTGCGCTGGCTGTCGGACACGGGCCGCCATGACGCGGCCGCCATAGAGGAGGCCTGCCGGCAATTCGATCTTTCGCCGCTGGACGAGGAGTTTCTCCTGCGGGAAGCGCGCAGCCAGGGCGGCAGGCCGCCGGGACCGGGACGCGGGAGCGACGGCCGGTGAGCACGCTGGCGCTGTTCGAACGATTCCCGCGGATCGGCGCGCGCTTGCCGACCGTGGCGCTGGGCGAATGGCCGACACCGGTGCAGTCCGCCGAGGCGGCGGCGCTGCCGGGGCCCTGCGGCGGGCTATGGTTCAAGCGCGATGACCGCTGCGCCCGGCCCTACGGCGGCAACAAGGTGCGTAAGCTCGAGTTCCTGCTGGCCGCGGCCCTGGCACGGGGCCACGAGTCGGTCTTCACCTTCGGCGTCGCCGGCTCCAACCACGCCCTCGCCACTGCGATCTACGCCGGCCAGGTCGGCCTGGAAGCGCGGCTGCTGCTCACGCCGCAGTCGAACTCGTCTTTTGTCGGCCGCAACCTGCTGACGGGCCGCTGGGCGGGCGCGCGGCACATGCACTGCGACAACGAAACCGAGGCCCGGCGCAGGGCGCGCGTCCTCGCGCTGGGCGGGCCGGACGGCCGGCAGGGCGCTTTTGCGATTCCCGGCGGCGGCTCCTCGCCGCTGGGCACCGTCGGCTTCGTCAACGCGGGGCTGGAGCTGGCGGCGCAGGTGCGCGCCGGACTGCTGCCGGTGCCCGACGTCATCTACCTGCCCCTGGGCACCATGGGCACGGCGGCAGGCCTGGCGCTCGGCCTCGCCGCCGCGGGCCTGCGGACGCGCCTCGCGCTGGTGCGCGTGGTGCGCGCCGACATCGCCAGCCCGCGGCGCTTGCGCGCCCTGTACCACGGCGCCGCGCGGCTGCTGCATCGCGCCGACCCCCGTTTTCCGCTGGCCTCAATGGATCGATCGCGCATCGAACTGCGGCACGATTTCATCGGCCCCGGCTACGCGCGCTTCACGCCCGAGGGCATGGCCGCGCTGGCTCACGCCCGCGAGGCCTTCGGCATCAAGCTGGAAGGCACCTACACCGGCAAGGCCTTTGCCGCGCTGCTGGCGGACCTGGAAAACGGCCGCCTGGCGGGCCGCAACGTGCTGTTCTGGAACACCTACAACAGCCACCCGCTGCCGCGGGCGGCGCTGGCGCAGGACTACCGCGTCCTGCCCACGCCATTCCACCGCTACTTCGAGACCCCCTATCAGCCGCTGGACCCCGCGGCCTGAGCGTCAGAGCGCGCCGAAACTGTCCACGCCCCTGAGCAGGAGGTCCCAGCGCGCTTCCACCGCCTCGCGGGCGGCGACGGCCGGCAGCCCCTGGATTAACGCAGCGCGGGAGAACAGCCAGCCCACCGCGTCGCGCGGCCCGAGGCTGAGGAAAAAGCCGAGCTGCCGGGCGTCCCATTCTTCCGGCTCGCGGTCCCGCAATACCCGCTTGATGGTCTGCGCTACGTGCCGCCCCTTGCGCACCGCGGTCTGCGCGGTGGCGGCGTCGAAGGGCACGTCCTGCCAGCGCGCGCAGTCCCCTGCAGCGTAGATGCCCGGCAAGGGACGACCGTCGGCGAGCACCCGCCCCGCGGCATCCGCGGTCACCGGCTTGGCGCGGGGCCCGGTACACAACAGCACGCCGCCCGCCGGCTCCGAGTACTTGCTGTCCGGGCTCTCCATGCGCACGCGGCCGCGCCCGGCGCCCGCGTAGAAAGTCCCGAGCCGCACATCGACGCCAAGCGCGTCGAGGCGATCGAAAACCACCTGCCGCAGACCCTCGGGCTCGGCGCCCAGCACCGTTTCGCCCGCCTCGATCAGTCCCAGCGGCGCGCCCTCCGGCCGGGCGGCCGCCAGCTCGAACAGGCATTGCAGACCGCTGGCGCCGGCGCCGACCACCCAGGCGGTCTCCTCCGCATCCGCGATGCGTTTGAAGGCGTTCACGCCGGGCCCCGTCGCCAGGGCTTCCAGCGGCAGCGGCAGCGTCCGGCTGCTCGACGCGCGACCGTGCACGCCGGGCAACCCTGTCGCCAGCACCAGCGCATCGAATTCGAGTTCGCGCTTGCCGATGCGGATGCGGCGCTCGCGCGACCAGCGGGCAAGCCGCTGGGGCGACCAGTCGGGGCGCGCGTAGTGATGCCGGAAATCCCAGCGGCGCGCGATCTCCGCCAGCGGCGCGCGCAGCTCTTTCAGCGGCCGGCGCAGCACTTCGTGCAGCAGTGTGCGCCGCAGGTGCCAGCGGTCGGGGTCCACCAGGTGGCGCTCGGCATCCGGCAGGACGCGCGCCAGCCGCGCCAGGCAGGCGATGCCCGCGTAACCGCCGCCGAGCACGACGATTTTCATGGGCCGGCCCTCCGGCCGGATTGCCAGCGCGCCAGCACGACGCCGGCCAGGATCAGCGCCAGCGCGACGAAAGCGCGCGGCGGCAACCGCTCGTCCAGCGCCACCGCGCCCAGCACGACCGCCCACACGGGAATCAGGTAATTGATCAGCGAGAGAAAGGTCGGCCCGGCGCGCGCGATGAGGGTGAAATACACCACGGTCGCCAGTCCCGTCGAGAGCGCCCCCAGCGCCAGCATGGCCGCCGCCGGCCATCGCTCCACCGGACCGTGCATCGCCACCGCGCCGCTCTCGCCGCCGACGCCGGCTGCCAGCAGCAGCGTGCCCGCCAGGATGCCGGCGATCGCCAGCACCGGCGCCGCCACGACCACCGGGTGCAGCACGGGGCCGCGTCGCGCCACGATGGCCGCCACGCCGTAGCACAGGGCGGCGCCCAGCACCGCCAGCTGGCTTATGAAGGACGCCTCCCGGCCCACCAGCACGGCGCGCGCATCGGGGCCGGTGAGCACCACCACGCCCAGGAATCCGAGCGCAAAGCCCGCCAGGCGGCGGCGTGTCAGGCGCTCTCCGGCCACCAGGAAATGCGCCATCAGCAGCACCGCGAGTGGCATCACGGCCATCAGGATTCCGGTGAGCCCCGAGGGGATGGCCATCTGCCCCCAGGCGATCAGGAAGAATGGCGCGACGTTGCCGAGCAGGGCCATGGCAAGAAAGAACAGCCAGTGACGCGGCTGCCGCGACACGCGACGGCGCAGCGCCGCGAGCACCAGCGCCAGCACGCCGGCGCCGATCAGCAGGCGTCCCGCGGTCACCGCCAGCGGCGTAAAGGCCTCCAGCGAGACCCGCACCAGCATGAAAGAGCTGCCCCACAGCACGACCAGCGTGCACAACAGCGCCCATTCCGCGGGCCCCTGGCGCAACGCGCTATGCGACAGCGTCGCGTCCCGGCTCATGGCCGCGATGCTCAATCTTCTTCCGGAATGTCGCCGCTCTCGCCGGGCGCGGTGCCGCGCGGCGTGGCGGCGCGCTCCCGTTGCGTGCGCTCGCGCTGCGCGCGCTCCTGCGACGCCTCCTCGCGCTCGCGCTGCTTGCGGCGGATTTCGTCCAGCATGACGCTCAGCCAGTCGTTCACGATCTTCGACTCCTTTTCAGGAACAGCGGGGCCAGCGCCAGGCCCGCGATGAATCCGCCCAGGTGCGCGCGGAAGGCCACGCCGCCCTCGCCCTCCGGCGCCATCAGCGAGGACAACAGCTGGATTCCGAACCACAACCCCAGCACCCACAGCGCCGGCAGCCTGACCGCCTGCAGGATAAAGCCCAGCGGCACCAGCACAAGCACCCGCGCGCGCGGGAACAGCAGCAGGTAAGCGCCCAGCACGCCGGAGATCGCCCCGGAAGCGCCGACCATCGGCACCACGCCCTCCGGCGCGGGCAGCGCCTGCGCCAGCACCGCGGCCACGCCGCAGGCCAGGTAGAACACCAGGAAGCGCACGCCGCCCATGCGCTCTTCGATATTGTCGCCGAAGATCCACAGGTAAAGCATGTTGCCGGCCAGGTGCAGCCAGCCGCCGTGCAGGAACATGGAAGTGAACACCGTGGCCACCGGCGGCACCATCGCGATCTCTTCGGGCAATTGCGCGTGGCCGAGCAGGACGGCGGGGATCACGCCGAGGCCGAACACGATCCGGTTGAAGCCCTCGGCGCCGGCGCTCATCTGCCACAGGAAAGCAGCCACGCAGGCGCCCACCAGCAGCCAGGTCACGACCGGCGTGATCCCCACGGGGTTCTCGTCGCGCAGCGGGATCATTGGCCGGGCGGCTCGCCTGCGCGGGCGCGCGCCGCGCTCAGGACCGGCTCTCCGGATAGCGGCTTTCGCCCAGCCGCAGCGCGCGCGCCTTGAGCTCGCGCAGGGTTCTCCTGACCAGTTTTTTCACGGGTCCGCGCCAGCGGCCGGCATCGCGCAGGATGTCCCTGAGCACGCTCAGGTCCTGCAACTCGCCCAGCACGTCCGCCAGTTTCTTCAGCATGGCGCGCTCCGAGTCGTCCAGCGGCCGCCCGCAAAGCTCGCGCTGGTGCAACTCGCGCTTCACCGCCTTGCGGAAATCGTGGAAGCGCGGCAGGGCGGGCTGCTCCACCAGCCGGCGAAAGGCGGTGGCCGTGTCGGACCAGGAATCGGCCAGCCCCGCGTCCAGCGCCGCGGCGTCCATGCGCTCGAAAGGCAGCGCCCCGACCTCGCGGCGCGCCTCTCGCAGCAGCGCCGCGCTTTCGGCGGCGACCGGCGCCGGCAGCCCGCCTGCGCCCGGCCGTTCCGCACGGCGCATGAGCCATTCGCGCAACCCGTCCAGCGCTTCCAGTTCCCGCGGCTCGGCCCGCAGCCTGAGGCGCTCGACCGTCTCGCTGACGGCGTCGGCGTCCCGCAGCCCGGACAGCTTGCGCGCCGCCGCGGCGCAGCGCTTTTCCGGCCGGCGCGTGGGCAGCTGGTCGCCGCTGAGCCGCAACAGGGCGCGCACGCGTTTCAGGTCCTTGCGTACCTCGTGCACCACCCAGCCGGGCTCGAGGCTGTCGTCCTCGAGACGCTCGATGGCGCGCGCCAGGCGGTCCGTGACGGTCTCGCCGAGACCGGGCGGACTGCAGGCTGCGGCGGCAACACCTTGCCGGGTGCGTGGGGCTTGCTGGGTCTTCATTGCGGGCTCCTGGCCGCGAATTGTAGCCCAGCCGCAGCGGCGCAATTGCGGTCGCGCCGAGGGGGTCGCATGATGAGGGCTCTATCGGGAGCTCCTGGAGGGTCGTTCATGTCGCGTGAACCGTTCCGCATGCAGAAAACCGCCCGGTCCCGCGCGGCGGCGCGCCCGTGGCTCGCGGTGCTGGGCGCGCTGCTAAGCCTGCTTTGGGCGCCGCTCGCGGGCGCCGCGGGCGTGCTCCAGTTCATCGACCCCCGCCTCGACCTGGCGGAGGGCGAGGAGACGCAGATCACCGTGGTGCGCAGCGGCAGCGCCGCAGGTCCCGCCACGGTTGTGCTGAACGTCAGCCTCGGCGGCACCGCGACGCTCGGAGAAGACTTCAGCATCGAACTCCCGCTGGGCGTCATCAGCATCCCGGACGGCGAACTGTTCGGGCGCGCGCTGGTGCAGGCGCCGACGCAGAACGGCATCGACGGCACCCGCTACGCGGTGCTCACGCTGGCCAACCCCAGCGGCGCAACGCTGGGCCGCGATACCAGCCTGCTGCTGCAGATCGAGGATCCCGACACGCCCGCGGCCCGGCTGACCCTGCCCGGTGACGCCGTGCGCCGGGTGACCGCCGGCCAGGCCCTGCCGATCGAGGTCCGCCGCGACGGGCTGGAGACGGAGACCGTGTCGGCCACCCTGCTGGGCGTGCCCAACACCGCCGCGCTGGGCATCGACTACAGCGATCTCACCAGCACCGTCGAGTTTGCGCCGGGCGAAACGCTGGCCGAGGCGACGCTGTCCACGCTGGGACGTGATGAAGCTGCGCCCCCGCGCAGCCTCAACCTGCTGCTCGCCAACCCCGAGCCCGCCGGCGAGGCGGCTTTCACCGGCCTGGGCCCGCTGGTCATCATCGAGGATCCGGCGGGAGAACAGGCCGGGGAATTCTCGCTGTTCGCGGAGGCTCGCGAGGTGGACGAGGAGGCCGGCAGCATCCTGCTCACCGTGGATCGCAACCGCGGAAGCGCGGGCACGGCGACCGTCGACTGGGTCACGGTGGACGGTCCGGATCCCGGCGACGCCGTCGCCGGCCGGGACTATGTCGCCTCCACCGGCACGCTGGTGTTCGCCGAGGGCGAGACGCGCAGGACTTTTACGGTGGAAGTGCTGGCAGACCCCGACGACGCGCGCGACCGACGCAGCTTCGAGGTCGCGCTGGCCAACCCCTCGGCGCTGGCCGGCATCGATCCCGAAGCGCGCCGCGAAACGCTGGTCATCACGGCCGACGAGGGCGTCAATGGCGACGAGTGCCGCGGCTTCTGCGAGTGCTTCATCGCCACCGCCGCGTGGGGCAGCTGGATGGATCCGCACGTCGTCAGCCTGCGGCGCTTCCGCGACGAGGTGCTGATGCGCCATGCCGCGGGCCGCGCCTTCGTCGCGTTCTACTACCGCCACTCCCCGCCGGCCGCCGCATTCATTGCCCGCCACGAGGTCCTGCGCGCGGCCACCCGGGGCGCGCTGGCGCCGGTGGTGTTCGCCGTGGAGCATCCTGCCGCCGCGGCGGGCAGCCTGCTGCTCACCTTGCTATTTTTGTTGAATCTCCGCCGTCTCGTGGCGCGAAGGCGAGTGATATGAAAAAGAACATCCTGGTCACGGGCACCTCGACCGGCATAGGGCGCAGCATTGCGCTGGATCTCTCCGCGCGCGGCTGGCGCGTCTACGCGGGCGTGCGCAAGAGCGCCGACGCAGAGTCGCTGCAGGAAGACGCCGACGGCGAGATCGTGCCGCTGATCATCGACGTCGCGAAGCAGGACTCCGTAGAGCGCGCCATCGCCGAACTGGCCGAGCAGACCGGCGGGCAGCTGCACGCGCTGGTGAACAATGCGGGCGTCTACCTCGGCGGCCCGCTGGAGCTGATGAGCGCGGAAGAAATCGAGCGCAGCTTCGCCGTCAACGTGACCGGCCTCCTGCTGGTGACACGTGCCTGCCTGCCGCTGCTGCGGGCCGCGCGCGGACGGATCGTCAACATCAGCTCGATCTCGGGGCTGGTGGCCATGCCCGGCGTCAGCGTGTACGCCGCTTCCAAGCATGCCGTCGAGGCCATCACCGACTCGCTGCGCATTGAGCTGAGCCCCTTCGAGGTGGAAGTGGTGGCGGTGGAACCGGGCGGCATCCGCACGCCGATCTGGGACAAGGGCGCGGCGCGCGACGCCTCGGCGCGCGAGGACGACGGCAATGCGGAAACGCGCGCGCTCTACGCGCCCCTCGTGCGGTTGCTCGAAAAGCTCAACCAGAAGCCCGGCGGCCTGCCGCCGGAAGCGGTGGCGGAGGTGGTCAGGGACGCGCTGGAGTCATCGAAACCGAAGAACCGCTACCTGGTGGGCAACGACGCCAAGGCGCTGAACTGGCTGGAGCGCCTGCCCGACGCGCTGCGCGATCGCGCCATCAAGGCCAAGGTCTGGGGCTAGGAGTCCGCCGCGGCGGCTTTCGAAAAGACCGGCCCTGGCAGGAATCCGGGGCGGCCGGCGCTCACCAGCCGCGGCGCCACAGCCCGCCGAGCCGGCCCTCTTCCATGGCCGACGACAGCTTGTCCATCAGCCGTTTCTGCGTGCGCCATTCGACCTTCAACAGCTCGGCCTCGTCCACCTTGCCCGCCAGCCAGTCGTCGCTGGTGCCCAGCTCGTCGATCAGCCCGAGGTCGAGCGCCCGCGTGCCGTACCAGTGCTCGCCGGTCGCGACCCGCTCCAGGTCCAGCTGCGGCCGGTGCTTGTGCACCATGGCCTGGAACAGCTCGTGGATGTCCTCCAGTTCCTCGCGCAACTTCTCCCGGTCCTTCTCGCTGACCTCGCCGAACATGCTGACGGTTCGCTTGTGGCGGCCGGCCTTGACCTGTTCCACGGTGACGCCGCGCTCCTCGAGCAGGCGCCGGAAATTCGGAATCTGCGCCAGCACGCCGATGGAGCCGACGATGGCGAAGGGCGCGGCGATGATGCGGTCGGCGACGCAGGCCATCAGGTAGCCGCCGCTGGCGGCCACCTTGTCCACCGCCACCGTCAGCGGGATGCCGCGCGCCTGTATGCGCGCCAGCTGCGACGCGGCCAGGCCGTGCTCGTGCACCAGCCCGCCGGCGTTCTCCAGGCGCACCAGCACCTCGTCGCCCTCGGTCGCTACCGCCAGCACCGCGCTGACCTCTTCGCGCAGCGAGGCCGTCGCGCTGGCACGGATGTCACCGCGGAAATCGATCACGAACACGCACTGGCGGCGCTGCTCGCGCGCCGCCTTTTCCTCGCGCCGGCGCTGCTTGGCCAGTTTCTTGCGCTCCGCGTTCGGCAGGACCGCGTTGCGCACGCCGTCGGCGGCCCGCCGCAGCCGCGCATTCAGGCTGCTGACCTTCATGCCGTCGCTTTCCCGGGCGCGGCGCGACAGGTTCACCACCGCGGCGACCACGAACACGATGGCCGCCGCCAGGGTCACCGTCTGGGCCAGGAACAGCAGATATTGCAGCAGGGTCTCGATCACGGCGCGCTCTTCGCTACGGTTGGGGGCAGGGCTACAGCCCGACGTTGTTCTGCTCGAAGACCCGGTCGGCGCGATAGCTGGAGCGCACCAGGGGGCCCGACACGACTTCAAGAAAACCCATCTCCAGGCCGATGCGCCGGTATTCCGCAAACTCCTCCGGCGTGACGTAGCGTTCCACGGGCAGGTGATGCCGCGTCGGGCGCAGGTACTGCCCGAAGGTCACGATGTCCACCTGGCGCGCCTTGAGGTCCCGCAGCGTCTCGACGACCTCCGCGTCCGTCTCGCCCAGGCCCAGCATCAGGCTGGTCTTGGTGAGCACGCCCGGCCGGTGACGCTTGGCGTGCTCCAGCACGGCCAGCGTCTGCTCGTAGCCGGCCCGCGGGTCGCGCACCGGGTGCGTCAGGCGGCGCACCGTCTCGAGGTTCTGGGCGTAAACCTCGAGCCCGGACTCGACCACCGACTCGATCGCCGCCAGGTCGCCGCGGAAGTCGGGCGTGAGCGCTTCCACCGCGGTGTCGGGGTTGAGCTTCTTGATGGCGCGCACGCAGGCCGCGTAGTGCGCCGCGCCACCGTCCGGCAGGTCATCGCGGTCCACGCTGGTCAGCACCACGTAGCGCAGGTCCATCAGCTGCACCGAGCGCGCCGCGTTGTCCGGCTCCCCGGCGTCCAGCCAGCCGCGCGGGTTGCCCGTGTCCACGGCGCAGAACTGGCAGGCGCGCGTGCACACGGAGCCCATGATCATCAGCGTGGCGGTGCCGTTGTTCCAGCACTCGCCGATGTTGGGACAGATCGATTCCTCGCACACCGTGGAGAGACGGTGCTCGCGCACGTTCTGCCGCACCCGGGAGAAGCCCTCGCCGGCGGGCATCCTCGCCCGCAGCCAGGGCGGCTTGCGGCCCAGCGGCGCGGCCGCGGCGCGTTCGTTCTGCTTCACCCCGTTCTTGATCGCCGCCACGCCGTGCTCGGTGCGGAACTTGGCCCCGCTCGGCACGGGCGCCGGCTGCACGATGGGGATACCCTTGAAGTTGCTGTCCATGGGCGCGAATTCTCTCACGGACCGTCGCGCTGCGGAAAACACTGATTTGCTAATGCGAACGATTCGCATTAGAGTTGCGGGTCCTGACACAGCCTGGAAGGCAACCCATGCACATTTTCCGCAAGACACTCTCCCGGCTCGCTCTTTTCGGCACGCTCGCCTCGCTGGCGCTGGCCGCCGGCTGCAGCCCCGAGCCCGATGACGAGCAAAGCGTCATCAACATCTACTCGGCGCGGCACTACCAGAGCGACGAAGCGCTGTACCAGGCCTTCACCGAGGCCACCGGCATCGAGGTGCAGCGCATCGAGGGCAAGGACGACGCCCTGATCGAGCGGATTCTGCAGGAGGGCGCCGCGACGCCCGCCGACCTCCTGTTCACGGTGGACGCCGGGCGGCTGTGGCGCGCCGAGCAGGCGGGCGTCTTCCAGCCGGTCGAGTCGCCGCTGCTGCAGCAGCGCATCCCCGCGCAGCTGCGGCACCCGGACGGCAAGTGGTTCGGTTTCTCCAGCCGCGCGCGCATCATTTATTACGACAAATCGCGCATCGAGCCCGGCGCCATCACGCGCTACGAAGATCTTGCCGACCCCCGCTGGGAAGGCGAGGTCTGCATCCGCTCGGGCAGCAACATCTACAACCTGTCGCTGATGTCCTCCATGATCGCCGCGCACGGCCTGGAGGATGCCGAGGCATGGGCGCGCGGCGTGGTGGCCAACTTCGCCCGCGACCCGCAGGGCGGCGACACCGACCAGATCAGGGCCGTGGCGGCCGGCGAATGCGGCATCGCGCTGGCCAACAGCTATTACTTCGCCCGCCTGATGCTTTCCGATGACCCGGCCGACCGCGCGGTGGTCGAGCGTGTCGGCTGGGTGTTCCCGAACCAGGAAGGTCGCGGCACGCACGTGAACATCTCCGGCGCCGGCATCGTGGCCAATGCCAGCAATGCCGCCGGCGCCCTCGAGTTCCTCGAGTTCCTCGCGTCGCCGGACGCCCAGACGCGCTTCGCGCGCGGCAACAACGAGTATCCCGTGGTGGAAGGCGCGGCGCTGGACAATCCCGCCCTGGAGCGGCTCGGCAGCTTCGAGGCCGACCCGATCGACGCGCGGCTCTACGGCGTCCACCAGGCCGAGGCCCAGCGCGCCCTCGACCGGGCCGGCTGGAAGTAAGCGCGGCGCGTGGGGCGCGCGCGTGCACTGCTGTCGCTGCCGCTTGCCGCGATCCTGGTCGCGGCACTGGTAGCGCTGCCCGTGATCACGGTCGCCCTGCACGTCTTCCTGCCGGACGAGGGCGCCTGGCGCCACATCACCAGCGTACTGCTGTCGGAATACCTGCGTAACACGGTACTGCTGGTCGCCGGCACCGGGCTGGGCGTGCTGGCGCTCGGCCTGTCCACGGCCTGGCTGGTATCGGTGTGCCGTTTCCCGGGACGGCGCCTGTTCGAGTGGGCGCTGGTGCTGCCGCTGGCCTTTCCCGCCTACGTGATCGCCTACACCTATACCGATCTGCTGCAGGTGTCCGGGCCGGTGCAGACCTACATCCGGGATCTCACCGGCTGGTCGGCGCGCGACTACTGGTTCCCGCCGATCCGCTCGCTGGGCGGCGCCGTGGCCATGCTCTCGCTGGTGCTGTATCCCTATGTCTACCTGCTCGGGCGGGCGGCCTTCGTGCAGCAGTCCAGCGGCATCCTGGAAGCGGCGCGCACGCTGGGCTGCGGACCGTGGAAGGCTTTCCTGAAAGTCGCCCTGCCGATGGCGCGCCCCGCCCTGGTGGCCGGCATGCTGCTGGCGCTGATGGAGACGCTCGCGGACTTCGGCACCGTCGCCTATTTCGGCGTGCCGGTGTTCACCACCGGCATCTACCGCGCGTGGTTCTCGCTCGGCGACCCCGTCTCGGCCGCCAAGCTGTCGGCCGTGCTGCTCACCTTCGTGTTCGTGCTGGTGGCGCTGGAACGCTGGAACCGCGGCGGCATGCGCTTCCACCAGCTCGGCGCGCCCGCCGCCGAACGCAAGCCCTACCTGCTGAAGGGTTGGCGCGCGGCCGCGGCGCTGCTGGTCTGCATGGTGCCGCTGACCTTCGGTTTCCTGCTGCCGGCCGCGCGGCTCGGCTGGCTGACGCTGGTCGGCGGCGACAGCCAGTTCGGCCCGCGCTACCTGGGCCTGCTATGGAACAGCGTGAGCCTCGCGGGCGTCAGCGCCGTGGTCGCCGTCGCGGCCGCCGTGATCGTGGGCTACGGGCTGCGCTTGCGGCCGGGCAGGCCGATGCGCCTGGCGCACCGGGTCGCGGGCCTGGGTTACGCCATCCCCGGCTCGGTGATCGCGGTGGGCGTGCTCATCCCGCTGGCGGCGGCCGACAAGGGCCTGCGCGCCTGGATGATTTCCTGGTTCGGGGTGGAGCCGGGGCTGCTGCTGACCGGCGGAATCCTCGGCCTGCTGTTCGCCTACGTGGCGCGTTTCCTGGCCGTGTCGCTGCAGAGCGTGGACG
>DATFKW010000078.1:0-19378 GCA_035268405.1 Gammaproteobacteria bacterium
TGCTGCCGATCATTCCGACCGTGATCCTCCTGATCAGCCCGGTGAAAAACCAGCTGTGGATGTTCGCCGTGCCCTTCCTGGCGCAGAACCAGGCGATCCTGATGGTGCTGCGCGCCGAGACGGTGGAACCGCTGGAGTGGCTGGTCTATCTCGGCGCGGGCCTCGGCCTGGGGCTGCTGCTCTGGCTGGTCGCGGCACGGCTCTATCACCGCGAAAAACTGGCCATCAGCGGCTGAGGCCACGATGTCATGACCGCCCTGATCGTCGTCGCGCTGCTTGGGGGACTGCTGCTGTGGGGCGTGCTGGTCTTCAACCGGCTGGTGCGCGACCGCAACCAGGTGCGCGCCGCGTGGAGCGACATCGACGTGCAGCTGACGCGTCGGCACGACCTGGTCCCGCAGCTGGTTGAGGCCGTCAGGGCTTACGCGGACTACGAGCGCGCCACCCTGGTCGCCGTGACCGAACTGCGCGCGCGCGCCGAGGAGACCGCCAGCCTGCCGGACAAGGCGCGCCTGGAAGACGCGATGGAGGCCGGGCTGCACCGGCTCATCGCGCTCGCCGAGTCCTACCCCGAGCTGAAGGCGGACGGGAACTTCCTGCAGCTGCAGCGCGACCTCGTGGAGACCGAGGACTACCTGCAATACGCGCGCCGCTTCTACAACGGCGCCGTGCGTATCTACAATACGCGCATCCAGAGTTTCCCCGACATGCTGGTCGCCGGGCTCTTTGCGTTCAGGCCGGCCGAGTTTTTCGCGGTGGACGAGGCCGAAGTGCGCGCCGTGCCGCGCGTGGAGCTGGGCTGACATGAGCGGCAGCGTCGCGCGTCGCTGTCTGCCGGGCCCGGCCAACAAAGCGGTCTTGCTGCTCGCGGCCCTCTCCTGGATAGCCGTCGCGCCCATGGCGTGGGCGACGGAACGGATCCTCGATTACCAGGCCGACATCGAGGTGCATGCGGACGCCTCCATGACCGTCACCGAGACCATCGCGGTCCAGGCCGAGGGCCAGGCGATCCGTCGCGGCATCTACCGTGATTTCCCCACCGATTATCGCGACCGCTATGGCAACCGCTACCGGGTCGGTTTCGAGCTGCTGGGCGTCACGCGCAACGGCGAGCCGGAGCCCTTCCACACCGAGCGGCGGGCCAACGGCGTGCGGGTCTACGCCGGCCGCGCCGACCGGCAGCTCGAGCATGGGCGGCATGTCTACGCGATCCGTTACCGCACCGACCGCCAGCTGGGTTACTTCGAGGACTACGACGAGCTCTACTGGAACGTCACCGGCAACGGCTGGGCGCTGCCCATCGAGGCGAGCCGCGCGCTGGTCCGCCTGCCGGACGCCGTGCCGCTGGAGGAGGTGAACGGCGAGGCCTGGACAGGACCGCAGGGCAGCCGGGAGCAGGCCTACGAGGCGCAGATCCGGGACGGCGTGTTGCGGCTGGAAGCGACCCGCCAGCTGGGTCCGCGGGAGGGCCTGACGGTGGTCGTCAGCTGGCCGAAGGGGCACGTCCACGAGCCGGGCCGGATGGAGCGCTTGCAGTACACGCTGGCCGACAACCGCGGCCTGCTGCTGGCGGGCATGGGACTGCTGGGCGTGCTGGCTTACCTGGGCTGGGCCTGGCGGCGCTATGGCGTCGATCCGCCACGCGGCGTGATATTTCCGCATTACGAGCCGCCGCGGTCCTATTCTCCGGCCTCGGCGCGTTTCATCATGCGCATGGGCTACGACAACCGGGCGTTCACTGCCGCCGTGATCAGTCTCGCGGTCAAGGGTTATGTGCAGATCGACGAGCACGAGGGCGACTACAGCCTCGCGCGGCGCCAGTCCGACCTGCCGCTGGCCGCCGGCGAAAAAGCGCTCCTGGACGCGCTGTTCGCCGAGGGCTCGCCGGTCAAGCTGGAACAGGACAACCATGCGCTGCTCGCCGGCGCGAAAAAGGCGCATCGGCGCTCGCTGCGGCGCGACTATCGCAAGATCTATTTCGTCACCAATTCCCTGTTGCTGCTGCCGTCGCTGGGCGCCATGGCGGTCCTGGCCCTGGCCATCGCCCTGCTCGACGCCTTCAGCCCGCTGATCGTCGCGCTCTTCGTGCTGATGGCGCTCGCTCATGTCGGTTTCTACTGGCTGTTGCGTGCGCCCACCGAGCGCGGGCGCCGCCTGATGGACAAGCTGGAAGGGTTCAGGCGCTACCTGGAGGTGGCCGAGAAAGACGAGCTCAACCTGCGCAATCCGCCTGAGAAGACGCCGGAGCTCTTCGAGCGCTACCTGCCTTTTGCGCTCGCGCTGGGCGTGGAACAACAGTGGGCGGAAAAATTTGCGGCGCTGTTCGCCGGCCTCGAGGCGCAACGCGCCGGCGCCTGGCATCCCGCCTGGTATCACGGCCATTTCAACCCCCGCGCCATCGACAGTTTCACCGCCGGCCTGGGCAGTTCCCTGACCACGGCAATCGCGTCGGCATCCACGCCGCCGGGTTCGTCCTCGGGCAGCGGAGGCGGGGGCTTCTCCGGCGGCGGCGGTGGCGGCGGCGGAGGCGGCGGCTGGTGAGGGCGGCCGCCGGTGAGGGCGAGAGGGCCTAGCCCCAGCCGATCTCTTCCAGGTAATCGTCGTCCATGCCGAAGTAATGGCCGAGTTCGTGCAGCACCGTGCGCCGCACCTCTTCGCGCAGGGTCTCGTCGTCCAGCTCGAGCTGCAGGTGCGGCTGGCGGAAGATCCACACGGTGTCCGGCATGACGTCCACGTAGTCCAGCCCCCGCTCCGGCAGGGCGATGCCCTCGTAGAGCCCCAGCAGGCCCTCGCCCTCGGGATCCTGTTCGCGCGTGGGTGTTTCTTCCACCACCACGCGCAGGTTGTGGATGCGCTGCAGCGCCCAGTCGGGCAGGCCGTCCAGCACCTCGTCGACCAGGGACTCGAATTCGCTTCGTTGCATGCCGCCAGCTTAGCAGGGGCAAGGGCTGGACTATGAGCGCAAAGTGAAGGAAAGTCTGGGCATGGCGCAGAAACGGGCTCTGGTCGTCGACGATTCCAAGGCCGCGAGGGTGGCGCTGAAGCGCTTGCTCGAGCGCTACGACCTGATGATCCATTTCGCCGAGTCCGGCGAGCAGGCCATCGAGTTCCTGAAGAACCAGTCGGTGGACGTGATCTTCATGGATCACAGCATGCCCGGCATGGACGGCTTCGAGGCCGTGTCGGTCATCAAGTCCGACCCGCGCACCGCGATGATCCCGGTGATGATGTACACGGCCAAGGAAGGCGAGGTCTATGTCGGCCAGGCCCGCGCACTGGGCGCGGTCGGCGTGCTGCCCAAGGAGGTCCAGCCCGGCGTCCTGTTCGAGATGCTGCACAAGCTGGGCCTGGTGGAAGACCGCCGCGCGGCCGTGCGGCGGCGCAGCGCCGAGGGCAGCGAGAGCGCGACGGCGCCGGAAGCCGGCGCGACCGGCATGCGGGGACGGGTGGACGAGGCCGAGCTGGCGATGGAGCGACAGGCGCTGGGCACTTCCATCCAGGCGCTGGTGACGCGCACGCTGCAGGACCAGCACCTCGAGTTGCGCGCCGATATCCTCGCGAGCAACAAGGACTTCGCCCGGCGCGTGGCCGACGAGATCTACGGCCGGCAGCAGGCGGAGGCGGCGCTGCGCGAGCCGGAGGCGCCGCCGCGCTCAGGCCTGGGCATGGGCGGCGTGACCGGGCTGCTGCTGCTGGCGGCGGTGCCGCTGGCGGCCCTGTTCTTCCTTTTTTCACAGGCCGAACAGCAACGCGACGAGGCGCGCGCGGAGAGCGCCCAGTTGCGGGCCCTGCTCGATGAACAGGCCCTGGTGATCGAGGACATGCGCGCCGACCTGGGCTCCTTGCGCGGCGCCGAGCGCGAGGGCGACCGGGCGCGCCGCGACGCCATGCTGGCCGGGCTGGAATGGGCGGTGAACGAGCGCAACCAGTTCGCCTTCGACGAACTGCCTTTTGACGACACGCGCCTGGACCGGCTGGGAGAACTGCTGTCCAGGCTGAGCGAAGCGGGCTTCAGCGGCACCGTGCGGCTGGAGGCCCATCTCGGGCAGTTCTGCCTGGCCGAGGACGGCGCCACCGGCGTGTACCGGCTGGCGGAGGCCGAGACGCCGATCAGCGAGTGCGCCCTCATCGGCCATCCGCTGGGCGACTCGGCGGCGTCCAGCCACGGGCAGTCCGCCAGTTTCGCGAATTTCCTCGACAGCGGCGCGCCGCTGTTGACCCGCGCCGGGATCGAGGTGGAGGCCGTGACCCACGGCATCCGCGACTCGGTGCGGCGTTATCCTTATCCTTCCGGCGTGCGCACCGCCGGCGAATTGAACCGCGTCGCCGCGCTCAACAACCGCATCGAGTACATGCTGATCCCGGCGCGCTGAGCGCCTCGCCGGCCCTCTCGCTGGGCCCCTCGCTGGCGCACGCGCCTGGCCGAGGAACCTGGCCCCGGCGCTAGTGCCGGCAGTGCCAGCCCAGCGCCTCGGCCATGTTCTCAAAGTATTCCATCGTCACCGGCTGCCACGCGTCGCCCCCTTCCAGTTCGAAGAAGAAGGGCTCGCGCTCCACGGCGGCCGGCGCCACCTGGTTCATGGTGGCCGCGTCGTAGAGACGGCCGTTGAGCATGGTCCAGGCGACGCGCTCGCTGCTGCGGATGTCCTCCAGCGGGTTGCCGTCGATCACCACCAGGTCGGCCAGCTTGCCGGGCTCGATCGAGCCGATGTCGGCTTCCATGCCGAAATAGCGGGCGCCGTCGATGGTCGCGCCGCGCAGCGCCTCGAAGGGCGAGAAACCGCCCTGGGCCATCATCCAGATCTCCCAGTGCGCGGCCAGCCCGGCGCGCTGCCCGTGCGCGCCGATCACCACCGGCACGCCACGCTCGTTGAGCTTGTGGGCCATCTCCGCCACCTTGAAGTGGTTGTAATGCGCGTCGGGCGCGGTCGGACGCCGGATGGAGCGCGGGTGGACCAGCGACTCGGGTGTGAAGCTCATCAGCCGCTCGTTCTTCCACACCTCGGTGCGGTCGTACCAGTATTCCTCGCCCATCAGGCCGCCGTAGGCGACGCCGAAGGTGGGCGAGTAGACCACCTCAGTCTGGCTCCAGAGCTGCAGGATGTCCTCGTAGAGAGGCTGCACGGGGAGGGCATGTTCGATGCCCGTATGGCCGTCCACGATCTGGCTCAGGTTCTGCTCGAGGCGCATGCCGCCCTCCGGCACCACCAGCACGTCCAGCTTGCGTCCTGCCTCCAGCACCTGCTGGCGCTGCTCGCGGCGCAGGTAGTTGTAACTCTTCACCGAGATCGCGCCCTGTTCTTTCTGGCGCCGCACGTGGAATTCCGCGTCCTCGTAGCTGTCGATCTTTGCCGTGGCGCCGGCCGAGAGCGCGCCGTAGAGAATGCGCCCGGTGGAGTACATGCGCGGCGCCAGCATCTCGCCGGCCCGCTGCAGCTCCGCGGCCGAGAAAAAGCCGCGGTTGTCGTTGGAAGGGTCGTGGATGGTGGTCACGCCGAAGGCGAGGTTGGCGTACTGCATCCAGTTCTGGCGCGGCTGCAGCTGGTTGTTGCTCATGCCGCCGTGGGCATGCGAGTCCACCAGGCCGGGAATGATGGTCTTGCCGGCGACGTCGAAGACCTGGAAGTCACCCGGCACCTCGATCTCGCCGGCCGGGCCCACGGCGCGGATGTGCCGGCCTTCCACCAGCACCACGCCGTTCTCGATCACCTCCTCCTGTTGCTGGGCGTCGCGCATGGTGACCACCCGCGCGCCGACCAGGGCGATGCGCCCGTCCGGCTGGTCGGTCGCGACGGAGAACGACAGGTCGACGCCCTCGGTGACGGGTTCGGGCAGCGCCTCGGGCGCGCCGGAGAGAAAGGCGAAGGCGTCGCTCAATTCGCGCTGGTAGAGCCGGGAGCCGTAGGACCAGCGCAGCGTGGCGCTGTCGGCCGACCAGTGCAGCTGCTCGCCGCCGCGCGCCGAGACCTGGCGCACCGGGAAGGCTTGCGCATCGCTGCCGAGGGAGAGCGGCTTGCCGGCCGGGAAGAAGGGCGCCACGAAAGTGTTGTAGTGCTCGGCGAAAGCAACCCAGCGGCCGTCCGGCGAAACTTCGTATTCCGTGATCCATTCGCCCGAGAGATGCTTGCGCTCGTCGTGGCCGTCCAGGTTGGTGCTGTAGAGCGCCAGGTGGCCGTCCTCGTCGCTGCGCTTGTGCAGCAGGCGGCGGCCGTCGGCGGAGAACTGCGGCTGCGCGCCGTGGTCCAGCACCCGGCGCAGCTCGCGCCCGCGCGTATCCACGACATACAGGCCGGGCTTTTCGGACCAGGTCGGCGAGGTGAGGTAGCCGCCGGTGATCTTGCGGAAAGTCACCTGGGCGCCATCCGGCGAGAAGGCCGGCTCCACGTAGTGTCCGGGCTGGCTCGTCAGCACGCGGCTGCGCCCACGCCCCACCGGCGCGATGCGCACCGAGCCCAGCTCCTGGTCGTCAAAAGTGGTGTAGACCACCTGGCGCCCGTCCGGCGAGAAGGCGGGATGGAACTCCCAGTGATCGGACTGGCGGGTCAGGCGCCGGCGCTGGTCGCGCTCCAGGTCGTGCAACCAGATGTAGCCCAGCGCCTGGTAGACCGCGGTCTTGCCGTCGGGGCTGAACTGCGTCCAGCGCAGCATGCGCACATCGAACTCTTCGGTGTCCACCTGCACCTTGCGCTGCAGCGCCGGGTGAACCTTCTTTTCGGCGCGCAGGTGCACCTCGATCGGCTGGTGGGCGCCGTCGAGATTGATCCGGTGGAAGCCGCCGCCCGCCCAGAACACCAGGCCGTCACCGTCGGGCAGCCAGCTGTAGGCCGGGTAGTTGCCCATGTCGCCGCTGGTTTCCTGGTTGTCGCGATCGAGCTTTTCATAGAGCGTCCGCTCGATGCCCGAGACCAGGTCCTTCACCATCAGCCGGCTGCTGAGCGTCTCCGGGTTGCGCCGCACGAAGGCGAGCTTGCTGCCGTCGGGCGATACGGCCGGGCGGATCGCGCCGCCGGGGCCGGAGACCAGGGTCTCGACCTCGCCGCTGTGGCGGTCCAGGCGCCGGACCGCGAAGATGCCCGTGTTGGCGTCGCGGTTGTATTCCCACATGCGCCCCGGCGTCACGTCCTGGCTGAAATACACATAGCGGCCGTCCGGCGAGAAGTCGGGCTCCGCGATATTCTTTTGCGACTGGGGCCCGTGCAGGCGCTCGACCAGTTCCACGCCCTGGCCGCCGCCGCGGTGGTACAGCCAGATGGAGCCCGCCGGGATACTGCGCCGGGAGACATAGCCCTTGCGCGCCGCGATGTAATCGCCGTCCGGCGACCAGGCGGGGTTGTGCAGCAGGTGCTCGGTTTCCTTGCTGACCTGCTGCAGGTCGCCGCCCTCGGCGTCCATGGTCCAGATGTTCTCCGCGCCGCCGCGGTCGCTGATGAAGGCGATGCGGCTGCCGTCGGGGCTGTAGCGCGGCTGGAAGTTCCAGGCGATGTCGCCGGTCAGCGCCTCGGCCTCGCCGCCGTCGATGCCGGCGCGATAGATGTCCCCGAGCGCGTGGAAGACGATGTGTCGGCCGTCCGGGCTCACGTCCACGTCCGACCAGCTGAACTCGCGCGTGTCGATGCTGATGTTCTGCCACTCGCCGGACGGCTCGGTGACCGACCAGCCGTCTTCGACGTCTTTTTCGGCGTGCGAGTCGGCGTGAGCGGCCATGGGGGACAGCAGGAGCAGCGAGAGCAGCGAAAGCAGCAGCGGGACTCGGGACATGGGGCCTTCCTTCGGTAGATCGGGGGTAGAGTCGGCACGAAAGGCCGGCATGATAACGGCAGCCGTCCGGAACGGCACGCCGCGGCACGGCAAAGCGTTAACATGGCGGCTTCGCCATGCCCGGAATCGCCGACTTGCCAGAACTGCCCGAGCCCGCCAAGCAGCGCCCGTCCCGCGGTGGTGACCGCCTGTGCCTGAGCGGACTCGGCGTGGGCGCGCTGCGCGATGTCTCGCTGGAGGTGGCGCCCGGCGAGGTGGTCTGCGTGTCGGGCGAATCGGGCTCGGGCAAAAGCCGGCTGTTGCGCGCGATTGCCGACCTGGAGCCGCACGAGGGCGAGGTCACGCTGGGCGCCGACCGCCGCCGGGACTTCCCCGCCCATTGCTGGCGGGGCTGGGTGATGCTGGTGCCCGCCGAGAGCAGCTGGTGGGGCGATGTGGTCAGCGAGCATTTCATGGAGCCCGCGCCGGACAGCTTCGCGGCCTTCGACATGCCGGAAGCGTCGCTGGACTGGCAGATCGAGCGGCTTTCGTCGGGCGAAAAACAGCGCCTGGCGGTGCTCAGGGCCCTGTCGCACGAGCCGCGCGCGTTGCTGCTGGACGAGCCCACTGCCAACCTGGATCCCGAGCTGGCCCGCCGCGTGGAAAGCTGGCTGCGCGACTATTTCCGGGCCAGCAGCATGCCGGTGATCTGGGTCGCCCACGACCGCGCGCAGATCGAGCGGGTGGCCGACCGGCATTTCGAGATCCGCGAGGCTTCGCCCGGCGTGGCGCGCCTGGAGGAACAGTCATGACGGGCGGCCTGATCGAGCTGGCCTGGTGGGAGCTGGCCATCGGCGGCGCCCTGGTGGTGGCGCTCGCCGTGGTGACGCACCTGGGCCGGCTCGGGCTGGCGCGCGAGCTGCTCATCGCCGCTGCGCGCATGGTGGTGCAGCTGGCCATCATCGGCCTGGTGCTGGAGACCTTGTTCGCGGTCTCCGGCCTTCACTGGGTGGCGCTGATGGCGGTGGTCATGCTGTTGCTGGCCGGGCGGGAGGTCATGTCGCGCCAGAAGCGGCGCATGACCGGCGGCTGGGCCTTCGCCATCGGCACGGTCTCGATGTTCATCTCCGCCTTCGCGGTGTCGGTGTTCGCGCTGGTGGTGGTGATCGGGCCTTCGCCCTGGTACACGCCCCAGTACGCCATCCCGCTGCTCGGCATGCTGCTGGGCAATACCATGACCGGCGTCGCGCTGGGCATGGACCGGCTCACCGACAGCGCCTGGCGGCAGCGCCAGGTCATCGAGGGGCGGCTGATGCTGGGCATGACCTGGAGCCAGGCGATCGGCGACCTGCGCCGCGACGCCATGCGCAGCGGCATGATTCCGATCATCAACGGCATGGCGGCGGCCGGGGTGGTCAGCCTGCCCGGCATGATGACCGGCCAGATCCTCGCCGGCAGCCCGCCGGCCCTGGCGGTCAAGTACCAGGTGCTGGTCTTTCTGCTGATCGCGGTCGGTACGGGTTTCGGCACGGTGGCCGCGGTGATGGCCGCCAGCCGGCGCCTGTTCGACGAGCGCGAGCGGCTGCGGCTGGATCGCATCGGGGGCTCGCCCGGCTGACCACTCCCAGGGCTTACCGCGGCACGGGGGCGCCAGGCGTCTCCACCGGCAGGAGCGCAGTGGCCGGGGTATGGCAGGGTTCACTGAGCGAGATAAAGATTTCCCGAGCGAAGGGAACCCTGCCATGGCCAGGCCACGACCCGGAGTGACTGCAGCGTGCCGTGGCGACTCAGCTGGTCGGAATCATCACCGAGGTGGCCACGATGGAGTACTCCTCGCGCGGCCCGGTGACCTGCTCCGGGTCCTCGCCGGCGTCCTCGGCAAAGTGGCGCAGCTGGGCCTCGGAAATGGTCTTGCGGTTGAAGGTGCCGGCGATGGTCACTTCCTTGCCGCCCGAGTCGGTGGGCACGAAGAAGCTGTAGTCGACGAAGGTCACGCGCGCCACCGCCTCGCCGTCGTGCGCGACGAGAAAACAGCCCTTTTTCTGGCAGACCTTCGCGACCTTCGCCTTGGCCAGCACCTGCTCGCCGGCGTGTTCCGCGCCCGCCGCGACGATCTCGGCCAGCGGCCGCGCCTCGCCGGTGTTCTCCAGCGGCGCGCCGAAGACTTCGTAGCCGGCGCCGGTCTGGACGGGCTCGGAGAGCCGGATCGCGCCGTCTTCGGCCAGTGCCGGCGTTGCGGCGGCCATCAGCAGCACGAAAAGGAATGCGGTAAAGCTTTTCATGAAGACACCCTCGGGATGAATGTTATTGCAGGCGCGCTCTGCCGCCCGCGGAAAGTATTTCGCGCAAGCATAGCAAGAGGTTTCAGTGCAGGCGATCGAGCAGCGAGCCCTCCGCGATGGGCCGGCCGAGGGCGACATGGAGCTGGACGCTGTCGTTGTCCGCCACGCCCAGGCTGAGCAACAGCGGTCCCACCGGGGTGCGCGCGCCCAGCGTGAAGGACGCCCCGAGGACGGTCTGTTCCGGTTGCTGGTCGATGCGATCCGTGACCCGCAGGGCGTGCAGGCCGGCGCCGCCATAGAACACCTGGCCGAAGAGCGCCTGTATGTCGGCCAGCTTGAGCAGCCAGGTCGCGGAGGCCGACCAGTAGTTCTCGCCGCGAAATTCGCCGCGCTCCAGGGCAGGGAAGCTGCGCGCGCCGCCGATGCGGAAATCCCGGTGACGCGGCAGGTCGCCGTCCAGCGTCCAGCCGGCGCCGCCCGCCAAGAGCAGCACATTGCCTCGCCAGGGGGTGGAATGGCCGACCACGGCCTCCAGCTGCTGGTAGTCGTGCTCGCCGCCCAGCCATTCGTCGGCGTGCGTGTACTGGAACTGGACATAGCTACCGCGCGTGGGCAGCGTGCTGGCATCGCGGGTGTCGTACAGCCCGTCGATCACGACATTGCTGTCCCGCGTATGGCCCTCTGCGAACAGCGCCTCGCCGATATCGAGGTCGTAGTCCGCCAGGCCGTGCCGCAGCCCGGCGCTCAGCCGGGAATGGTTGTTGATGTTGAAGCCGACATTGACGCGCGCTTCCGCCTGGACCAGTTCGTAGCGCGAAATCCGGTCGCCCTCGTCGAAGACGTCTTCCAGCGAGCGCTCGAGCCGCAGTCCGGGCTCGATAAAGAATCGCTGGGTGGGCTCGAGCGGCTGGTAAAAGGCGGTCTCCAGCTCCGACAGCTGGCCGAGCTGCAAGGCGTTGCGCCATTGGCCGCCCAGCGAATTCACCCACTCGCGCCGATGGTCGGCCCGCAGGGCGAACAGCACATCGCCGCCCGCGGAGCCGGCCAGGCCGAGATCGAAACGCAAAAAATCCGTGCCCGGCTTTTCGACCGCCTCGATCCGCAGCCGCCGTCCCTCGTCGCCGGGCAGCAGCCGGTAATCAACGCGGACGAAGTCGCTGCTGGCGTAGATGCGGTTCATATCCCCCTCGATCGCTTCCAGCGGCACCGTGTCGCCCGGACTGATGCGCATCCGTGATCGCAGGTAGTCGGCGGAAGCGTGCTGCAGGGGCGCGAAGCGGATTTCCTCGACCCGCACGGGGTCGGCCTGGCCGCGGTCCAGCGCCTCGCGCCAGCGGCGGTAGGCGGCCTCGGGAAGGGAATAGTCGGCGAGCGCCTCCGCCATGTCGCGTGTAGCCCGCTCGCCGAGCGGAATGGTTTCGGGCACGCGGTCGAAATCCCCCGCGCCGATATCGCCGACGGGCACGCGGATCGCCACGTCGTTCTCGCCCAGGGTCGCGAGCTGGGTGCCTTCGTTGGATTCGATCATCGCGTCGATGGAGCGGCGCGCCAGCGCGAGCGGCGAGCTCAGCTCGGCGGCCGATCGCGGCGGCGCCGTCAGCACCACGGCGATCACCACGTCCGCGCACAACGAGCGCGCCACGTCCACCGGCAGGTTCCGCAACAGCCCGCCGTCGGTCAGAACCTGCCCGTCGACCACCACGGGCGCGAAAACGCCTGGCACGGCCATGCTGGCGCGCATCGCCCGGGCAAGATCGCCCTTTTCCAATACCACCATGCTGCCGCTGGCGAGGTCCGTCGCCACGGCCCGGAAAGGCAGCGGCAGATCGTCGAAATCACGTGTCCGGCGCGCCTCGCCGATCAGCAGTCGCAGCCGGGACTCGATGTGCTGGGAGGCGAGCAGGCCGCTGTCACCGCGCAAGCGGCCTTCGTGCACGCTGAACTCGATGTTGTTGCTGTAGGTGATCCCGGCTTCCTTGCGCTGCACCGGCAGCAGGGCGCGCCGACCTTCTGAGCCGATGGTCGCGGCCCAGTTGATGGCGGTGATCTCGCGCTCGATCCGCTCGGGCGGCGTGCCCGCCGCGAAGGTGGCGCCGACCAGCGCACCCATGCTGGTGCCGGCCACGCAGTCGACGGGCACGCGCAGCTCGTCCAGCACCTTGAGCACCCCTACGTGCGCGCCGCCGCGGGCGCCGCCGCCGCCCAGCACCAGGCCGATACGGGGCCGCTCGCGGTCCGCTTCGGCATTCGCCGGCGGCGTCGCGGCCGGGCTGGCGCTGGTCAGCAGGCACAGGCACAGTCCGGCGAGAAGCGCGCGCGGAACGCAGCGGGCCATGCGCAAGCGGCCTAGGGCCTCTTGTCCTTTTCGTCCTCGGCGTCCTTGTCGCTCCTGTCGGCCTCGTCGGCCTCATCCTCGACCTCGGCCTTGTCAGGGTCCTCGCTGGATGCGTTCTCTTCAGCGTGCGGCGCCTTCTCTTCGCCGGCTTCCTCGGACGCGGGCTCGGCAGTCGAGACTTTCTCTTTTTCCGCTTCCCCGGACACGGACTCGGAGGGTTCCGGCTCGGCAGCCGAGGCGTTCTCTTTGCCCGCTTCATCGGGGGCGGACTCGCCGCCGCCTTCTTCCGCCGTGAGGCGTCTCTGTTCGGGGCGGGCGAGTGACGCTTCGGAGGATTCGCCGGGGATCGCGCCCAGCTGGCGGGCGCCCTGGGCGAGATGGTCGTACAGGTTGCGGTAATCGTCCGTGACCTTGTCGAACAGCTGGGCGGTGCGCTCGAAGTGCGCATCGACCTCGCGGCGGTATTCGTCGAGCTCCTGCCGGGCCGCATCGCGCTCGCCCTGCATTTCCGCGACCTTGCCGCTCGACCTCGAGCGAAGCAGGCCCAGTCCGAAGCCCAGCGCAACGGCGAGGACGATCAGTGCGACCCATCCCAAAGTGCTCATGTTTTTCTCCCGGTTCCGAATGGCCGGGGCCGACGCGTTCGACCCACGGGCCAATTATAGACGCTGGTCCCCGGCGTCCGGCGGTCCCCGTCGCGACGGCGTCATCCGCCGGTTCAACCGATATAGGTGATCGCGGCTCCGTTGATCAGCACGTGCAGCGTGTTGTCCACGATGATCATCAGCCAGGTGGACATCCACTTGGGCGTTTCCGGCGGATAGCCCGTTTCCTTGCACTCGGACCACGGCCGGCGGCCGGGCCACGGCCAGTTTTTCAGCCAGATGAAGTACCGCGCCAGGCGCCATCGGTCCAGCACGAAATGCGAGCCCGCGATCACCAGCAGCGTCACCGGGTGCTGCGTGAGGAACAGGAAGGGAAGCGTGTAGACCACCACGTGCGCGAGCGCCGCAAGATTGCTGCGCCCTTTTTCCCGCACCATCCACTCGCTCTGCAGAAGGTAATCGCCGACCGCGTGCGCGACGAGTTGGTTGGCGGTGATCATCGGTTCGCTCCTCGGGTCCTGGGGCGTTCCGCGGTGGACGCGGAACACGCGAATGCGCAAGGCGTCATCAGCCCAGCCGCCCGTGATCGAGCGGTCGTTCGCGGTGCATCAGCAGCCACTGGGCGTGCTCCTCCAGGGCGGCGTCGCCGAGCGCCTTGAGAATCTGGCGGCGCGCGTCCTCCGTCTGCGCGGCCTCGAGCTGGCGCGCGGCGTTGCGAAAGATCCGGCCCATGAAGACATATTGCTTGATCAACTCCTTTTCCGCCCGCTTCTGCGCATAGGAATCGCGGATGGCGGCGATCAGCGGGAGGATACCCATCAGCATGATCAGCACTGCCCTCGCCTGGTAGCTGATGAGGCCGCCGAACAGCGCGAGAATGACCGCCACGCCGATGCCGGTCCACAGGCAGAAGGTGCCGATCCCCGCGGTCAGGCGGCCGAGACGGCCGCGCTCCAGGGCCTTGCGCTGATAATAGGCGAGCTGGCCGTCGCCCGATTGCGCGTCGCCCACCCATTCGCGCCTGGCAAAATCGAGCCCCTCGCGGGACTGCGGCGCCGCGTCGCCGCGGCGGCCCGTGTAGCGCATCACGTTGCGGATCCAGCCCAGTTCGACGTCCTGTTTCTGCAGGAAATTGTCGTGCGCGAACTTGGTCGTGCGCCCGGCCGTCACGCCCGCGGCAATCCAGTAGCACTGGACGCGCAAACCCTCGGCCAGCGCGCGGTAGTCCAGGTACTTCCGGTGCCAGGCGCGGCGCTCGGCCACGCGATGAATGACCACGCCGCCGAAGAAGAACAGCAGGAACAGGTAGACCATGAAATCGAGTGTGTGCAGGTCCGAGTAGGCGATGAAGGCCAGTCCCATCAGCGCGGCCAGCGAGTAGATGGCGCGCATGGCGCGGGTGACGCGGGACTGGAAATGGACCGCCAGCCAGTCCGCGGCGAGGAACATGCTGTCCACCGGCTCTGCCACCGCGCGCACCGAATCGGGCGTATCGTCCGGCAGCAACGGCCAGCCAGCGCCCCGGATGTCTTTGCGGAACCGGAGGGCGTCGCGGTTGAACTCGGCGGTGTGCTCGAAGACCTTGAGGTAGGCGGCCGGCATCTCGCGCGTGCGCGGCGTCTCTTCGTCGGTGGTGAACCACCAGCAGTCGAGCGGCTCCAGCCCTTCGGCCGGCCCGCCGCCGGGGCGGTCGCGTGAACAGACCAGGTGATAAACCAGGTCGCTCTCGTCTTCGGCGAGCACCTGGATACTGCTCTCCTTGCGCTCGACGAATCCCGGCATCTCGTCCCAGTGATGAAAGCCGACCACCTGAGCCGTGCCGCCCAGTTTTTTCGAGTCCTTGCCGTCCCAGAGCGCCAGCAGGATGTGGCAATGGGCGCACAAATAGATGCCCAGCCGGGCATAGTGCGCGTCGCGCCGCGGGCCATGCTCCGCGATACTGGCCGGCGTGTCCCCCTGCAGCAGCGGCAGCTCGATGACTTCCGCGTCGGCACAGAGCACGCGGAACCGCTCGACCGATTCAGCGGTTGCGAAATCCTGCTCGTAGAGCTCCGCGGCGAAGGGCAGCGGCACGAACAGCGGGATCCCCATCGCTTGCGCTTCCTCGGCGACCAGCCGGTCGGCGCCTTCCGCCAGGGGACTCATTACGACGATCGGCAGGTCCGGATGCGTCTTTTGCAGCGTGGAGAAGAAGTCCCGCACGCGCAGGCGCAGCTGCGGGAGCTCGTCGTCCACCAGGTCGCGGTGCCCGGTGACGCCGATCACCAGCGGCACCCGATCGCCGGGAAGCGCGGCCCCTGCCTCGCCGTGCGCCTGGGAGGGCGTCGAAAAAAATCCGCCATGGGCCTGCAAACTGCTCACCCGCCGAATCATACTTGAGTCGCGGATCGATGCAGCAATAAAAAAAGCCGCTCCATTGCGGGAGCGGCTTCCTGGGCTCAGCCCGTCGGGTGCCTAGAGTGTGCCTGGCTGCGGACAGCCTTCCAGTCCATCTTCCACGTTGCAGATGGTGGAGTTCGCCAGCGAAAACTGGAAGTCGCCGCCGGAGAGCGACTCGCGTGTGAAGAAGGCCAGCGCGAGAAAACGTCCCAGCAAGTCGCCGTAGAGACTGGCGCGGCCGCTGTCCGTGATCGAGCTCTTGGATGCCGCCACCGTTTCGGCGCCCGCACGAAACTCTGCCGACACGGCCAGGTAGTCGCTGCGCTTGACGAATTGCCGCGCGTTATCGATATGCAGAAAGAGCGTGTCGGCGAGCCCCGGATCTGTCGCAGCGAGCTCCGTGACCACCGCCTGCAGGTAATCGGCACGCTGGTTGACCTCCGCCTGGATCGCTTTCTTGCTGAAAGAACCCTTGCCCTTGGTGTTCAACGCCCCGTAGAAGGCGTCGGCGCAGATCACGACGGGCGAGTACTCGCGCGAAATGCTGCGCGAGGGATTTTCGCAGGAATAGGTGGTGTCATAGAGCACGCCCTGTTCGGGCTCCGTCGCGCCGAATGCGTCCGGGTGATAGAACAGCCGTGCGCCGGTATCACCGCATTTGCCCAGCTGCGGGATGATCTGGTTGACCAGTTCCCGCGTCTGGACGAACTCGCCCGCCTCGATCGCGACGTCGTTATTGATATTCAGGACAACCAGCACCGATGCGTTCGGGTCGTCTGGAAGCGAGAAGCCGGTGCAGGAGGCCGGGACCTCCAGCCGGTCGTCGAACTCGCTGGAGACTTCGCTGAGCTTGAGGGTTTCGCCGCGTCCCTTGCGCGTGTCGGGGACGACGAAGATGTTGGCGAAAATCGTCGAAAAGCCCGCCTGTGTCTGCAGGTCCTGTGTGAACTCCAGGTCCACGGTCCTGCGGATGCGGCAGCCGCCTTCGCCGGCATCGCATTTGCTCGCGTCGTACGCGTCGCTGTTGAAGGCCACGCCCTGCGGATTCTGCACGTCGGAAGCGATGGCCCGCGGCATTTGATCGGGCAGCCCCAGGCTGACGGCTCCGTCCTCGGGATCGATGATGACGTCGAGCGTGTAGCGCAGGAACTTGCCCTGGTTGCGGTCGGCGATGACCATGAAGGTGTCGTCGTCCCGCGTGCCGGCCGCGATGCCGAGCGCACCGTTGCCGAGCCCCTCGAGGAAAGGCTCCGCGACGACTGTGCGCGCCGTCTGGGCGTCCTGCTTGAAGGTCAGCTTCAGCACCGTGCCCCCGGACAGCGTCACCAGCAGGTCCTCGCTCTCGCTCAGGTTGTCGTTGGCGCTGCCGATGCCCGCGGTGCCGGGCACGAAGGCCATGCCGGTGGGCTCCTGGCCGCCGAAGTCGTTTTCATCCGCGAGGATCTGCGCCGCCGCGAGGCTTCCGCCGCTGCTCAGCAGGGCGCTGATGTCTTCCCGGGGGACCCGCGCAATGGCGGCGGGACCCGTGGTGATCACCAGCAGGTCGCCGGCATCCAGCCCGCCTCCCAGCACCTTGACGAACTCCGTATCTGCGATCCCGGTGACCGGGGTTGCGGCCCCGCCGGTACCGACCAGGAGCTGGCCGCCGGTGCGCGGCGACTCGAATGGCCACGGATCGCCGGATTCCACACCACAATCCTTCGGCTCGTAGAACCAGAGCGCAGGGATTGTGCCGGCGGTGCCCGTGTCGGCCACCGCCATCAGTCGCTCGTTGCTCGACGACAGTCCGTCCGGGCGGGCCGGGCAGCTCCCGTCATTACAGCTGTTGACGAGCGCCGCCCCCACGCTGTTCCGGTAGAGGAGCAGCTCGCCCCTGTTGGTATCGGCGGCGACCAGGTCGAGGCGCTTGGCACAAGTGTTCTTGAAGAATTCGAAGGAGCGCAGGCTGCTGCGCCCGGTGGCGTCAGCGTCGATGCGCACGGCCTTTTCGGCCAGGAAATCCAGGTAGAAAACCTGGTTGTTCGCCGAGTTGCCGCCGACCGCGTCGAGCACTTTCGGCAGGCCGACCTCTGCTTCCTGGGCAAGCGCAGGCGCAGCAAAAAGCGAGAGAACGAACGGCAACGTTATATGCGCGCCCCGCGGGCCACGCAGCATGTTTTGGAATCTCATGGACAACTCCCCCCTTGGAATGCCCCGAAAACAAGCTGTTACATTAGCCTAATTTTGTGACGGCCGCCTTACTTTCAGCTTATGTCAAAAAGCGCCGTCAGCTGGTTGATTCCAATAATCGTCGGTATCGCTGAGCCTCCGCGCCGCGATTCGCCTGTTCGTAAAGCATCACCAGCCTGCGCAGCGTCTGTCGTTTGAAATCGATGCGCGGACCCGCTTCAGATTCCAGTCGCTGGTAGCTCTGCAGCAGGAGCTGCTCGGATTCTTCGAGCCTGCCGTCCGCGAGACGACAGACGCCCTCGACGCCGTAGGCGACACCGATCTGCCAGTGGTCTTCGCCGAGAATGTCGGCAAGGGATTGCCTGGTCCCGTCTGAAAGCGTGCAGGCCTCGGGCAAAGCGTTGTTCTCCGCCAGGTGATTGGCGAGATTGAGGCGGCTCACAAGCGTGTCGGGATGCTCGGTGCCCAGCAGTTTTTCCCGCATCGCGTAGGACTCGCGCAGCAGCGACAGGGCTTCGTCCGACTGGCCGAGGTCAGCCAGCCAGCGTGCGAGCGTCGTCATTCCGCGAGCCACTTCGGGGTGCTCCGCGCCGAACAGTTCGCGGCGGATCCGCAGCGCTTCGCGCGCCAGTTCCACTGCTGTCGCCGTTTCGCCCGCATCTCTCTTGACCGAGGCGAGATTGGTCATCGTGACCGCGACCTCGGTGTGCGTCTCGCCCAGGACCCGGCGCTGGATATCGAGCACCTCTACGAACATTTCCTCCGCGGCTTCCAGGTTGCCCTGGTCGTGCAGCAGGATCGCCAGGTTGTTGATGCCGATGGCGATCTCGTTGTTGGTTTCCGGCAGCATGGCGCGCTTCATTGCCAGCGCTTCGCGGAACAAGGCCTCGGCTTTTGCCATGTCGCCACGCGTGTAGGCCACCAGCGCGAGGTTGTTCAGGTTGCTGGCGACTTGCGGATGCGGCTCGTCGCCCAGCAACCGGCGGCGCATCCGTAGAGCGTCGCCGATGAGCTGCTCGGCCCGTTCATAGTCACCCTGGTCGAAGTAGTTGAAGCCGAGCTCCTGCAGGGTGTGCGCCACGTCCACATGCTCCTCGCCAAGCGTGGCCTGGCGCATCGCCAGCGCCTCTTCGAGCAGTCCCTGCGCCGTCTCGAAGTCGCCGCGCAAGCCTTTCAGATACGCGAAGCCGGTGAGCGTTTCGGCGATCGCCGGATGCTGCGACCCATGGATGCGGCGGCGGATTTCGAGCGCTTCGCGGTAGGCCTGGTCGGCTTCATCGAAGACCGCGCGCAGCGCCAGGACTTCGCCGAGATTGCTCAGGCTGGAGGCGACGCCGGCCTCGCCTTCCGTCGCAAGGCCTCGGCGAGTCTCCAGCGAGCGGCGCAACATGGTTTCCGCTTCGTCCAGTGCCCCGAGGCTGGCGTAGACCTTGCCCATGGTCTCCATCAGGCGCGCCTGCACTTGCGGCTCGTCCTTGAGCTCCAGGTCGATCCGCTGCGCGCCGGCCTCGAGGATCTCAGACGCCGTCACCTCCTGGCCGCGCGCCTCCGAGGGATCCGAAACCTCGAACAGGCTGACCATGAAGTCCGTCGTCTGCCTGGCCGTCTCCGCCTCGATCTCGGCGAGCGTCTTGGCCTCGTTCGCGACCTCGCGCTGCTGGTTCGCGAACAGCGCCGCGACGGTGGCGACCAGCGCGAAGAAGCCCAGCACCGTGACCATGGCGTGCCTGATGTACTGCCGCTTGCGCGCGGCCGCGACCGAGGCCCGGACGAATGCAGTCTCCTCCGCGGTCATCGTGGACTTGCTGTCGAGCAGTCCCTTGCCCTCGTCCAACGGCTTGCCGGTCGGCAACAGCAGGTCGGGGCTGCGC
>DATFKW010000079.1:0-7062 GCA_035268405.1 Gammaproteobacteria bacterium
CAGCAGCGCGCTCTCCGGCACGTTGCAGATGCCCAGCGAGGCGAGATAGCCCAGTTTCTTGGCCGCGCGCAGCGCTTCCAGCGTGTCCAGCGTCTCGCCGGACTGCGAGATGGCGACGAACAGCGTGCCGTCCGGCGCCACGGGCTGGCGATAGCGGTACTCGCTGGCAATCTCCACCATGCAGGGGATGCGGGCGAATTTCTCGATGAAATAGCGCGCCACCATGCCGGCGTGGTAACTGGTCCCGCAGGCCACGATCTGCACGGCCCGGGTCGCGTCGAAAATCGCCGGCGCATCCAGCCCGAAGACCTGCTCCAGCACCTTGCCGGCGCCGATGCGCTCGCTGAGGGTCTCGGCGACGGCGCGCGGCTGCTCGTGGATCTCCTTCTGCATGAAGTGGCGATACTGGCCCCGCTCCATGGCGTCGGCCGACAGCACGCTCTCTTTCTCCTCGCGCTGCACGGCATTGCCGTCCGCGTCCCAGATCTCCACGGCGCGACGCGTGACGCGCGCGATGTCGCCTTCCTCGAGAAATATGAAGCGCCGGGTGACCGGCAGCAGGGCGGCCACGTCGGAGGCCACGAAGTTCTCCCCGATGCCCAGTCCGATGACCACCGGGCAGCCCGCCCGGGCCACCACGATCTTCTCGGGATCATCCGTGCTCATCACCGCGAGGGCATAAGCGCCCTCCAGGTCGCCCACCGTGCGGCGCACGGCCGTCAGCAGTTCCGGCGCGTCGTCCAGGTGAGCGCGGATGCGATGCGCCACCACCTCGGTGTCGGTCTCGGACTCGAAGCGATAGCCGCTGGCCTCCAGCTCGGCGCGCAGCTGCTCGTGATTCTCGATGATGCCGTTGTGGACCAGCGCGAGACCGTCGCCGGAGACCTGCGGGTGGGCGTTCCGCTCGCTGGGCACGCCGTGGGTGGCCCAGCGGGTATGCGCGATGCCGCAACGGCCGGACAGGGCGGCGGCGTCCAGGGCTTCCTGCAGGCGCTGCACCTTGCCCTCGGTGCGCCGGCGCCGTATGCCGCCCTCGGCGACCTCGATGGCCAGGCCCGCGGAATCGTAGCCGCGATACTCAAGGCGGCGCAGCCCTTCCATGAGGATCGGCACCACGTCCCGCTCCGCGATTGCCCCGACGATTCCGCACATTGGCCTTTCCCCTTTTAAAGCCCGGCCTCTGGCGCCGGCGCGGCGTCGAGACCTATTTCACATCCTTCACCGGCCGCTTCCAGCCGCGCACGGTGGTCTGCCTGCCGCGCGCCACCGTCAGCTCCCCGGCCGGCGCATCTTTGGAGAGCGTCGAGCCGGCGCCCACCGTGGCGCCCCGGCCGATCTCGACCGGCGCGACCAGCGCCGTGTTGGAACCGATGAACGCGTCGTCGCCGATCACCGTCCGATGCTTGTTGGCGCCGTCATAATTGCACGTGATCGTGCCGGCGCCGACGTTGACGCGTGTCCCAATCTCGGCATCGCCCACGTAACTGAGGTGATTCACCTTGCTGTCCTCGCCGAGGCGGCTTTTCTTGATCTCGACGAAATTCCCCACCTTCACGCCGCGGGCCAGCTCGGTGCCCGGCCGCAGGCGGGCAAAGGGGCCGAGCTCGCAGTCCGGGCCGATGTCCGCGTCCTCGATGATGGTATTGGCCAGCACCCTGCAGCCCGCCCCCAGCCGGCTGTTGCGGATCAGCGCATTGGGGCCGATGGAGACCCGGTCGCCGAGCTCCACCACGCCCTCGAAAATGGCGTTGATGTCGATGTGCACGTCCCGGCCGCAGTCGATCCGGCCGCGCACGTCGACCCGGGCGGGGTCCACCAGCGTGACCCCGCGCGCCATCATGGCGCCGGTCACGCGTCGCCTGAGGGTCGTTTCCAGCGCCGCGAGCTGCTCGCGGTCGTTGATGCCCAGCACCTCCGCAACCGTGGGCGCCAGCATGGCCTCCACCGTCACGCCGTCCGCCACCGCCATCGCCACCACGTCGGTGAGGTAGTACTCGCCCTGCGCGTTCTCGCTCGACAATCCCGCCAGCCAGCCGCGCAGACGCTTCGCCGGCGCAGCCATGATCCCGGTGTTCACCTCGCTGACGGAGAGCTCCGACTCCGAGGCGTCCTTTTCCTCGACGATGCGCACCACGCGCCCGGCGGCGTCGCGCACCAGCCGGCCGTAGCCTGCCGGGTCGTCCAGGCGCACGCCCAGCAGGGCCAGCCGTCCTGTGCGCGCTTTATCCACAAGCGGCCTGAGAGTCGCGGCCTCGATCAGCGGCACGTCGCCGTAAAGCACCAGCACGGTGGCGTCGTCCGGGATCGCCGGCATGGCCTGGGCCACCGCGTGGCCCGTGCCGAGCTGCTCGGACTGCAGGACCCACTTGACGTCCGCGTCCGGGAACGCCGCCGGCACGGCGTCGCCGCCATGCCCATAGACCACGTGCGTTGCATGCGCGCCCAGCCCCAGCGCCCGGCCGAGCACGTGCGCCAGCAGCGGTCGCCCCGCCAGCGGCTGCAGCACCTTGGGCAGGTCCGACTTCATGCGCGTGCCCTGCCCGGCCGCGAGAATGATGACGTGTAGAGCCATGGCTTCAGGATCCTTCAAAACTGTGGAAAACTTATTCAGAGAAGCGGGCGCGCGCCTTTTCGATCGCAGCACACAAGCGTTCCGGCTCGTCCGTGCCCAGCCGGAAACGATGGCCGCCGCGGCGCGTGATCTCCACGGCCGACAAGCCCGAAACGCTGTAAAGCATGCCGCGCGGCGTCAGTCTGAGGCCGATCCCGTAATACCAGGGGTTCCGCACGGGCTCGACCGAGGCGATTTCCCCCATCGGCACCGTCTTGCGCAACAGGCCCGGCCCGAACCAGAAAACCAGCGTCGAGGGATGCACCTCCACCGTCAGCGAGGAGAACACCACCATCACGACCGCCAGCACGCCGAGCAGGATCTGCAGCGCCGGGTGCGCGAGCGCGGGCCCGCCGACTACCAGCGCCAGCACGATCGCCGCCACGATCGCAGCGACCGAAAAAGTCCCGAACTGCCGGTGTCGATAGACGGACTTCATCACTTCCCGGCGATGATGCCCAGCGCGTCGGGCTCGCGGCCCGTGGTCCAGCGGTCCACCACTTCCCAGCTGGCGGTGTCGATGACCGCCAGGTGGTTGCCGCCGCTGACGGCGATGAAGGCGCGCGCGCCGTCGGGATGGATCTCGATGCCGATGGGCAGGGCGTCATCGCCCAGCAGCGTCTCCTGGTAGTCGCCCTCGGGGTCCGCCACCTGCACCGTGGCGACGCGCTCGCGCGTCTCGATGTCGAACACCGACAGGGTGGCGGCGCGCGCGTTGGTGACCAGCGCCTGGCGGCCGTCCGGCGTGATCGCGATGCGGATTGGAAAGCCCTCGGAATCCAGCGTGGCCAGCACTTCCAGGGTCTCGGCATCGATCACGCTGACCGTGTCGTCGGCGCGATTCGTGACCCAGACCTCGGCGCCGTCGGCCGCCACCGCGACGCCCTCGGCGCCGCCGCCCGTATCGCGGCGGCCCACGACCCGCCCGGCCTCCAGGTCCACTTTCTCCAGCGTCCCCGCCGAAATGTTAGTCACCCAGGCAAAGCGCCCGTCGGGACTGGCGGCCGCCATGTGGGCCACGCCCTCGCCGACCTCGATGCGCTCGAGCACCGCGCCTTTCTCGATGTCCACCACCACCAGGCTGTCGCTTCCTTCGGTGGTGACCACGATGCGTCCGTCCGGCAGGAAAGCCATGCCGTGGGGGCGCGTGTTCTCGCCCAGGTCCACCACGCGCGCGACCTCGCCGGCCGGCCAGTCGATCACGGTCAGGCTGTTGCCCACCTCTTCGCGGCTGCCGTAGTTGCTCACCACCGCGTAGCGGCCGTCCGGCGAAATCTCGATCTCGTGCGGACCGATGCCTGACTCGAAGGTCACGCGGCGCTCGCCGGTGGCCAGGTCGATGCCCCATACCGTGTGCGCGCTCTTGTTGCCCACGAAGAGAATATCGGCCTGCAGCGGTGCCGCCAGCAGGCACAAGGCGGCCCAGAGCAGGGCGAAGCGACGAGTAGCTCTGATTTTCATCCGGTCAACCTCTGGATTCGTTGATGCTGAAGCTAAAGCTGCATTCTATCGCGAGCAAGGTCCGCGGGCGTCCCGCCGGCAGCCGCTCCGCCGGCGTGCCGTCAGGCGAGCGCGAAATCCGCGGCGCCGGCGGCATGCAGCGCGGTGGTGTCGAACAGGGGCACCTCGGCGTCCCGGGCGGAGACCAGCAGCCCGATCTCGGTGCAGCCCAGGATCACGCCCTGCGCGCCGCGCGCCGCCAGCCGGGCGATGATGCCGCGGTAAATCTCGCGTGACGCGGCCGTCACCCGGCCGCGGCACAATTCCTCGAATATGATGCGGTCCGCCGCCGCACGGTCATCCGCCTCCGGCGCCAGTACCGCCAGCCCGTGGTCCTCCTCCAGCCGCCGGCGATAGAAATCCTCTTCCATGGTGAAGCGCGTGCCCAGCAGCCCGACGCTGTGCAGGCCGGCCGCCGTGATCGCCGCGCCGGTCGCGTCGGCGATGTGCAGCAGCGGCACGCCGGTCGCCGACTCGATGGCCGGCGCGACCTTGTGCATGGTGTTGGTGCACAACACCAGCGCCTCGGCGCCGGCCCGCTCCAGCCGCGCCGCCACGTCGGCCAGCACCCGGCCCGCCTCTTCCCAGCGATCCGCGCGCTGCAAGCGCTCGATCTCGTCGAAATCGACGCTGTAGAGGATCAGCCGCGCCGAGTGCAGGCCGCCCAGGCGCTCGCGCACACGCTCGTTGATGCAGCGGTAATAGGGCAGGGTGGATTCCCAGCTCATGCCGCCGATCAGCCCCAGGGTTTTCATGCCACTTTCTTCATGTTCGCTTTTTCATGCCGGCTCTTTCACGTCCTTGCCCGGTGCGCCGGTCGCGCGTATTGCGGCGCCGGCGCGATTCGGCTAGCTTGCCCGCCGACAGGAACATCATGATCAACCATCGTCACAAGTTCATTTTCGTGCACGTCAACAAGTGCGCCGGGCAGAGCATCCGGCGCGCGCTGCCGCGCGGCACGCGTGGCCACAATACCATCCAGCACTACCTGGAACTTTGCGCCCGCGAGGGCCGCGACCCGGCGGAATATTTCAAGTTCACTTTCGTGCGCAACCCGTGGTCCAAGGTCGCCTCCTTCTATCATTATCACAAGCGCCGCAACTGGGAGCTGTTCCCCTGGACGCCGGCGGACGAACCGGACTTCAACGAGTTCATCCGCAGGCTGTTCGTGGAAAACGAGGGCGCGCTGGCCGTCGAGGTGTTCCGCGGTCGCAGCGGCGAGTCCACGCACCACCTGCGCCTCAGCAACTCGCTGGACTGGGTCACGGGGCCCGGCGGCAAGGTGCTGGTGGACTTCATCGGCCGCGTGGAAAACCTGCAGGCGGACTTCGACGAGGTCTGCGATCGCATCGGCATCCGCCGCCGGCAGCTGCCGCACGTAAACCGCTCGGAGCATGCGCCCTACTGGGAATACTACGACGAGGCCTCGCGAGAGATCGTGGCCGACCGTTTCCGGCGCGACATCGACTACTTCGGCTACACCTTCAAGCCCTGAGGCGCCGGCGCTTCATCCCGTCGACGGTGTCATGCCCGGGCGCCAGAACTCGGCCATGTCGGTGAGCCGCGCCAGGTCTTCCTGGTACATCTCCCGCATGCGCGCGCGCTGCTCCGCAGTCCAGGGATCGAAGCGCGGCGAGTCCGGCCCGATTGGATAACGCGCGCGCAGCGCCAGCACCTCGGCCTTGCGCGGCCGGCGCGCTCTGAACTGCGCCATCTCCGCCACCGCCCGGGCGGAGAATCCGGACTTGGGATCCTCGGCCGGCGGCGCGCCGAAGGCCTCGACCGCGCCTCCCGCGTAGTACTGCACCACGGCCTGCGCATGCTCCCGGTAATCCTCGTAGCACCACAGGCGCACCGGCACACCCGGCAGATCCCGCTGCAGCTCGCTCACCACGTCCGGCCAGCGCCGTTGCGGCAGTTCCGGCGGGAAGGGGCGGGCGCGGCGTCTCCACAAGCTCTCCCCATAGGCGGAAGCCAGGAAAGTGTCGTACCGGCGGACACAAAAAAACAGACTCAGGCCGCAATCGAGAAAATAGCGCAGGGCCCGCGCCGGCTCGGGGTACATCCGCAGCGCGTCCTGGGTGGTACCGAGCACGTTCTCGTCAGAGAACAGCCAGGTGCCGCCGTACCAGCGATGCCAGGGCAGGCGGGGGCGACGCTTGCGTACCGGCGAAACCAGGGTCCGGCGCAGGCGCTTGAGCGGCACGTAACGCGTCCCTTCGCGGAGGCGCGCGCCCAGCAGCGTCATCTGCAGGTGGGTGCTCGCGGTCTTGTGCGCGCCGATATGGAAACGGATGGTGCTCATGCCCTCAGCGGCCGTCTCTTTCCCGGGACTCGCCCCGTGCCGCAGCGCCCTCGCGGAACCGCAACTGGATGCGGCGCACCAGCGTGCGCAGGAAGTTCGAGCCGCGGCTGCCCTGGTAGCGCCCCTTGCTGACGTGCCGGATGCGGTGCACGCCCGGCACCTCGACCGGCTCGCCCGAGCTGCGCAGCAGCCAGCGGAAGGCGCGGTCCTCGTGGGCCTTGGCCCAGCGCGCCACCGGTTTCTGGTAGACCGCAAGCTGCTCGCAGTAGCCGCAGGCGCGCGCCACGTCACCGTGCGCCACCTGCAGCGGCCCGGTGGCGCGGTCGCGCTGCTGGGCGAAGAAGCGCCCCGTGTCGATCTCCACGACACGTGGCTCGCCCTTGCCCGCCTCCAGCATGGGATCGCCGGGCGCCAGCATCGCCGAGACGCGTTCCTCGCGCGGGAACACCAGGGCGTCGCGCCGCCCCTGCAGCGCGTCGCCCAGCCCGTCCAGGCAGCCGGCGTGGAACACCACGTCGCAGTCGGTGAACCAGACCCAGTCGCAACGGGTCGCGCGGGCCGCCAGGTTGCGCCCGATGGCGCGGCGAAAGAGCCGGTACTTGTGCAGCGGCTGCCAGTTCCAGGTCACGCCCGGGATCGTCTTGGC
>DATFKW010000080.1:0-11235 GCA_035268405.1 Gammaproteobacteria bacterium
AGCGCCGCGCGCAGGAAGCGGCCCTCGTCGACACTCTGCTGGAATCCGGCTTCGCCCAGGAACAGCAGCCCGTCATCGCCGCCGAGGATGATCTGCGTGCCCTTTGCATCGGCCGGGTCGCCGGCGACGCCGTCGAGCACCGCCGCCTGCACATAGTGTGCGTCGGTCGGCTGGAATCGCGCCCGCACGCCGAGGCAGGTGGTGGGATAGACGCAGGGCCCGTTGAGACCGGTCTCGGACAAATCCAGCCCGGTACCGAAGCCGCCGTTGATGAACACGCCGGCGGTTTCCTTGACGTCGAATTCGGCGTCGGCCGCATAAAGCCCGCCGAGGATCGCCAGCCGGTCATCGAAGAAGGAACGCTCGACCCAGGCCTCGAGGAGTTTCGCGGTGTCGATGTTGGCCAGGTTGCTGGGCGCGTGCGCGCTGCCGGCACCGTCGCCGGGATCGCGTCCGAAGGTGCCGATCCCCAGCACGAATATTTGCGTGCGGGGCCAGCCGAACAGCCGCTCGGCGTCGATCGACAGGCCGGTTTCCACCAGTCCCGCGAAGTAAGTGCTGCGCGCTTCTCCGCCGTCGGTCACCGCCATGATGTCGCCGGTGTGGGCGAGGTCGATTTCCACCCCCCGGTCAGCCCACTCGCTGCGCAGCCCGTTCCAGTCGCCGGTCAGTCTGAGCCGTTCCGACACGGGAACGTCCGAGCCGGGAGGCTGCGCCTGCGCGCCGGCCAGCCAGCCGGCGGCACACGCGCCCAGCGTCCACGCCAGTACAGAGCTTATTCGGACTCGGTGTGTGCCGGACGACCGGGGTTTTTGGTGGCTTTCCTGGTCAGTCGGGTTTGGCGGGCCCCATCGCATGCTGGCTTCCTCGTCGTTGCAAATACGAACAATTCTTATTCGCAACGATACGATGAAAACCTGCGGCTCGACAATAAGTAAATTCCAATAAGTATCAACCGAGAAGCAAGGGATTTTTGTGATGTGTCGAGGCGGAGGTGGTGCCCGGGGCGAGAGTCGAACTCGCACGATGTTGCCATCGGCGGATTTTGAGTCCGCTGCGTCTACCAGTTCCGCCACCCGGGCGATGGGCGCGCTCGGCGCCTCGGCGGGCGCCCGCGAAGCTTACCATTGCTGCTGGCAGGATTGGATATCGCGGGTTGGCCTCCCGAGCATTGGATAGTCGGCCCAGAATGGCTCCGTGCCGTCCGCTGCGACCCTTTGCTGCCCTGGCGCATCTTGTTGGGCAGCGGCGGCTTTCTGGTTGGGCTTTGTGTTTGAGGAGGATGCGTGTCGGGATTCGCTGACTGCAAGCCGGAGGCGGACCTGGTCGAACGGGCCCGGCGTGGCGATATGCGGGCGCACGAGACGCTTTACGCGGCCTACGGCGGGCCGGTGTACACGCTCGCCATGCGCCTGCTGGGCGAACCCGCCCAGGCCGACGAGATCCTGCAGGAAACCTGCGTGGAAGTGATCCGTCACCTGGACGACTTCCGCGATGCGGCCGCCTTCGCCGGCTGGGTCAAGCGAATCGCCACCAACAAGTGCCTGGCGCAGTTGCGCGGCACATGGCACCGCAGGGTGCGCAGCCTGGGGGACGAGAGCGATGCCGAGGCCGCGCTGGCGACGGCCGCGGGCGAGGCGGACCCGGGGCCGGAGATCGACGACGGGGAACGGCTGGCGCGCGCGCTGTCATTTTTGCCGCCGACCGCCCGCGCAGTGGTCTGGCTGTACGACGTGGAAGGCTACAGCCACCGCGAAATCGCCGAGCTGATGGGCAAGAGCGTGAGTTTTTCCAAGTCCCAGCTGGCGCGCGCGCACCAGCGCCTGCGCGACTTGCTGGCCACGGACGAAGAGGTGCATTCATGCATGCGACAACCGAGCAACTTCTGAGCCTGCGCGACGGCGAGCCGGTGCCCGCCGGGGTCGCGGCGCACGTGGACGGATGCGCGCATTGCGCGCGGGAGCTGGTCCGTCTGGGGCAGGCACGAGACGGTTTGCGCCGCCTGCCGAGACTGGAGCCCCCGCCGTCAGCATGGCAAGAGGTCCTGCTGCGCGCGGCGCCCTCTCCGGCCAGCCCGGCGGCAGGCCGCTACAGGCCCCGACCGGCCGTGCCGGCCGCGCTGGCGGCGAGCGCAGTCCTCGCGCTGGCGCTGTTGCTGGCGACGGGCGAACGGGAGACCGGCGCGCCGCTGCCCGGCACCACGACCGACCTGGTCGCGTCCACCCCCGCGCCGGCGTCGTCCGTGAACGGCGCGGCCATGCCGGAGCTCGTGGAGCGGTCGCGCCGGCTCGAGTCGGCGTTGCGGGCGATGCCGGCCGCGCCGCGCGTCACGCGCACCGGTACCGCGCTGGCCGTGGCCGAGCTCCAGGACGGCATTTTCGAGATCGATTCGAGGCTGAGCGCACGCGACATCGGCCCGGAGCACGAGCAGGCGCTGTGGCGCCAGCGCGTGGACCTCATGGACGCGCTCATGCAGGTCAGGTACGCGGAGCTGGCGGACGCCCGGTAAAGGGGCGGTGAACGCGAGCGAGCGGGATTCTTGCAAAGAACATCAGCACAGGATGGAGAAACAGATGAGAACAGTAATGGCAGGGCTTGTCGGGACGATTTTCCTGGCCGCGATGAATTGCGCGCAGGCACAGGAGACGGTCGAGATCGAGGTCGAGGTGGAGCGTGAACAGGCGCGTGCCGAGGCGGAATTGTCCCGCGCGGAAGCGGAGCAGCGCATGCGCGAAGCGAGGAAGAAGCTCGAGGAGGCCGCCATGGAAATCGCCGAGCTCAGTTCGCGGGTGGTGGGCGACGGCAGCGTGGAGATCATGGAGTTCATCACCGGTCCACGGCGGGCGATGCTCGGCGTCAACATAGGTCCCGCAGGGGCAGGCGAGGCGCGCGAAGACGGCGTTCGCGTGCTGGGCGTGACGCCCGGGGGACCGGCGGAGCAGGCCGGCATCCGCAGCGGCGACCTGCTGCTGGAGATCGGCGAGACCACGCTGGACTGGGAGGACGACAGCTCGCCGACGCGCAAGCTGCTCGACACCCTCGGGGAGACGGAGCCCGGAGCCACCGTGGAGTTGAGCTATCGGCGCGACGGCGAGACGGCCACCGCGAGCGTCGAGACGCGGGCCCGCAAGGCAGGCATGCGAAGCTGGATACCCGAGGGGATGGAGCTGCCGCAGCTGCCGGCAGATGCGCCGCACGCGCCGGCTTTCGTGCATCGCATGCTGATGGCGCAGTGGGGCGACATGGAACTGGTGGAGCTTACCCCCGAGCTGGGCGAGTACTTCGAGAGCAGCCGGGGTGTGCTGGTGGTACGGGCGCCGGAAGATCCCATGCTGGGCCTGCAGGACGGCGACGTCATCCTCGACATCGCCGGCCGCGAGCCCGCCGACCCCGGCCACGTGATCCGCATCCTGCGCTCCTATGCGCCCGGAGAGCGGCTGGTGATGACCGTGGTGCGCAAGGGCGAGCGCCGCCAGCTGGAGGCGGATATTCCGGAGTAGCGGAAATCGCGGAGTGGTCAGTCGGGTGAGTTAGTATTGGCGCCCCATGCGGCGCTCCGATTTCCACTATGAACTGCCTGACGAGCTCGTCGCCCAGCAACCGCTGGGCGACCGCTCGGGCAGCCGGCTGTTGGCGGTGGACGGCGGGGCGGGCACTTGGCGCGACTGCCTCTTCCGCGAGCTCCCCGAGCAGCTGTCGCCGGGCGACCTGCTGGTGCTCAACGACACGCGCGTCATCCCCGCCCGGGTATTCGGCCGCAAGAAGAGCGGCGGACGGGTCGAGCTGCTGGTCGAGCGCCTGGTGGGGGAGCGCGGCCTGGTCGGCCAGCTGCGCGTGAGCAAGTCGCCGGCCCCGGGCGCGGAGATCCTGTTCGACGGCGGCGCTACCGGGCGGGTCACCGGGCGCACCGGGCCCGACGGCGCGCTCTACGAGCTGGTGCTCGACTGCCCGGTGCTGGACTGGCTCGAAGAAGCCGGCCGCATGCCCTTGCCGCCCTACATCCGGCGCGCGGCGGAAGAGAGCGACCGGTCCCGCTACCAGACGGTCTACGGCCGCAAGCCCGGCGCCGTGGCGGCGCCCACCGCAGGCCTGCACTTCGACCAGGGGCTGCTGGCGCAGCTGCATGCGCGCGGCGTGCACACGGCGACCATCACGCTGCACGTGGGCGCCGGGACCTTCCAGCCGGTGCGCACCGAGGACCCGCGCGAGCACCGCCTGCATGCCGAGCGTGTCGAGGTCGACGAGGCCGCTTGCGAAGCAGTGGCGGCCGCCCGCGCGCGCGGCGGACGGGTGGTCGCGGTGGGTACCACGGTGGTGCGCAGCCTGGAAACGGCCGCGGCCGAGGGGACGCTGGCGCCTTACCGGGACGAGACCGAGCTTTTCATTCTGCCGGGCTATCGTTTCCGGGTGATCGACGCGCTGGTGACGAATTTTCACCTGCCGGAGTCGTCGCTGCTGATGCTGGTCTGCGCCTTCGCCGGGCAGCAGACCGTGCTCGGCGCCTACCGCCATGCCGTGCGCGAGCGCTATCGCTTTTTCAGTTACGGCGACGCCATGTTGCTGACCCCCGCGCCGGATGCGCGGCGCAAGGCGTCGTGAAGTTCGAGCTGCTCGCCACCGACGGGCGCGCGCGGCGCGGACGGCTCGAGTTCGCGCGCGGGCGGGTGGAGACGCCCGTGTTCATGCCGGTGGGGACCTACGGCACGGTGAAGGGCATGACGCCCGAGGAGCTGACGTCACTGGGCGCCCGGATCATCCTGGGCAACACCTTTCACCTCATGTTGCGGCCGGGCGAAGCCATAGTCCGCGCGCACGGCGGGCTGCACGGCTTCATGCACTGGGACGGCCCGATCCTGACGGATTCCGGGGGCTTCCAGGTCTGGAGCCTGGCCGAGCTGCGCAAGATCTCGGAAGAGGGCGTGCGCTTCGCCTCCCCGGTGGACGGCTCGCCGGTCTTCCTGGGTCCCGAGCGCTCGATGGAGATCCAGCGCGCCCTGGGCGCGGACATCGTCATGGCCTTCGACGAATGCACGCCCTATCCGGCCACCGAGCAGGAAGCGCGGGCGTCCATGGAGCTTTCCCTGCGCTGGGCGGCGCGCTGCCGCGAGGCGCACGGCGACAATCCCGCGGCGCTGTTCGGCATCGTGCAGGGCGGGATGCACGATGGCCTGCGCCGCGAATCCCTGGCGGGACTGGTGTCGCTGGGCTTCGACGGATACGCCCTGGGCGGCTTGTCCGTGGGGGAGCCGGCCGAGGAGCGCAACGCGGTCATCGAGGCGGTGGAGCCCGCGATGCCGGCGGACAGCCCGCGCTACCTGATGGGCGTGGGCACCCCGGTAGACCTGGTGGAATCGGTCGCGCGCGGCATCGACATGTTCGATTGCGTGATGCCGACCCGCCACGCGCGCAACGGTTACCTGTTCACGCGCCGCGGCACGGTGCGGATCCGCAATGCCCGCCACCGCGAGGACACCGCACCGCTGGACCCGGAGTGCGCCTGTTACACCTGCCGCCATTTCTCGCGGGCCTACCTGAGGCACCTGGAGCGCTGCAACGAGATCCTGGGGGCCAGGCTGAACACCATCCACAACCTGCATTATTACCTCGACCTGATGGCCCAGGCCCGCGCGGCGATCGAGGCGGGCCGCTTCGAAGCCTGGCGCCGCGACTTTCATGCCCGCCGGACGGGCGAAGAATGAGGCACGGCGCCCGCATCGTGGCATAATAGTCCGCTGTTTTATCCTGCCCTGGCGGGGCGGGCGCAATCCGGGGACCTGATTCGATGGACTTTTTCATCTCAAATGCGTGGGCGCAGGCGGCCGGCGAACCCGACATGTTCGTCAGTTTCCTGCCGCTGATCCTGATCTTCGTGATCTTCTATTTCCTGCTCATCCGGCCGCAGACCAAGCGCGCCAAGGAGCACCGGAAGATGGTCTCCGAGCTCAAGGCGGGCGACGAGGTCGTCACCGGCGGCGGGATCGTCGGCCGGGTCCAGGAGGCCGGCGAGCAGTTTCTCAAGGTCGAAGTCGCCGACGGCGTCGTGCTGCGCGTGCAGCGCCAGACGGTCGTGGCCCTGTTGCCCAAGGGCACTTTCGAATCCGTCTGACCGCACAGCCAGGAATACATCGTGGTCCTCAACCGTTTTCCGCTCTGGAAGAACCTGCTTGTCGTCGGCGTCGTGCTGCTCGGCATCGTATTCGCGCTGCCCAACGTGTTTGGCGACGCCCCGGCGGTGCAGGTCACTGCCGAGACCGGCCAGCCGCTGAACGAGCAGACGCTCGACCGCATCACCGCCATCCTGGAAGCACGCGAGCTGGACTTCGGTCCGGCCTACCTGGAGGACGGGCGGGTGACGGTGCGCTTTCCGGACGTGGAGGCGCAGCTGCGCTCGCTGGACCTGCTGCGCGAGCAGCTGGGCTCCGGTTTCGTCGCGGCGCTGACGCTGGCCCCGCGCACGCCGGCGCTGCTGCGGAACCTGGGACTGGAGCCCATGAGCCTCGGCCTGGATCTGCGCGGCGGCGTGCACTTCATGTACGAGGTGGACATGGAGGCGGCAATCGGCCAGGCGCTGGAGCGCATGGAGAGCGATTTCCGCACGATGCTGCGCGACGAGGGCATCCGCTACAAGCTGGTGCAGCGCGACGGCGAGGCGGTGCGACTGTTGCTGAACAGCGCAGCCGACCGCAGCGCGGCTCGCGCGGTGATCGCCGCCTCTGACCGCCAGCTGAACTTCGACGAGCGCCGCGCCGGCGAGGACTTCGAACTGGTGGTCCGCATGAGCGAGGAGCAGGTGCAGCAGCGCCAGGATTTCGCCATCGAGCAGAACACCGTCACGCTGCGCAACCGCGTCAATGAGCTGGGCGTCTCCGAGCCGGTGGTGCAGCGGCAGGGCGCGGACCGCATCGTGGTGCAGCTGCCCGGCGTGCAGGACCCGGCGCAGGCCGAGCGCATCCTCGGCGCCACCGCCACGCTGGAGTTCCGGCTGGTGGACGAGGTCAACAATGCCTTCGAGGCCGCCGAGCGCGGCCGCGCGCCGCTCGGCTCGGCGCTGTATACGGACCGCAGCGGCCAGCCCATCCTGCTGAAGCGCGAAGTGATCGCCACCGGCGACCAGCTGACCGACGCCTCGGCCGGCTTCGAGGAGGGCATGCCCGCCGTCTACGTCAACCTGGACGCCCAGGGGGCGCGCCGCATGGGCGAGACCACGCGCGCCAACCTGAACAAGCGCATGGCGGTGGTCTTCATCGAGCAGAAGCGCGACCTGGTGGAGCGCGGCGGCGAGATGCGCGAAGTGACGCGCATCGAGGAAGACGTCATCAGCGTCGCGACCATCCGCGGCGTGTTTTCCAACCGTTTCATGATTACCGGGCTGGACCCCCTGGAAGCCCGGGACCTGGCCCTGCTGTTGCGCGCCGGCTCGCTGGCCGCGCCCATCTACAAGGTGGAGGAGCGCACCATCGGGCCGAGCCTGGGACAGGAGAACATCGAGCGCGGCATGCAGGCCGTGGTCATCGGCTTCGGGCTGGTGGTGCTGTTCATGGCCCTTTACTACCGTGTCTTCGGGCTGGTCGCCAACCTCGCGCTGCTCGCCAACCTGGTGCTGGTGGTGGCGCTGTTGTCGATGTTGCAGGCGGCGCTGACCCTGCCGGGCATCGCCGGCATCGTGCTGACGGTGGGCATGGCGGTGGACGCCAACGTGCTGATCTTCGAGCGCATCCGCGAGGAGCTGCGCAACGGGAACACGCCGCAGGCGGCGATTCACTCCGGCTACGAGAAGGCTTTCTCGTCCATCGCCGACGCCAACATCACGACGCTGATCGCGGCGGTCGTGCTGTTCACCTTCGGCACGGGCCCGATCAGGGGTTTTGCGGTGACGCTGTCGCTGGGCATCATCACCTCCATGTTCACGGCCATCGTCGGCACCCGCGCCGTGGTCAACGGCCTGTACGGCGGGAAGCGCGTCAACGCGCTGCCGATCTGAGGAGGCGGCTGGAATGGATTTTTTCAAGATTGAAAGCCACGTGGACTTCCTCAAGGTCCGCAGGGCCGCTTACGCGCTTTCGGCCCTGCTGATCCTGGTGTCGATCGCGTCCCTGGCGACGCGCGGCCTCAATTTCGGCATCGAGTTCCGCGGCGGCGTGGTGATCGAGGCGGGTTTCCCGGAGTCGGTCGAGCTCGAGCCGATCCGCACCGCGCTGCAGGAGGCCGGGGTCGAGCGCAGCATCGTGCAGCACTTCGGCAGTTCGCGCGAAGTCGCCATCCAGCTGCTCGCCAGCGAAAACGAGAACCTGGCGCAGACCCGCGAGTTCATCATGGAGGTGCTGCAGACGGTGGACGCCGAGGCCGAGCTGCGGCGCGGCGAGTTCGTCAGCGCCCAGGTGGGCCGCGAACTGGCGGAAGCCGGCGGGCTGGCGACCCTGTTCGCCTTGCTGATGATCCTGGCCTACGTCTCCTTCCGCTTCCAGTGGAAGTTCTCTCTCGGCGCGGTGGCCGCGCTGGTGCACGACGTGGTCATCACGCTCGGTTTCTTTTCCGTGATCCAGCTGGGCTTCGACCTGGCCGTGCTGGCCGCGCTGCTGGCGGTGATCGGCTATTCGCTCAACGACACCATCGTGATCTTCGACCGTATCCGTGAAAACATGCTCAGGCTGCGCCGCAAGACCACCGAGGACGTCATCAACACCTCGCTGAACCAGACGCTGTCGCGCACCATCATGACCGGCGTGACGACCCTGCTGGTGCTGGTGTCGCTGTACGTGTTCGGCGGGGAGGCCATATCCGGCTTCTCCATCGCGCTGATCGTCGGCGTGCTGGTCGGCACCTACTCGTCCATCTACATCGCCAGCGCGACGGCCCTGGCGCTGAAGGTCACGCCCACCGACCTGATACCGCCGCAGCCTGACAAGGACGAGCAGTCGGGCGTGATGCCCTAGCCCGGGCAGACTATGCTTGCAGGTGAGCGGTAATCCGGCCGCTCTTGCCGGGCTGAGGCTCGGAAAGGAACGCTTGCATGCATGGTGCTACGCTGCTGCTCTTCATCATCCTGGTCGGCCTGGCGAGCCAGTGGCTCGCCTGGCGCCTGAAACTCCCCAGCATCGTCATCCTGATCGCCGCCGGCTTCGTGCTGGGGCCCGTCACGGGCGTGATCGAGCTCGGCATGACGCCGGAGGAGCTGACCGAACTGATCGGCCTGGGCGTGGCGATCATCCTGTTCGAGGGCGCCATGGAGCTCAAGCTCGGCGAGCTGCGGCGCGTGGGGCACGGCATCGGCCGGCTGACCATCCTGGGGCCGCCACTCGCCTGGTTGGTGGGCAGCGGCGCGGCGCACTACGTGGCCGGGCTGAGCTGGCCGGTGGCGTGTGTGCTCGGCGCGATCCTGGTGGTCACCGGTCCCACCGTCATCGGGCCGCTGGTGAAGCAGGCGCGGCTCAACAAGGAATCCGCCTCGCTGCTCAAGTGGGAAGGCATCGCCAACGATCCCGTGGGCGTGCTGCTGGCGGTGCTTACTTTCCAGTTTTTCACAGTGGCCGGCGGCGAGTTCGGCGACATCCTGCTAAGCCTGGGCACGGCCCTGCTGGCGGCGGGACTCACCGGCGGCCTGGGCGGATGGCTGACCGGCTGGTTCTTTCGCCGCGGCTGGGTGCCCGAGGATCTCAAGCCGCCGCTGCTGATGGTGCTGGTGCTCACTGCCTACTGGGCCAGCAACCTGGTGCAGCACGAAGCCGGCTTGCTGAGCGTCACCGTCATGGGGGTGGTGATCGGCAACATGCAGCTGATGGAGCGCGAAGCCCTGCAGCATTTCAAAGAGAACCTCAGCGTCATCCTGCTGTCCGTGCTTTTCATCGTGATCCCTTCGCAGCTCGAACTGAGCCAGTTCCAGTTGCTGGACTGGCGTCTCGGCCTCTTCCTGGCGGCGATCCTGTTGCTGGTCCGGCCGCTGACCATTGCGCTGGCCACCGCCGGCGCGCCGATGCGCAAGGAGGACAAGCTGCTGCTCGCCTGGATCGCGCCCCGCGGCATCGTGGCGGCGGCTGCGGCCAGCATCTTCGGCCCGGCGATGGTCACTGCCGGCTACGCCGATGCGGAGCGCCTGCTGCCGATCGTGTTCCTGGTGATCGTGGTCACCGCACTCGCGCACGGGCTCACGCTGGGCGTCGTCACGCGCCATCTCGACCTTGCGGCCCGGCGCGCCAACGGGCTGCTGATCGTGGGCGCGACACCGTGGACGCACGCCCTGGCGCAGACGCTGCAGAAGCTGGAGATCGACGTGCTGGTCACTGACGGCGCCTACGAGCGCCTGCGGCCGCTGCGGATGGACGACATCGATATCTACTACGGCGAGATCCTGTCCGAGCATGCCGAACACGAGCTCGAAGTGCAGCACCTGAGTTACCTGCTCTGCGCCACCGAGAACGATTTTTACAATGCGCTGGTCTGCAAGGCGCAGGGCGATGTTTTCGGCCGCCACCGCACCTTCCAGCTGTCGACCCACCAGGAGTCCCGCAACGAGGCGAAGCGCATGACGCTGCAGCAGCGCGGCCACACGGCCTTCGATGACAAGTCCGATTTCGAGACGCTGAAAAAACGCCTGGATGATGGCTGGCGCATGCAGCAGACCAGCCTGGGCGAAAGCCACGGCATGGAAGACGTGAAAGAGCGGCTCGGCGAGCCGGGCGAGGACTGGGTGCTGATCGGCAGCGTGACCCCGGACGGGCTTTTCCACCTCTATTCCGAGGAGCAGCCCTTCAAGCCGGCGAACGGCTGGACGCTGATCTATTTCGCGCCGGGGGACGCGCCCGACGCCAGAGAATGAAACCCGTGATGAACAGCGGCAATGGCAACACGCCCGCGATCGCCACCACCCATTGCCACCAGCTCGCGCCAACGCGACCGGCATGCAACGGGTAGATCGAATCAGTCGCGCGGATGCCCCAGCCCGCGGCGCTGGCGTCGTAGGCGGCTGCCAGTTCGCCCCGCGCGTCCAGCAGGACATGGCTCCGACCGTTGGGATGCAGCTCCCCCGGGAGCTGCTTGCGAAACACCAGCGGCGTGCCTGGCTCCGCCGGAGGATAGAAGAACACGGTGCGCCCTTCCGGCAGCGTGTGGTCGAGCCGCTGCAGTACGGCTGGCCACTCGATTTCCGCATGTGTCGCGACGCGGGTCGGTAAAACGGGCGGCTGGCCGCCCAGCAAGCCCGTCAGCAGTGATTGAGAGACGGCGTAGAAAACGATCGCT
>DATFKW010000081.1:0-4363 GCA_035268405.1 Gammaproteobacteria bacterium
GGGACGAGTTCGGCGGCCGCGACAGTGACATCCGTTTCGAGCCGCTGAAAGGCGAGATGCGAATCCGTTTCCGCGGCGAGCAGACGACACGGGAATGGAACCCGGGGACCTACGACCTGCTGAGCCTGCGCCTGGCGCTGGCCCACGACATGGCGCGCGGCAGTCTCGCGAATGTCTACGGGGTGGTGGATGACCGCAGCCGGGTGGAGCAGGTCGATGTGGAGGTGGCCGGCCGCGAGACCCTGTCCACCGAACTCGGCGAGCTGGAAACCGTGCGCCTCGAGTACCGCAGCGAGCGGCGCGACCGGCTGTTCAGGCTCTGGCTGGCGCCCGAAATGGACATGGCGCTGGTGCAGCTGGAGCAGTACGAGGAAGGCCGCCTGCGCGGCCGGCTGAAGATCGTGGAGTATCGCCGGCTCTAGCGCGCGGTCACCACGGCGGCCGCCCGCGAGCCGGCGATGCGCCGTCGATCAACGCAGCTTGTCGCGGATCCGCCGGTAGGCGTGGCCGAGTTCGTCGGTGAGCACACCGATCGCGGCGCCGATGTCCTGCGAGGCTTCGCGCGCCTCGCCGGCGGCGTCGGCCAGGCGCGCCTCCAGCGTCTCCCACTTGTGCTCCAGGGCTTGCCATTCCTCCTGCAATTCGGCCCGGCCGAGGTGCACCTGCAGCCGCAGTTCGTCGCGTTCCTGGCGCAGTTTTTCCACTGCTTTCTGTTGCCTCGAAAGCTCTGTCATGGCGTCCACCTCCCTCGGGTATGCCTACCCAAAGCATAGGCCAGCGCTCAGCGTTCGGCAGCCCCGGCGGCGCCCGAAACTCGCACGCGGCGCAGCCGTCCGCCCAGCCATTGCCCGAGGAAATAGGCGGCCACGAACAACGGCAGCGTGGCCAGCTGCCATTCCAGCCCGAGCAGATTGCGGATCAGCCACACCAGCGGGATAGGCGCGTGGATGGCGACGAACCACAGCGCCGAGCGCTTTGGCAGCGTCGCCCGCCAGTAGCCGAAAGGCAGGTTAGTCGCCGACACCAGCAACAGGGCGGCGGGCAGTGCCGGCACGAAGCTCACGCCGCGGCCCGCGCGCTTTTCGATTCCGGCTCAGGCAAGAAAGCCACCGTCCACGGGCAGGCAGGCGCCGGTGACGTAAGACGCCGCGTCCGAGGCGAAGAACAGGATGGCCGGGGCGATCTCCTCCGGCTGGGCCACCCGGCCCATGGGGATCAGCGGCATGATCATGTTGAGAATGCGCTCGTTGCCGATCAGCGCGGAGGCGAACTTCGTGTCGGTCAGCCCGGGCAATACGGCGTTGACCCGCACCTTCCACGGCGCGCATTCCTTGGCGAAAGCCTGCGTCATGGCCATCACCGCGGCCTTGGTCACCGAGTAGATGCCCTGCCCCGGGGCGGGCCGCTCGCCGTTGATCGACGCGGTGTTCACGATGGCGCCCCCGCCATGCTCTTTCATCATCAGTGCCGCCTTCTGCGACATGAGGAAATAGCCGCGGACGTTGACGTCGACGGTCTTCTCGATCATCGAGACCGGCGTCTCGGCGATGTGGCCGAAATGCGGGTTGGTAGCGGCGTTGTTGACCAGGATGTCCAGCCGTCCGTGCTCTCGCCCGACCTGTTCGAAGGCCGCCTCGATGGCGTCGACCTCGCCCACGTGGCAGGCCAGCGCCGAAGCCTGGCCGCCGTCGGCGCGGATCGCCTCGGCTACCGCTTCCACGCTTTCCTGCTTGCGCGAGCTGACGATCACGTGCGCGCCGTGGCGGGCGAGCAGGTGGGCGGTGGCTTCGCCGATGCCGCGCGAGGCGCCGGTCACCAGGGCGATGCGGCCGTCGAGCCTGAACAGTGGGTCATTCATCTGGAACTCCTGTGGACGGAAGCGAAAACCATGCCTGCGCCGACGCGCCGCTAGAATCGGCCCTTGCCCTCGGCCACCGCCGCCGCGGCGCCCGACAGCACGGTGCAGAACTGGCCGAAGGGCGCGAATCGCGGATTGCGCGTCTGGCCGAGCACGAAGCGGTAATAAATCTGCTGCACGATGACGGCGAGACGGAACAGGCCGTAGGCGTAGTAGAAGTCGAAGCTTGCCGGCGCGAGCCCGGTGCGCTCGCAGTAGTATTCCACCAGCTCCACGCGGCGCATCATGCCCGGCAACTGGGTGGGGAGCATGCGGATCTGCTGCAGCGGCTCCGGGTCGTCGGCCTGCACCCAGTAGGCCAGCGAGGCGCCCAGGTCCATCAACGGATCGCCGATGGTGGCCATTTCCCAGTCGAGCACGCCGGTGATGCGCCAGTCGCCGTCCGCCTCGTTCAGCACCACGTTGTCGAACTTGTAGTCGTTGTGGATCAGCGTCGCGCGCGCCGCCTCCGCCGGGCGCTGGGCGTCCAGCCAGGCCATTAGCGCCTCGTTGTCGGGGACGTCTTCCGTGCGGGCGGCGCGATAGCGTTCCGACCAGCCTTTCAGCTGGCGTTCCACGTAGCCTTCCGGACGGCCCAGGTCCTCCAGCCCGGCGGCGCGGTAATCCACCGCGTGCAGCTCGGCGTGCACGTCCACCAGCCGGCCGCACAGCGCGCGCGCCTGCGCCGGGTCCAGGCGCATGTCTGCCGGCAGGTCGCGGCGCAGGATGCGGCCTCGCAGCCGCTCCATCAGGTAGAACTCCTCGCCCAGCACCTCGCGGTCGCCGCAGAACAGCAGCGGTCGCGGCGCATAGGGGAAGGCCTCGTGGATGCGCGAAAGAATGCGGTATTCGCGCCCCATGTCGTGCGCGCTGCGCGCCTTGGTGCCGAAGGGCGGTCGCCGCAGCACCCATTCGCCCGCCGGGCTGCGCACCCGGTAGGTGAGATTGGAGGCGCCCCCGGGGAACTGCGCGATGCTCACCTGCCCCTCGAAGCCGGGCAGCTCGCGGGCCAGGAAGTCCGCCACTACGGCCGCGTCCAGCGCCTCGCCCTGGCGCGGCGGCTGCGTGTCCTCGGGCGGGGCCCCGGCGCTCACGACCCGGCGGCCGACTTCAGCATGCGGCGCGCGACGGCCATGCGATGCACTTCGTCCGGCCCGTCGTAGATGCGCGCGGCGCGTTCCTCGCGGAAGAAAAACGCAAGGATACGGTCGTCGGTCACGCCCAGCCCGCCGTGCGCCTGCAGGGCGCGATCGACCACCCGCTGCATCACGTTGGCGGTGTAGAACTTGATCATGGAGACACGCTCGCGCGCCGCGCGGAAGCCTTCCTGCTCGATGGTCCAGGCGGTCATCAGCACCAGCGCGCGCGCGGCCTCCACCTCGGCGGCCGATTCGGCGATCCAGTCCTGGACCGTGCCCATCTTCGCCAGCGGCAGGCCCGGCTTGATCTCGCGCCGCAGCGCGTGCGCCAGCAACTCGTCGATGGCCCGGCGACAGATGCCCAGCCAGCGCATGCAGTGATGGATGCGCCCGGGTCCCAGCCGCTCCTGCGCCATCGCGAAGCCCGCGCCGGCCTCGCCCAGCAGGTTCTCCGCCGGCACGCGCAGATTCTCCATGCGCACTTCCCCGTGGGTGAAGAAGCCGCGCCCCGCGTGTCCCATGACCGGGATGTTGCGCACCAGCTGGTAACCGGGCCGGTCGGTTTCCACCAGGATCATGCTGGCGCGCCGGTACTTGTCGGCGTCCGGGTCGGTGACCGCCATGCAGATGCCGAAACGCGCGCCCTCGGCGGCGGTGGCGAACCACTTGTGACCGTTGACGACGAACTCGTCGCCATCGCGCACCGCGGTGGTGCCCATTTCAGTGGGGTTGGAGCCGGCGAACTCCGGTTCCGTCATCAGGAAGCAGCTGCGGATCTCGCCGCGCGCCAGTGGCTCGAGAAAGCGCTCGCGCTGCGCGGGCGCCCCGTGGGCGGCCAGCAACTCGGCATTGCCCGCGTCGGGCGCCTGGCAGCCGAACACCAGGTGGCCCAGCGGGCTGCGCCCCAGCACCTCGGAGATCAGTCCGAGCGCGACCAGGCCCTCGCCCGAGCCGCCTTCCTCCGGCGGCAGGTTCGGCGCCCACCAGCCGCGTCGCCTGACCTCCGCGCGGTGCTCTTCCACCGCCGCGTAGAGCGCGTCCCACTCGCCGGCCAGCAGCAGCGGCTCCAGCGGCTGCACCTGCTCGATGACGAAGCTGCGGACCTGTTCCAGGCGCGCGGACAATTCGGGGTCGATCTGGAAGTTCATGGCGATCTACCTGAAGGTGACGAGTTTGCGCCCGCCGGACAGTTCCAGGTGAGCGACGTTGTTGAAACCCAGCAGCAGTGCATCCTCGTGGCGCCCGGAACGCCCGTAGTAAAGCTGCGTGACGGAGGCATTGTAAATGCTCCAGTTCATCGACAAGGTGCGCTTGTTCGACAGGCCCA
>DATFKW010000082.1:0-10393 GCA_035268405.1 Gammaproteobacteria bacterium
TGCTCGCGCGCGATCTGCGCCCAGCAGGCGTCGTTGCCAATGATGGCGATCGGCGCCAGCCCGTGGCGCACATAGCTGTCGAACTCGATCAGGCTGTAGCCGAGCGAGCCGTCGCCGTACATGATCCAGATCTCCGCGGAAGGGCGCGCGCGCGCCGCGCCGATGGCGAAGCCGCCGCCGACGCCCAGCGTGCCGAAGGCGCCCGGATCCAGCCAGCGCAACGGCCCGCGCGGGCGCACGGTGTAGGACGCGGTGCCCACGAAATCGCCGCCGTCGGCGACCAGCACGCTGTCGTCGGGCAGCACGGCGTCGATCTCGCGGCACAGGCGCAGCGGGTTGACGCCCTCGCCGCTCGCTGCGGCGCGCTCGGTGATGTCCGTCTCGCGGGCCTGGTCGCGCTCCGTGAGCTCGGCGAACCAGCCTTCGCGATCCGGCGGCACGCTGGTGACGGCATCGGCCAGCGCGCGCAGGCATAAGCCGGGATCCGCCAGCAGGCCGTTGTCCGGCTTCCGGTTGAGACGCAGCTCCCGACGGCTGAGGTTGAAAGAAACGAGCCGGGCGCTGCGCCGGATCTGCTTGCCGTAGTCCAGCCGGAAGTCGCAGGGCACGCCGGCGAGGATGACCAGGTCGGCGTTCTTGATCGCGTTGCGCCGCCGGTGCCGGAACAACAAGGGGTGCTCCGCGCCCAGCAGTCCGCGCGACATGCCCGACAGGTAAACGGGGATGCCCAGCTTGACGATCGCGTCGCGCACCAGGTCGGCGTCGCCGGCGCGCGCCAGCGCCTGGCTGCCGCACACCATCACCGGGCGCTGCGCGCCTGCGAGGTGCCTGGCGACTTCGCGGATGGCGTCGGGACGCGGCAGCACGGCCGGTGATTCGCTGGCCGGTTTCGGCATGCGATCGCCGCCGGCGAAAATCCGGTCGGTATGCCATTGCAGGTAACGTCGCACGACCTTGTCGCCGAGGCTGTCGCCGCGCGGCATGCTCTCGGCGTACCAGCCGCGAATGGTGTCCTCGTCGTACAGCAGGTCCACCGGGCATTCGACGAAGACCGGCCCGGGCACGCCCGAGTCGGACGCCTCCAGCGCCTCGACCACGGCCGGGGCGAGATCGCGCAGCCGCTTCACGGCGCGCGCGTATTTCACGTGCGGCGTCATCAGCGGCATCTGGTCGATGTCCTGCAGCGCGCCGCGTTTCTTCAAGGCGGTCGCGGTGGCGCCGCCCAGCACCAGCACCGGCGACTGCGCGAGCTGGGCGTTCTTCAGCGGCGTGATGGTGTTGGTGAGTCCCGGCCCGGCGGTGACGGCGGCCACGCCCGGCACGCCCGTCAGCCGCGCGTGGGCGTCGGCGGCGAACACGGCGGTGGCTTCGTCGCGCACGTCCGTGATGCGGATGCCGATGCGTTTCGCTTCCACCAGGATGGGCGAGATATGGCCGCCGCACAAAGTGAAAATCTCTCGCACGCCGCGGTCGTACAGAACGCGGGCGATTCTTGCGCCACCATTCATCGATGCTTCCTCAGCGCTGTGTCCCAGTGCCCCAGGCCAGCGCGTAGTCTACCCCGCTCAGCACGGAGGCGGGGGCCTCTTCAGGACCGCCCGGCGGCAGTCCGAAGCGCAGTCCGCAGTGCGGACGGATGTCGCGTTCCACGTCCAGCCCGGGCATGACGATTTCCAGCACCAGGCCGCCCCCGGTGAGCCTGAACGCGCCCACCGTGGTGACGTACCAGGCCTCCTTGCCGGCTTTCAGCGCTTCCCGCCCGCTGAAGGTCACCTCGGCGACCGTGTCGACCAGCTTGGGGCGGCCCGGCGATTCCAGCGCCATGCGGCCATCCTCGATGCGCCATTTCGCGCCCTGCATGAAGGTGCCGACGAAGATGCAGCTGCGCGCGCTGGCGGTGATGCTGGGCAATCCGCCGGGACCCACGTAGTCCGCCATGCGCTCGCCGCGCCGCGAGACGTTGACGTTGCCGGCGCCGTCCACCTCCAGGAAGCCCAGGACGGTGGCGTCCAGGTGCTGCTGGTAATGGCGGAACATCCAGGCGGAGCTTTCCATGCGCTGCGGGTTCACGGCCGCGCCGAAATAAATGCCGGGGGCCGGCAGGCCGCCGTACACGCCGGTCTCCGTGGTGAAAGTCAGCTGCGGGCGGAGCGCGCTCTGGTAGAGTTCGCGGCAGACTTCCTCGCCGAAGCCCACGCCGATGTTGACCTCGGCCGGCGGCGTAACGGCGCGCGCGAAGACGTGCGCGCCCAGCCGCGCCAGCGCGCATTCCACGGGCCCGCGCACCGGCGTCAGGCGCAGCACGCGGTTGATGTAGCGCAGCTTCTCGATGGCGGCCTCGTCGTCGCCGTCGCCGCCTGCCGTGAACAGTGGCCAGTGGCTGCGCTGCGGCGCGAGGATGGTCTGCTCCTGGCGCGGGTTCACGACCACCGCGTCCACCATCGAGGCGGGCAGGCCCACGCGTCCGACGTCGGCCGGGATGACGCCGGCGACGCTCACCAGCACCTTGCCGCGGTTGGCGCGGGCCGCCGCCGCCGCATCCAGGATCTCGGTGAGCGTGGCCGCACCGTCGAAATAGATGTTTCCGTCGGCGTCGGCCCAGGGGGCGGCGATCACCGCCACCTCCAGCGCCGGCAGCCTGAAGCGCAGCTCTTCGCCCGCGCTGTCGATGAATTCGTCGCGGGCGTCCGGCGTCACCGCCGAGCCGCGCCCGCAGCGCGGGTCCAGCACCGTGCCGATGCCGGTGCGGCTCAGCACGGCGTCCTCGCCGCGGCCCTGGGCCTCCAGCGCGAAGCACATCTCGCCCTGCGGCATGACGTGCAGCTCGAGCGCGCCCGCGTCCGCGAGCGCCAGCAGCGACTTGGTGGTCTCCACGTGGCCCGAGATGAAGCGCGTCACCAGTCCCGGGAGGCCCAGTTCCTCCACCGTGCCCGGCGCCCGCCCGCGTCCGCCCTGGCCGCCGACCGCGATCCAGGTCAGGCCGGCGGGATGGCCGCTGGCCTGGAAGTTCTCGCGGATGGCCCATAGCAGCGTGGAGCAGCGCGCGTTGCCGGCCATGCCGGTGGACAGGCCGCAGGCGCCGTCGGGAATCAGCCGCGCGGCCTCGCGCGCTGTCATGAAGCGGTCGTCAAGCACGCCCGGCGGCCGGTAGTCGAGGTTCCGCCGGGACCAGCTCAGGCGCCAGCGCACGATGCGGGCAGCCAGCAGGGTCTTGTCGAGTATCTGCATCTCAGCTGGGGATAATGCCCCATTGCAGGAGCCTGGGCTATGCTGGCGCCCGTTCACCCGAGGGAGAGAATGCATTGACGGACCCACAGCAAAGCCTGGCCGATCTCAGGGGCGAGCTCGACGCGCTCGACGGCGAACTGATCGACATGGCCGCGCGCCGCCAGGCCATCGTGGCGGAGATCGGGCGGCTCAAGCGCGACCACCGCCAGCCGACCCGCGATTACAGCCGCGAGCGCGAGGTGCGCGAGCTGGCCCGCACGCGGGCGCGGGCGCGGGGGCTGGACCCGGAGCTGGGCGAGCGCCTGGTGGGCGCGATGATCGAGGCATCGTTGACCAGCCAGGAGCGCGACCGGCTGGAGGCGCTGGGTGCCGGGGCCGGTCGCCAGGCGCTGGTCATCGGCGGGGCGGGGCGCATGGGCCGCTGGTTCACCGAGTTCCTGGCCACGCAGGGCTGGGCCGTGAGCGTGGCGGACCCGGCCGGCGCCGTGCCCGGCCTGCCGTGGCACGAGGACTGGCGCCAGGCGGCATGCGACGCGGAACTGGTGATCGTAGCCGCGCCGCTGGCGGCCACCGTGGCCATTCTCGAGGAACTGGCGACGCTGCAACCGGCCGGCCTGGTGGTCGAAATCGGCTCCATCAAGACGCCGGTGGCGCCGGCGCTGGCGGCGCTGCGGGCGGCGGGCGTCGCCGTCGCTTCAGTGCACCCGATGTTCGGCCCGGACGTGAGGCTGCTGGCCGGTCGTCACGTGATCCTGGTGGACATCGGCGCGCCAGGCGCGCAGGCGGCCGTCCGCGCGCTGTTCGAGCAGACCTCCGTGGGGCTTGCGGAGATGTCGCTGGAACAGCACGACCGCCTGGTCGCATGGGTGCTCGGCCTGTCGCATGCCACCAACATCGCCTTCTTCACGGCGCTGGCCGGCAGCGGGCGGGCCGTCGACGAACTCGCGGCCTTCGCCAGCACCACTTTCGGTGCGCAGCTGCGGGTGGCGGCGCGCGTCGCGCGGGAAAACCCCGAGCTCTATTTCGAGATCCAGTCGCTCAACCCGCACGCCATGGCGCCGCTGGAAGCGCTCGCGACGGCCGCGACGCGCGTCGAGGCGGCGGTCAAGGCGGGTGACGGCGAGGGCTTTGCCGCGCTGATGCGGGCGGGGGCCCGTTACCTGGGGAATCCCGAGGCATGACGCGCGCGCGGCTCATGCAGTCCTTTTACGACATGGTGACGGGCGACGAGGACGCGCGCGTGTGCAAGGACATTCCGGAGTCCGCCTGCAACGACCAGCCGGAGAATTTTTTTCTGCAGCTCGGCGCCAATGTCTGCACCAAGATCGGCGACGAGCTGGCGAGCGCGAGGCTGGTATTGCCGTGGCTGTTGTCGGCCGCCGGCGCGCCGGGCTTCTTCATCGGGCTGCTGGTGCCGGTGCGCGAATCGCTCGCGCTCTTGCCGCAGCTGTTCGTGGCGGCGGCGATTCGCGCGCGGCCGGTGCGCAAATGGTTCTGGGTTGCGGGCAGTGTCGTGCAGGGCGGCTGCGTGATGGCGATGGCACTGGCCGCATTGCTGCTGGAGGGCGCGGCGGCCGGCTGGGCGGTGGTCGGTCTGCTGGCGGTATTCAGCATTGCCCGCGGCGTTTCCTCGGTGGCCTTCAAGGACGTGGTCGGCAAGACCGTGTCGAAGACGCGGCGCGGAACACTGAGCGGCTATGCCACTGCGGTGTCAGGACTGGCCACCGTGGCGATCGGCGGCTGGCTGCAGGTCGGGCACGAGGCGCCGGCCGGCGTGGCCGGGGTTGTCGGTCTGCTGGTCATCGGGGGCGGGCTCTGGCTGGTGGGCGCGGGATTGTACGCGGCCCTGCGCGAGCAACCGGGCGCCACCGGGGGCGGCGGCAATGCCGGGCGCGAGGCGCTGGCGAGTCTCTCGGTGCTGGTGTCCGACAGGCCGTTCCGGCGCTTCGTCGTCGCGCGGGCGCTGCTGGTGGCCACCGCCCTGATGGTGCCGTTTTATGCGGCGCTGGCGCGCGAGGAGACGGACGGCGGTATCGGCGGGCTGGGCGCGCTGCTGGTGGCCGCGGGCGTCGCCTCGACGGTCAGCGCCGGCTTCTGGGGTCGCATGGCCGACCGCTCCAGTCGCAACGTGCTCCGAATCGCCTCGGTCGCGGCGGGCCTGCTCAGCCTCGCGGTCGCCGGCTGGTACATGGCGGGCGCTGCCGTCTTTCCTCCGGGCCTGGTGATCATCGGCGCCTTCCTGCTGGTCAGCATCGCGCATGCCGGGATCCGCATCGGGCGCAAGACCTACCTGGTCGATATGGGGACGATGGACACGCGCGCCACTTACGTGGCCGTCAGCAACACGGTGATCGGCGTGGTGCTGCTGGCCGGCGGCGTGTTCGGAATCGTTGCCGAGTGGGTCGGCACGGCGGAGACGATCGGGCTGCTGGGGCTCACCTGTCTTGCGGGCGCCGCGGCTGCGAGCCGACTGGAAGAAGTAACGCGTTGACGGGGAACACGATGAAGCAAGAAAAAATCCTGGTGGGCGGCCACGAAACGGGGCAGGTGCTGCTGGACCCGCGTTATGCAAACCGCCATGGCTTGATTGCCGGGGCTACCGGGACCGGCAAGACGGTCTCTCTGCAGGTGCTGGCCGAAGCTTTTTCGGCGCGCGGCGTGCCGGTGTTCCTGGCCGATGTGAAAGGCGACCTGGCCGGGCTGTCGCAGGCCGGCTCGCCCCATCCGCGCATCGACGAGCGGGTGGCGAAAATCGGCATGGCGCCGCCGGTACTGGCGGCTTCCCCGGTGGTGTTCTGGGACGTATTCGGCCACGGCGGGCATCACCTGCGAACCACGGTGTCGGAGATGGGCCCGATGCTGCTGGCGCGACTGCTGGAGCTGAACGAGACCCAGGAGGGCGTGCTGCAGGTGGTATTTCGCTTCGCCGACGAGGAAGGCCTGCTGCTGCTCGACCTGCCCGACCTGCGCGCGCTGCTGAACTACGCGGCGGACCACCGGCAGGAAATTTCCGCAAGATACGGTCGCGTCACGAGCGCATCGATCGGCGCCATCCAGCGTCGCCTGCTCGGGCTGGAAGCGCAGGGCGGAGCCAGTTTTTTCGGCGAGCCCGCGCTCAAGCTGGAAGACCTGATGCGCACCGACCTGTCCGGGCGCGGCATCATCAACGTGCTCGACGCGCGCGTGCTGTTCCACTCGCCGCGGGTGTACGCCACGGCCTTGCTGTGGCTGCTCGCGGAGTTGTTCGAGCAACTTCCCGAAGTCGGCGATCCGCCGCTGCCCAGGCTGGTGTTTTTCTTTGACGAGGCGCACCTGCTGTTCGACAACGCGCCGCCCGCGCTGGTCGCCAAGGTCGAGCAGGTGGTGCGCCTGGTCCGCTCGAAGGGCGTCGGCGTCTGGTTCGTGACCCAGAGCCCGCTCGACCTGCCCGACCCGGTGCTGGGGCAGCTCGGCAATCGCGTTCAGCACGCCTTGCGCGCGTTCACCCCGCGCGACCAGAAGGCCGTGCGCGCCGCGGCCACGACCTTCAGGCAGAATCCCGCGCTGGACACCGCGACGGCAATCACCGAACTGGGTGTCGGCGAGGCGCTGGTGTCGATGCTCGAAGATCGCGGCGTGCCCGGGGTCGTGCAGCGCTGCCTGGTGCGGCCGCCCTGCTCCCGCATCGGCGCCATCAGCGAGCAGGAGCGGGCCACGGTGCGCGGCCGCAGCCCGGTCGGCGGCTTGTACGACCAGCCGGTCAACCGGGAATCGGCCTACGAGATTCTCGCTGCGCGGGCCCGGCAGGCGGCCGAGGATGCGGCAAGGGATGCGGCGGCTGAAGCGGCGGCGAAGGAGGCCGCGCGGGCGGACAAGGCGCGCAGGCCGCGCGGCGGCAATCGCCAGGGTTACGTGGAGGCGGCGACCAAGAGTGCCGTGCGCAGCATGGGCAGCCAGCTCGGACGAAGTCTCGGTCGGTCGCTGCTGCGAGGGCTGCTCGGGTCGCTGTCCCGGCGCCGCTGAAATGCCCGCCCGGCCACGGGCCTGGCCGGTGCCGGGCCTAGCCGGTGCCGCCGGAGAACTCGCTCGGCAGGTTGCTGAAGGGCGCGCGCTCGCCCCATAGCTTGAACAGCGGCGCCGAGAGCGCCGCGACGTCCCCGCTGGTCCAGAACTCCACGCCGCTGGCGCGCTGGAAACCGCTGACCAGGGAGCGGGACACCGCCTCGACCCGCCGGGCCACCGCTTCGTTGGTGTCGATCACCTGCACCTCCGGGCCCGCCACCGCCTGCACCAGCTCGCGCAGGAAGGTGAAATGCGTGCAGCCGAGCACCAGCGTGTCGGCGCCGGCCCTGAGGAGCGGCGCGGTGTATTGCTCGACCAGCGTCCGCGTGCGCGGCCCGTCCAGGTCGCCGGCTTCCACCTGCTCCACCAGTCCCGGGCAGGCCCGGGTCAGCACCTCGATATCGCCCCCGAACTGGTCCAGCAGCGCGGCGAAGCGCGCGCTCTGCAGGGTGCCGACGGTGGCCATAACGCCGACGACCCCGTTGCGCGTCGCGGCGGTGGCGGGCTTGACCGCGGGCTCCATGCCGACGACCGGCAGGTCGAAGTCCTGGCGCAGCTGGGGCACGGCGGCCGCAGTCGCCGTGTTGCAGGCCACGACGACCATGTCCGCGCCGTGGTCCACGAGGTAACGCGTGAGCGAGCGGGCGCGCCGGCGGATGACGTCCTCGCCGCGGCCGCCATAGGGCACCCAGGCGGAATCGGCGACGTAGTGCAGCGACGCGCCAGGCAGGCGCGCCCGGATGGCCTTCAGGACCGCGACGCCGCCCAGGCCGGAATCAAATACCCCGATACGCAAGCTGAGAATCCTCCTCCTTAACCGCTCAAAGTTACGCGGCCGGGGAAAGCTTGGCAATGGTCGCGCCCCATGACGCGGGGGCATCGCCCGCGCAGCCGGGGCTGTCTATAATGGCGGAATCAAACGGCCGTATGACTCCAGGGTCAGCGGCCCGGCCCACCGCCCCAGTCGCCCGCCGCGGCCCCCAGCCGTTGCTCCGGGCGCCAACCTCTACGGGACAGCGAGTCATGACCGACGCCTACATCATCGACCACGTGCGCACGCCGCGCGGCCGCGGGAAACCCGACGGCGCATTACACGGCATCACGCCCATCCAGTTGCTCACGCAGCTGCTCGACACGCTGCGCGAGCGCAACGAGCTCGACACATCGCTGGTCGAGGACGTCATCATCGGCTGCGTCACGCCGGTGGGCGAACAGGGCGCCGATATCGCGCGCGTCGCGGCCCTCAACGCGGGCTACGCGGAAAGCGTCCCGGGCAAGCAGATCAACCGCTTCTGCGCCTCCGGGCTGGAAGCAGTGAACACCGCCGCGGCGCTGGTGATGTCGGGACAGGCCGACCTGGTGATTGCCGGGGGCGTGGAATCCATGTCGCGCATCCCGATGGGCTCGGACGGCGGCGCCATGGCGACCGACCCGCAGGTGGCCTGGAACACCTATTTCGTCCCGCAGGGCATCAGCGCCGACCTGATCGCCACCATCTACGGCATCAGCCGCGAGGATTGCGACCGCTACGCGCTCGAGAGTCAGCGTCGTGCCGCCGCCGCGTGGGAGGCCGATCGCTTCAGTCGCTCGATTGTGCCGGTGCGCGATCGCCTCGGCCAGGTGGTGCTGGCGCGCGACGAGCACATGCGGCCCGACACCACGCTGGACGGACTGGCCGGATTGCGCGCCGCCTTCGAGATTCCCGGCCAGCAGGCCGGTTTCGACGCCGTGGCCATACAGCGTTACCCGGAGGTCGAGGCGATCCGCCACGTGCACACCGGCGGCAATTCCAGCGGCATCGTCGACGGTGCCGCCGCCGTGCTGGTGGCCAGCAAGAAGATGGCGGACCGGCTGGGCCGGGCGGCGCGCGCCAAGGTCCGCGCCTTCTCCTCCGTGGGCAGCGAGCCCACCATCATGCTGACCGGCCCCGCCCCCTCGGCGCAGAAGGCGCTGGCGCGCGCCGGCATGACGCGCGGCGACATCGAGCTGTTCGAGCTGAACGAGGCCTTCGCCTCGGTGGTGCTGCGCTTCATGCAGCAGCTCGAGGTGCCGCACGACCAGATCAACGTCAACGGCGGCGCCATCGCGCTGGGCCACCCGCTGGGCGCCACCGGCGCCATGGTGATGGGCACCCTGCTCGACGAGATGGAGCGCCGCGACCTGTCGACCGGCCTGGTGAACCTCTGCGTGGGCGCGGGCATGGGCACCGCGACCATTCTCGAGCGCGAGTGAAGGGATTTCGATCATGAGTGAAACCATCAAATATTCCGTGGACCAGGACGGCGTCGCCCTGCTGGTCATCGACATTCCAGGCCGCTCCATGAACGTGCTCACGCCGCAGTTCATGAGCGAGCTCGAGCAGGCGATCGACACGCTGGCCGCGGACGACGCCGTCAAGGGCGCCGTGATCACCTCCGGCAAGGACAGCTTCATCGCCGGCGCCGACCTGAAGGACCTGGTGAGCGTGTTCGAGCGCGGCGGCGACGCGGCCGCGATCTACGAGTTCGCGCGCAGCTTCACGCTGCAGTTCCGCAAGATGGAAACCTGCGGCAAGCCGCTGGTGGCGGCCATCAACGGCACGGCGCTGGGCGGCGGCCTGGAACTGTGCCTGGCCTGTCATCACCGCGTCGCCCTGGATCACCCCAAGGCGAAACTGGGGCTGCCGGAGGTCCAGGTCGGGCTGTTGCCGGGCGCCGGCGGTACGCAGCGGCTGCCGCGCATGATCGGCGCCGAGAAGGCCCTGACGCTGATGGCCGAGGGCACGCACATACCGCCGGCGAAGGCGCACGAACTGGGCATCGTCGAGCAGCTGGCGGGCGACCGCGACGAGCTGATCGCCAGGGCGCGCCAGTGGATACTGGAGAGCGGCGACCCCGTGCAGCCGTGGGACAAGAAAGGTTTCAAGTTCCCCGGCGGTCCCGGCGCGTCCCGCCCGGCCACCGCGCAGACCTTCATGGTCGGCACCGCGCTGGTGTCGCAGAAAACCATGCACAACTACCCGGCGCCGATCGCCATCCTGTCCTGCGTCTACGAGGGCAGCATCGTGCCCATCGACAAGGGCCTGGAGATCGAGTCGCAGTACTTCGTGGAACTGCTCACCGGACCGGTGGCGCGCAACATGATC
>DATFKW010000083.1:0-3271 GCA_035268405.1 Gammaproteobacteria bacterium
GGCTGCTGGAGGCGTACACGACGCGCGAATGGCCCAGCTGGCGTTCGAAGCGCCCGGTCCAGTCGGCCGCGCCCGGCAGCGCGACGCTGTCCTCGATGAACTCGTCGTGGTGGTAAGGGAGCACGATGTGACTTTCGCCGCCCAGCGATTCCAGCGCCTCGAGGAACAGCAGATCCGCCCCGCAGGCTGCCGAAGAGACGCCGATCAGCCCGTGGTTCTGCTGCAGCCAGCGGCGAATCGACTCGTACACCGCCCCTTCCAGCCGCTGCGGAAAACGCGGCTCCGGCCGCTCCGGCCGGTCGATCATGTGGCCCGAGAAAAGCACCACCCGCGGCAGCGGCAGCCACTCGTCCACCACCGCGGGGTCGCAATCCATGTGCGCCACCAGCAGGCGGGCATGGCGCCGCGTCGAGTTGAGGTCGCCGAAGCGCTGCCGGCCCGCCGCGGCCGCCTGCCGATACCAGGACTCGGCCTGCGCCCAGTCTTCCAGGCTGAGAGCGGCTTCGCCCAGCGTGGCCAGCACCCAGTACCGCTCGTCGTCGCCCGGGCCGAGCCGCTCCAGGGTATCGAGGCATTCCCGCGTCACCGCGCGCGCCACCGAGGTCGCCTGCGCCCCGTCGCCCTGCAGGGCGGCGAGCGTTGCGACGTTGATGCCGGTGTAATAGCTGCGACTGCGCGCGTAGGCCTGGCCGTAGAGCCGCAGCGCAGCATCCAGGTGACGGCGCCGCGTCTCGCCGCTCGCGGCCAGCCCGAGATCCTTGTGCGTGCGCGCCAGCACGCCCAGCGTCTCGTCCTGCAGATGGCCCTGGCTGCGCAGCCCCTCCAGCACGACATTGGCGGCCTCGGTACTGCCGCTGCGCGCCAGCGCCAGGCCCTGCACCTGGGCGAGGGCAACGTCCGCCGGCCAGGACTCCAACCCCTCTCCGGCCACCTCCAGGGCAAGCATAGGCGCCCCGACTCCGACGAAGGCGCGCGCCAGCAGGGCGTAGGCCTCCGCCGTCGCGGTCCAGCCCAGGCCGGGCTCGCCGCGCTCCCGCCACAGCACCAGCAAGCCCGCCAGGTCGTGCCGCAGCATCTCGATCTTTGTGCGCAACGCCGCGTGGGCGTCAGCCTTGAATTCTTGATCCACCATTCGCGGCGGCGCCGTACGGCCGCTCCTCCTCCAGGGCGCTTGATGCCTCCACCGGGCTGAGTCATTCTAGCCCGAATATCGCCTCGACCACGGTTCATGAATGTCTGAACTCCGTACCGTACGCATCTTCATCTCTTCCCCGGGAGACGTTTTCGAGGAGCGCACCCTGGCCCAGCGGGTGATCGATCGCGTGCAGGCGGAATTCGCGGGACGGGCCGTGCTTGAACCCATTTTCTGGGAGCACGAGCCGCTCGTCGCCACCGACACTTTCCAGACACAGATCACCAGGCCCTCCGAGGCCGACGTGATGGTGGCCATCCTCTGGTCGCGACTCGGCACGCGGCTTCCGAAGGATTTCACGCGCGAGGACGGCAGCCGCTACGACTCCGGCACCGAGTTCGAGTTCGAGGACGCCGTCGAGGGCTTCAGGGAAAAAGGCAAGCCCTACCTGCTGGTCTATCGCAAGACGGCCAAGGCCTCGGTGCAGCTCGACGACGAATCGGCGCTGATGGACCGCATCGAGCAGAAGCGCAAGCTCGACGGTTTCATCGCGAAATGGTTCCACCACACCGAGGACGGCAGCCTGAAAGCCGCCTTCCATCCCTTCGAGTCGCCCAGCGAGTTCGAGCAGGTGCTCGAGCGCCACCTGCGAAAGATGGTGGAGCGGGCCCTGCCCGACAGCGACAGGTCCGCGGAAGCCAGCGCCGCCGTCTGGAAGAAGGGCTCGCCGTTCCGCGGCCTGCAGAACTTCGACTACGAGCACGCGCCCATCTTCTTTGGCCGCACCAAGGCCATCGGCGACGTGCTCGACCTGCTGCGCCGCCAGGCGGCCGGCGGTCCGGCCTTCGTACTGCTGCTGGGCATGAGCGGCGGCGGCAAGTCCTCGCTGGCGCGCGCCGGCGTGCTGCCGATGCTGACCCAGCCCGGCGTCATCGAGGGCGTCGGTCACTGGCGCCGGGCCGTGTTCCGTCCCAGTGACGTGCGCGGCGACCTGTTCCTCGGGCTGGCCACCGCCATGCTGCGCGAGCACGGCCTGCAGCTGGAGGACAGCGGGCCCGAGGAGCTCGCCGAGGTGCTGAAGACTTCGCCGAGCGCCGCGGTCATGCTCATCAAGTCGGCGCTGGCGCGCAACGCCGCCGAGCAGGCCAGCCGCTCGGCCGACCAGCGTCCGCCGGAGACGCGCCTCGCCCTGGTCGTAGACCAGATGGAAGAGATCTTCACGCAGGAATGGGTGACGGCCGAGGACCGCGAGAAATTCATCGACGCCATCGACGTGCTGGCGCGCTGCGGCCGTGTCTGGGTGGTGGCCACTTTCCGCGCCGACATGTACCCGCGCTGCGCTTCGCTGCCCAAGCTGGTGGCGCTCAAGGAAGGCGCCGGCCAGTACGACCTGATGCCCCCCACGGCCACCGAGATCGGCCAGATGGTGCGGCTGCCGACGCGCGCCGCCGGCCTGAGGTTCGAGGAGGACTTCGCCACCAACGAGCGGCTGGACGACATGCTGCGCGACGCCGCGGCCGTGCGACCGGAGCTGCTGCCACTGCTGCAGTTCACCCTGGAAGAGCTCTACCAGCGGCGCCGCGAGGACGGCACGCTGACGCTGGACGCCTATCGGGAACTCGGCGGCGTCGAGGGCTCGCTCGCCCGCCGCGCCGAGACGGTCTTCGCGGAGCTTCCGGCGGAGGTCCAGGCCGCCCTGCCGCAGGTGCTGGACGCCCTCATCCACGTGCGCCGCGAGGGCCAGGAAGCCATCGGCCGGCGGCGCGCGCGGCAGGACGATTTCGAGACGGAGGCGGCGCGCGCGCTCATCAATGCATTCATCGACGCCCGCCTGTTCGTCACGGAACTGGACGACGACGGCAATGCCTCGGTGATGGTGACCCACGAGGCGCTATTGTGGCACTGGCCGCGGGTCAAGGAATGGATCGAGCAGAACCGCGAGAATCTGCGCATCCACAGCCGCATCAACGCCGCGGCCGAGCGCTGGGTCCGCGAAGAGCGCAGCCCCGACCTGCTGTTGCCGACCGGCAAGCCGTTGGACGAGGGCAAGGGACTGCTCGACAGCAAGTCCACGATGACCGCGGAGGAGACTGCATTCGTCCGGGCCTCGGTCGCGGCCGCGCGCAAGCGGCAGTACAT
>DATFKW010000084.1:0-9399 GCA_035268405.1 Gammaproteobacteria bacterium
TGTGGCGCGCCTACGCCATCAGCAGCGCCGCGGCCGCCGCCGGGCGGGTGTTCGGCGCCTGCCTGGCCTTCGGGCTGGGCACCTGGATCGGCCTGCAGGCCTTCATCAACATGGCCGTGAACATGGGCCTGCTGCCCACCAAGGGGCTGACCCTGCCGCTGGTGAGCTACGGCGGCAGCAGCCTGATGATCACCGGCGCGGCTGTCGGCCTGCTGCTGCGCATCCACTACGAGCTGAGCGCCGACGGCTACGCCCGGCGGCGACCCGGCCGGAGGCGGTCGTGAACGGGCGCGTGCTGGTCATGGCCGGCGGCACCGGCGGCCACGTGTTCCCGGCGCTGGCGGTGGCCGAGGCGCTGCGCGCGCGCGGGCTGGACGTGACCTGGATGGGCACGCGGCTCGGCCTGGAGGCGCGCGTCGTGCCGCAGGCCGGCATCCCGGTCGAGTGGATCTCCATCGGCGGGCTGCGCGGCAAGGGGCCGCTGACCCGCCTGACCGCGCCCTTCAAGGTGGGCCTGGCGGTGCTGCAGGCGCTGCGCATCATGCTGCGGCTGCGCCCGGCGGTGGTGCTGGGCATGGGCGGCTACGCGGCGGGGCCGGGCGGCATCGCCGCCTGGCTGACGCGCCGGCCGCTGGTGATCCACGAGCAGAACGCCGTCGCCGGCACCACCAACCGCATCCTGGCGCGCTTCGCGAAGCGCGTGCTGGCCGCCTTTCCCGGCGCCTTCCCGTACACCGTCAGTTCCGAGGTGGTCGGCAACCCGGTGCGGCCGGGCATCGCCGCGCTGCCGCCGCCGGACCGCCGGCTGGCGCGGCGCGAGGGGCCGGTGCGGCTGCTGGTGCTGGGCGGCAGCCAGGGCGCGCTGGCGCTGAACGAGGCGGTCCCCGGGGCGCTGGCGCGGCTGCCCGAGCCGCTGCGTCCGGCGGTGCGTCACCAGGCGGGCCGCAACACGCTGCAGGTCGCCCGCCAGGCCTACGAGGCGGCCGGCGTGGCCGCGGAAGTCAGCGAGTTCATCGACGACATGGCCGAGGCCTACGGCTGGGCCGACCTCGCCATCTGCCGCGCCGGCGCGCTGACCGTCTCCGAGCTGGCGGCCGCCGGCCTGCCGTCGGTGCTGGTGCCACTGCCTACGGCGGTGGACAACCACCAGGCGCTGAACGGCGGCTACCTGGTGGCCGCGGGCGCGGCCGTGCTGCTGCCCGAGCGGCAGCTGGGACCCGACCGGCTGGCGCGGTTGCTGGCCGGGCTGGTGGCCGACCGCAGCCGGCTGCGCGACATGGCGCGCCGGGCGCGCGCCGCGGCGCGGCCGCAGGCGCTGGCGGCCATCGAGCGGGCGCTGCTGGAAGCCGGCGGACTGCAGACGGAGGGCGCCTCGTGAAGCCCGATACCCGACACGACACCAAGGGCGGCGGCCACGACGCCATGAAAAACCGCATGCGCCGCGTCAACCGCATCCACTTCGTCGGCATCGGCGGCTCCGGCATGGGCGGCATCGCCGAGGTGCTGCTCAACCTGGGCTACCAGGTGCAGGGCTCGGACCTGCGCAGCGGGCCGGTAGTACAGCGGCTGGAGTCGCTGGGCGCGCGCGTGATGATGGGCCACGACGCGGCGCAGCTGGACGGCGCCGACGTGGTGGTGGTCTCCAGCGCGGTGTCCATGGACAACCCCGAGGTCGTCGAGGCGCACCGCCGCCGCATTCCCGTGGTGCAGCGCGCGCAGATGCTCGCGGAGCTGATGCGCTTCCGCTACGGCATCGCGGTGGCCGGCACGCACGGCAAGACCACGACCACCAGCCTGGTGGCCAGTGTGCTGGCCGAGGCCGGCCTGGACCCCACCTTCGTGATCGGCGGGCGGCTGAACAGCGCCGACACGCACGCGCGCCTGGGCGCGGGCCGTTTCCTGGTGGCCGAGGCCGACGAGAGCGACGCCTCCTTCATGCACCTGCAGCCGATGCTGGCGGTGGTCACCAACCTGGAAGCCGACCACATGGCGACCTACGGCGGCGACATCGAGCGGCTCAGGCAGACCTTCGTGGACTTTTTGCACAACCTGCCCTTCTACGGGCTGGCGATCGTGTGCGTGGACGACCCGGGCGCGGTCTCGCTGCTGGAGCGCGTGCCGCGCGCGCTGCTGACCTACGGCTTCTCGGAGGCGGCCGACCTGCGCGCCACCGACTTCCGCCAGGAGGGCCGCATGAGCCGCTTCCGCGTGCAGCGCCCGGGCGGGGCGGCGCCGCTGGAAATCGAGCTGAACCTCGCCGGCCGCCACAACGCGCAGAACGCACTGGCGGCGATCGCGGTGGCGCTGGAGCTGGAAGTGCCCGACGAGGCCCTGCTGCGCGCGCTGCAGAACTTCGGCGGCATCGACCGGCGCATGGAAGAGCGCGGCGAGATTGCGGCGGGCGACGGCCGCGCGCTGCTGGTGGACGACTACGGCCATCACCCCACGGAGCTGGAGCGCACGCTGGAAGCGATTCACGGCGCCTGGCCCGAGCGGCGCGTGGTGGTGGCCTTCCAGCCGCATCGTTACAGCCGCACCCGCGACCTGATGGACGATTTCGCGCGCGTGCTCTCTGCCACCGACGCGCTGCTGCTGTGCGAGGTCTACCCGGCCGGCGAAGAGCCCATCCCGGGCGCCGACGGCCGCTCGCTGGCGCGCGCCATCCGCTCGCGCGGCAAGGTGGAGCCGGTGTTCGTCGAAGACGTGGCGTCGCTGCCCGAGGCGCTGGCCGGCGTGCTGCGCCCCGGCGACCTGGTGGTGACCTTCGGGGCGGGCAGCATCGGCGCGGTGGCGGCCCGGCTGCCGGAGCTGATGCCGGCGGAGGGCCGCTCGTGATGGCGGCCATGCAACAGGGGCCCGGGTTCGAGCCGCGCGGCGAGCTGCGGCAGGACGAGCCGATGGCGCGCCACACCTCCTGGCGGGTGGGCGGCCCGGCGGACACGTGGTACCGGCCGGCGGACCTGGACGACCTGGCGGGCTTCCTGGCCTCGCTGCCGCCCGCGACGCCCGTTTACTGGGCCGGGCTGGGCAGCAACCTGCTGGTGCGCGACGGCGGCGTGCGCGGCGTGGTGATCGCCACCCACAACGCGCTGTCGGGCATGCAGCGTATCGACGAACAGGGCATCTACGCCGAGGCCGGCGTGCCCTGCGCCAAGATCGCCCGCAGCTGTGCGCGCTGGGGCCTGGGCGCGGGCGAGTTTTTCGCCGGCATCCCCGGCACGCTTGGCGGCGCGCTGGCGATGAACGCCGGCGCCTTCGGCGGCGAAACCTGGGATTTCGTGCGCGCCGTGGAGACGCTGGACCGGCAGGGGTATCGCCGCCGCCGCGCGCGCGGCGAGTACCAGGCCGGCTACCGCCACGTCTCCGGTCCGCAGGGCGAGTGCTTCGTGGCAGCGGAACTGGTGTTCCCCGCCGGCCGTCCCGTCACCCAGCAATCCATCCGCGATCTGCTGGTGCGCCGCAAGGCCACCCAGCCGATCGGCGAGCCCAGCTGCGGTTCGGTGTTCACCAACCCGCCGGGCGACCACGCCGCGCGGCTGATCGAGAGCGCCGGCCTGAAGGGCCTGGCCCTGGGCGGCGCGCAGGTCTCGCCGAAGCACGCCAACTTCATCGTCAACACCGGTGGCGCCACCGCGGCGGACATCGAGGCGCTGATGGCGCACGTGGCCGACGAGGTGGAGCGCGTGCACGGCGTCCGGCTGCAGCACGAAGTGCGCATCATCGGGGAGGTGCTGCCATGAGCCGCGTGCCCGTCAGCGACGCGGCGGCCTTCGGCCGCGTGGCCGTGCTGGCCGGCGGCGACTCGGCCGAGCGCGAGATCTCGCTGATGACCGGCGAGGCGGTGCTGGAGGCGCTGCGCGCGCGCGGCGTGGACGCGCATCCGCTGGACCCGCGCGACGGGCTGGGGCCGCTGACGGGGCGCGACGGTGACGGCTTCGACCGCACCTGGATCGCGCTGCACGGCCGCGGCGGCGAGGACGGGCTGATGCAGGGCGCGCTGGAGACGCTGGGCGTGCCCTACACCGGCAGCGGCGTGCTGGGCTCGGCGCTGTCGATGGACAAGCTGCGCAGCAAGCAGCTGTTTGCCGCGGCCGGGCTGGCGACGCCGCGCTGGCGCGTGATGCGCGACGTGACGGAATGCGATGCGGTGATCGAGACGCTGGGCCTGCCGCTGATCGTCAAGCCGGCCGGCGAAGGCTCCAGCGTGGGCATGAGCAAGGTGGACGCGGCCGGAGAGCTGCCCGCGGCCTTCGCCGAGGCCGCGCGTTGGGCCGGCCCGGTGCTGGCCGAAGAGTGGATCGACGGCGGCGAGTACTCGGTGGGCGTGCTGCAGGGCGCGACCCTGCCGGCGGTGCGCATCGAGACGCCGCGCGTGTTCTACGACTACGAGGCCAAGTACTTCTCGGACCAGACGCTGTACCACTGCCCCTGCGGCCTGCCCGCGGCGCAGGAAGAGGCGCTGGCGGCGCTGGTGCACACGGCCTTCGAGGCGGTGGCCGCCTCCGGCTGGGGACGCGTGGACTTTCTCTTGCCGGAGGACGGCGTGCCGCGCTTCCTCGAGGTGAACACCATCCCGGGCATGACCAGTCACAGCCTGGTGCCGATGGGCGCGCGGCAGGCCGGCATTGACTTCGGCGAACTGGCCTGGCGCGTGCTCGAGACCAGCTTCAGCTCGCGCGCGGGAGGGGACGCCTGATGGCGCGCGCGCGGAAAAACGGGCGGCGCAAGGCCAGTGCACGGCAGGCATGGTGGCGGCCGTCCTGGCAGTGGCCGGCCGTGCCGGCGCTGCCGTGGAAGCGCATCGCCGGCGTGCTGGTCACGCTGGCGGCGCTGGGCGCGGGCCTGTGGGGCGCGGCGCTGGCGCTGGACCGGCCGATCCGCGAGGTCGTGGTGCAGGGGCCCTTCGAGCGGGTCAGCGTGCTGAAGGTGGAGGCGGCCATCGGCGATCTGCGCGAGCAGGGCTTTCTCGGCGTGAGCCTGGCGGGCGTGCGCGAGCGCATCGTGGAGATCGACTGGGTGGAAGACGCCGTGGTCCGGCGACGCTGGCCCGCGGCGATCGAGATCACCGTGATCGAGCAGCTGCCGGCGGCGCGCTGGGGCGACAGCGGCCTGCTGAACACCCGCGGCGAGCTGTTCGTGGACGACGCGCGCCACATGCCGCCGGAGCTGCCGCAATTGTGGGGACCGCCGGGCACCGAGCAGGCGGTCGCGCAGCGCTACCTGGACGCGCGCGCGCTGCTGGCCGGGGCGGGACTGGGGCTGCGCGCGCTGGAGGTGGACGCGCGCGGCGCCTGGCGCATGCGGCTGAGCAACGGCTTCGAGCTGCGGCTGGGGCGCCAGTCCTTCGACCGGCGCCTGGGCCGCTTCGCGCGCATCGCGGCGCCGCTGCTGACGCCGCGCGCGGCCGAGGTCGCGTACGTGGATTTGCGCTACAGCCGCGGCTTTGCCGTGGGCTGGCGCGAGAACGCCGCCGGGGATGACGGAAACCAGGAGGAACGGAGCAACGATGGCTAAGCGCAACGCCAGGGACACGATCGTCGGGCTGGATATCGGCACCTCGAAGGTGGTCGCGATCGTCGGCGAGCTGACCGAGGAGGGCGGCCTGGAAGTCATCGGCATCGGCAGCCACCCCTCGCGCGGCCTGAAGAAGGGCGTGGTGGTGAACATCGAGTCCACCGTGCTTTCCATCCAGCGGGCCGTGGAAGAGGCCGAGCTGATGGCCGGCTGCGAGATCGGCGACGTGTACGCCGGCATCGCCGGCAGCCACGTGCGCAGCCTGAACTCGCACGGCATCGTGGCCATCCGCGAGCGCGAGGTGACGCCGGGCGACGTGGACCGCGTGATCGACGCGGCGCGGGCGGTGGCCATCCCGGCCGACCAGAAGATCCTGCACATCATCCCGCAGGAGTTCCTCATCGATCACCAGGAAGGCATCCGCGAGCCCATCGGCATGTCCGGCGTGCGGCTGGAGGCCAAGGTGCACATGGTCACCGGCGCGGAGAGCGCGGCGCAGAACATCATCAAGTGCGTGCAGCGCTGCGGCCTGGCCGTGGAAGACATCGTGCTCGAGCAGCTGGCCTCCAGCCACGCCGTGCTGTCCGACGACGAGAAGGAACTGGGCGTGTGCCTGGTGGACATCGGCGGCGGCACCACCGACATCGCCGTGTTCTCCGGCGGCGCGATCCGCCACACGGCGGTGATCCCCATCGCCGGCGACCAGGTGACCAACGACATCGCGGTGTCCATGCGCACGCCCACGCAGTACGCCGAGGAGATCAAGATCCGCTACGCCTGCTGCCTGTCGCAGCTGGCCAACCCGGACGAGACCATCGAGGTGCCCAGCGTGGGCGATCGCCCGCCGCGGCGCCTCGCGCGCCAGACGCTGGCCGAGATCGTCGAGCCGCGCTACGAGGAGCTGTTCACGCTGATCCGCAACGAGATCGCGCGCTCCGGCTTCGACGACATGATCGCGGCCGGCGTGGTGCTCACCGGCGGCAGCTCGAAGATGGAAGGCGCCATCGAGCTGGCCGAAGAAGTGTTTCACCTGCCGGTGCGACTGGGGGTCCCGCAAGGGGTCACCGGGCTCGCCGACGTGGTGCGCAACCCCATCCACGCCACCGGGGTGGGGCTTTTGAAATATGCGCTGCACGAGATGCAGCAACGCCAGGGAGAGTCGCCGATGAGCGGCGGAATCAAGGACGTCTGGGCCCGCATGAAAGCGTGGTTCCAGGGAAATTTCTAGTGACAACGAGGGTACGGGCAAGACCCGAGGAGAGCGGCAATGTTTGAACTGGTAGACGGATACAACACGAACGCGGTGATCAAGGTCATCGGCGTCGGCGGGGGCGGCGGCAACGCGGTCTCCCACATGATGGACTGCGGCATCGACGGCGTGGAGTTCATCTGCGCCAACACCGATTCGCAGGCCTTGAAGAACTCGCGCGTCAAGACGGCGCTGCAGATCGGCTGCAATATCACCAAGGGGCTGGGCGCCGGCGCCAACCCCGACCTCGGCCGGCAGGCCGCCATGGAGGACCGCGACCGCATTCGCGAGTCCATCGAAGGCAGCGACATGCTGTTCATCACCGCCGGCATGGGCGGCGGCACGGGCACCGGCGCGGCGCCCATCGTCGCGCAGGTGGCCAAGGAACTCGGCATCCTCACGGTGGCCGTGGTGACCAAGCCCTTCGGCATGGAAGGACGCAAGCGCTTCGACATCGCCGAGCAGGGCATCACCGAGCTGGCCAAGCACGTGGACTCGCTGATCACCATCCCCAATCAGAAGCTGCTCACCGTGCTGGGCAAGCAGACCACGCTGCTGGACGCCTTCCGCTCCGCCAACGAGGTGCTGCAGGGCGCGGTGCAGGGCATCGCCGAGCTGATCACCCGGCCGGGCCTGATCAACGTCGACTTCGCCGACGTGCGCACCGTGATGTCCGAGATGGGCATGGCGATGATGGGCACCGGGCGCGGCACCGGCGAGGACCGCGCGCGCGAGGCGGCCGAGGCGGCCATCTCCAGCCCGCTGCTGGAAGACGTCAACCTGGAAGGCGCCAAGGGCATCCTGGTGAACGTCACCGCCGGCATGGACCTGTCCATCGGCGAGTTCGACGAGGTCGGCAACGTGGTCAAGGAGTGCGCCTCCGACGACGCCACCGTGGTGCTCGGCACCGTGATCGACCCGGCGATGGAAGGCGAGCTGCGCGTCACCGTGGTGGCCACCGGCCTGGGCGGCGCCATCCAGCACCGCCGGCCCGACCTGTCGATCGCCTCCGGCAGCCGGCGCCAGACGGTGCGGGTGCGCTCGACGCCGGACCACCGCAGCCCGGTCAACTATAATGACCTGGACACGCCGCCGGTGATCCGCAAGCGCGTCGACGAACACGACGGCCTGGGCGACTTCGACGAGCACGAGGCGCCGGCCAAGCGCGCGGTGGGCCAGAGCTTCGACACCCAGGCGGACACGGACATGCTGGATATTCCGGCATTCCTGCGCCGGCAGGCCGATTAACGCGGCCGTCCCGTGCGGGCGCGCCGCGCGGGCGCTTCCGGGGGAGCCCTGCTCTTCCTCCCCCGGGGGCGCCCGCGTTCGCGTGCACTATTTGCGTGCGCCCTGTGTGAACAGCCCGGATGCACGTATTTTGTGTGCACCTGCACAATTGTGATAATTTGGCGAATTATTTCGCCCGTGTGACGAGATTATGCTCAGACAGCGGACCCTGAAAAACACCATACGCGCCACCGGCGTCGGCCTGCACACCGGCGAGAAGGTCCTCATGACCCTCTCCCCGGCGCCCGTCAACACGGGCATCGTGTTCCGCCGCAGCGACCTCGACCCGGCCGTGCAGGTGCGCGCCGACGGCATGTCCGTGGGCGAGACCACCCTGGGCACGACCCTGATCAGCGGCGACGTGCGCGTGGCCACCGTCGAGCACCTCATGTCGGCCTTCGCCGGCCTGGGCATCGACAACGCCATCGTCGACCTGTCCGCCACCGAAGTCCCCATCATGGACGGCAGCGCCGGGCCCTTCGTGTTCCTGATCCAGTCCGCCGGCATCGCCGAGCAGGCCGCCGCCAAGCGCTTCGTGCGCATCCGCCGCCCGGTGGAAGTGCGCGACGGCGACAAGTGGGCGCGCTTCGAGCCGCACGACGGCTTCAAGGTCAACTTCGAGATCGAGTTCGACCATCCCGTGTTCAAGCGCCACCACCAGCGCGCCTCGATGGATTTCGCCACCACCTCCTACCTGCGCGAAGTCAGCCGCGCGCGCACCTTCGGCTTCATGCGCGACATGGAGTTTCTGCGCTCCATGAACCTGGGCCGCGGCGGCAGCCTCGACAACGCCATCGTGCTGGACGACTACCGCATCCTCAACGACGACGGCCTGCGCTACGAGAACGAGTTCGTGCGCCACAAGATTCTCGACGCCATCGGCGACCTCTACCTGCTCGGCCACAGCATCATCGGCGAGTTCAGCGGCTACAAGTCGGGCCACGGCCTGAACAACCAGCTGCTGCGCGAACTGGTGCGCAACGAGAAGGCCTGGGAAGAGGTGACCTACGAAGACGAGCGGGACGCGCCGCTGTCTTTTGCGGCGGCGGCTGCTTAGCTGCAGCTGACCGCGGAGGGTCGGACCGCCACAGGTCGCGACTTGACCGCGTAGGGCCGGACCGTCACAGGCCCCCCTCGCTCCGAAGATAATGTCGCTCGGCGGACCTGTAACGTCCCAACCCTCCGCTGCTCCCTTGCAGGGGGGTGAAGCGTGGCGGTCCGAGCGCTCCTGGCTGCGGTCTGGTGGGGTCGCTGGGCTCGCGCGAGTTGGGCTGGCCCCGCCAAATGCCGTGGGCTGGCCCGAACTGATCCGACGCCCAAAATACCAAGGCCCGTGAGTAGGGGCCTCA
>DATFKW010000085.1:0-27633 GCA_035268405.1 Gammaproteobacteria bacterium
AGCATCTCGACGGCGACAAGAAAGCGGCCTCGGAGAAGCTCGGCATCAGCCTCAAGACGCTTTACAACAAGCTGAAGGCTTACCGCGACTCCTGAATCTGCACAGTGCGTGCGCTCGCGCGTGACTCGCCGTGCGGCAGCCCGGTGGGACGGCGGCATGCTTCATGCATGTTCCCGGGCAAGACTGCAATGGATTCGGAGTATGACGATTCGCGCAAGCAAGCTGCTGGGATCGGTGATAATCGACCGCGAGGGCCAGCGCGTCGGCAGGATCAGCGACCTGCTGCTCGATGTCCCGGGCTCCGCCAACATCTGTTATGCACTGGTGCACGTCGAAGAACCGGCCGAGCCCTTGCAACGAACAGTGGCGATCCCGTGGAGCATCCTGGAGCCGGATGCCTCTTCCCACCTGATCCTGGGCCTGAGCCGCCATTCGCTCGACAGGCTGAAGAATCTCGACGATGAGTGAATACTGACCGGTAGAAACTTCCCCGGCAGTGGAAACTTTTTCCTACCCGGCCGCCGCGGCGCGCCTGCCGGGAGCGGGGCGCGGGACCGGGCCGCGAAAGGCGGCGGCTGGCATGCTGATTGCAACGACGAAGGCAAAGCACACGGGAGAAAACAGATGAACCACATCAGGCTGATCCTGTCGCTGGCGCTGATACTGGTGCCGCTTGCGGCGTGCACGGATCGCCCCGCCGAGGGGACTGCTCCGGGCAACGAAAACGGCGGCGTGTCCGCCCCGGACAACGGCGCTCTCACCGACGTGGAGACGCACCTGCGGCTGGAGGCCCGCCTGGCCGCCAGCGAGGAGCTGAGCGCGCTGCAGATCGACACCGACGTGCGCGAGGGCACGGCCTACCTGGACGGCGAGGTGCGTTCGGCGAGCGCGCGCGAACTCGCGGCGCAGGAAGCGGCCGCCGTTGAGGGCATTCATTCCGTGAGCAACGAGATCCGCGTCGTCAGCGACGAGGAAGCGACTACCGTCGCCGAACAACTTGCCGCGGACGTGGACGATGCGCGCATCACGGCGACCGTCAAGGCCCGCCTGCTGGCGAGCGAAAATACCGCCGGGCTGGACATCGGCGTGGACACCAAGGACCGGGTCGTGACCCTGGAGGGCACGGTGGACAGCGACACCGAGCGTGAGCTGGCGGGCCTGATCGCGGCCAACACGTCGGGCGTCAGGGAAGTGAAAAACCGGCTGGAACTCGGAGCGGAATGACGGACACCCTCTTCACGCGTGCCCTGGCGCGCCTCGACGAGGCGGCGGAGCACATCGATGTATGCGCCGAAGTCATCGAGCGGCTGCGTCATCCGAAGGCGATCATCGCCGTGTCGATCCCGCTCAGGATGGACGACGGCAGCCTCAGGATCTTCGACGGTTACCGCGTGCAGCACAGCGACCTGCTGGGGCCGGGCAAGGGCGGCTTGCGCTTCCACCCCGACGTCGACCTGGAGGAACTGGAGGCGCTCGCCCTCTGGATGAGCTGCAAATGCGCGCTCATGGAGCTGCCCTACGGCGGCGCGAAGGGCGGCATCGCGGTCAATCCGAAGAAGCTGTCCATGATGGAACTGGAACGGCTGAGCCGCGGATTCATCCGGCGCATCGCCGACTTCATCGGGCCCGGCGCGGACATCCCCGCGCCGGACGTGTACACCAATGCCCGCATCATGGGCTGGATGATGGACGAGTATTCCGAAGTCGTCCGCCAGCGCACCCCGGGCGCCTTCACCGGCAAGCCGGTCGCGCTGGGCGGCAGCCAGGGACGCAGCGGCGCGACGGGTTACGGCGGTTACGTGTGCGTGCGCGAGCTCGCCCGGCGCCGGGAATGGACCGCGAAGAACACCACGGTCGCCGTGCAGGGCTTCGGCAATGTCGGCCAGGAAGCCGCCCGCCTGCTGTACGAGGACGGCTACCGCGTGGTGGCGGTGAGCGACTCGGGCGGCGGCATTTACGACCCGCAGGGGCTGGAGATACCGGCCCTGATTCGCGGCAAGAACCGCGGCAACAAGTTGAAGCACATGTACTGCGACCATTCGGTGGGCGACGAACAGCCGGACGCGCGCAGAATCTCCAACGCCCGGCTGCTCGAGCTGGAGGTCGACATCCTCATCCCCGCCGCGCTCGAGGACGTCATCACCGAAGACAATGCAGAGCGCCTGAACGCCCAGGTCGTCGTCGAGCTGGCCAACGGTCCCACCACCTTCGAGGCGGACCGCATCCTGGAGCAGCGGGACATCATGGTCATCCCGGACATACTCGCCAACGCCGGCGGCGTGACGGTCAGCTATTACGAGTGGGTGCAGAACCGCAGCGGGGATTACTGGACCGCTGAGGAAGTGCGGGAACGGCTCGACGCCCGCATGTGCGGCCAGTTCAACACGGTGCTGGACCTGGCGGCCGAGAAAACGCTGTCACCCCGGATGGCGGCCTACGTGCTGGTGCTGAAACGCCTCGGCGCCGCCGTGGATGCGATGGGCACGGGCGAGTTTTTCAGCCGCGAGTGAGGCCAGGGGCGTAGGGGACCCCGCAACCGCCCATCCCGCAGTAACCGCCGGGATTCTTGGCGAGGTACTGCTGGTGGTAATCCTCGGCAAAATAGAACTCGGGGGCGGGGCGGATCTCGGTGGTGATGTCGCCTCGGTCTGCCGCGGACAGCGCCTGCTGGTATGCGGCCGCGGACGCCTCGGCCAGTCTCTGCTGCTCTTCGCCATGGGTATAGATCGCCGAGCGGTACTGGGTGCCCACGTCGCCGCCCTGGCGCATCCCCTGCGTCGGGTCGTGCGACTCCCAGAAAATCTTCAGCAGCTGCTCGTAACCGGTCTCGCGCGGGTCGAAGACGACGCGCACCGCTTCCGCGTGGCCGGTGCGGCCGGAGCACACTTCCTTGTAGTCCGGATTGGGGGTGTAGCCGCCGGCATAGCCCGCCGCCGTGACCCACACGCCGGGCGTCTCCCAGAAGCGCCGCTCAGCACCCCAGAAACACCCGAGCGCGAATTCGGCCACCTCCAGGCCCTCCGGATAAGGCCCCGCCAGCGGCCGGCCGTTCACGAAATGGGCGTCCGGCACCGGCATCGGCGCGGCGCGCCCGGGAAGCGCGTCGTCGGGGGCGATCATCTGGGTTTTGCGGCCAAGCAGGCTGGATATCATGGCGGTCTCCTCGAGACGGGCGACTATACCGGAGCTCGCGATCGTTTTCGCCCGCCCGCGCCGCGGCGATTCAGTCCCGCGCGGGGCGTGCCCGGTAGAGCGCTCCCGCCTCCGCGAGCCGGCCGACCACCAGCTCCGCGAGACCCGCGGGCGCGAGCACCTCGACGTCCGGGCCATACTTGAGAATATCCATCACCAGCTCGCGGGGATCGCTGTAAGGCACCTTGAGCAGGTAGGAACCGTCCAGCTGGAACTGGCCTTCCTGCTCGGGGTGCCAGGTTTCACGCGACACCCATCGCGCCCGGTCCGGGCTGAACTGCAGCACCGCCAGCTCGGTGCGCGCGCCGGAGAAAATCCCGAAGCCGGAACCCAGGTGGCGGTCCAGCCTGGCTTCGCTGATTTCCCGCGCGCCGCGTTCCAGCATGCGGGCCTCCACAACTGCATCGGCCGAGAAAGTGCGCAGCGCCTGCCGCTCGTGGCACCAGGCGTCCAGGTACCAGTTGTCCCGGTAATGGACCAGGCGCTGCGGCGACACGGTGCGCTCGGTGGCCTCGTCGCGGACCCGGTTGTAATGGCGAATCCTGAGGCGCCGGCGCGACAGCACCGCCGAGGCCAGCGCCTGGAAGCACTCGGGCTCCATCACCCGGTTGCCGACCTCGAGCACGCGGATGCGTCGCCCCACTTCCTCCGCCGAATGCGCGCCCACCTCGATCAGGCGCCGGATGCGGTCGCGCAACGGCCGCACGTGCGGCCCCAGCAGCCCGGGCTGCATGCCGTCCAGGAGCTGATCCATCGCCAGCAGCGCGTAAAGCTCGCCGGCGTTCAGCCACAGGCCGGGGAGCTCGTAGTTTTGCGGCTCGCCCGACTCGGTGGCGAGCCGGTAGCCGCCGGCCTCCGGGTCCCAGAGGATGGGCGCGTCCATGCGGTCGCGCAGGTACTCCAGGTCCCGCTTGAAAGTCGCCCGCGAGATCTCCAGCGTCTCCAGGAAGGAATCCCGGGACACCACGCGCCGCTGCTTGAGCATGCGGATGATGCGGTGAAAGCGCTCTGATCGGTCCATCGTGCACGCGCCCCTGTGGCTGGCGTGAATCATAGCGTGGCGCGCCGGGCGGCACACTGCGGCACTGCAACAGGCGCCCTAAAGTCGGCCCCGCCGCAGCCGATAGCGTAGACATGAAACTCTTCCTGCTGCTGATGGCGATCCTCACCTTCAGCGGGCTGTGGTACCTGCGGCGCGCCCGGGCGTCGCGCGCGACCTCGCCTGCGCGCCATCCCGCGAAACCTCGGCAGCCAGCGCCGCAGCGCGCCGCGCGACCCGCGGCGACCGCGGCCGCCGTCGCCGCGCCCGTGACACCGCCAACCCCGCCCGCCCCTTCCGCCGCGCCCGAAAGCCCGGCGCCGCCCTCGATGGAGGACGCGGAACTGCCGGAACTGCTGCACGGCTTCGAGATGCTCGACCTGGAGGACCTGCCGGAGTGCGAGCGGGAAGATCTGCTGGTGACCCTGGCGCACATGTCGCTGCCGCCGCGCGCAACCCGCGACCTGTTGTCCCCCGCCTTCCTTGCGGACGCGGCCACCAAGGAGTTCACCGAGCTGGTGATGCGCGAGCCGCTGCTGTCGGCGAAGATCATCGGCCGCGTGAACTCCGCCTTCTACGGCCTCTCCACGCCGATCGTCAGCGTGTCCCACGCCATCACCTACATGGGCCTGACCGCCGTGCGCAACATGGCGCTGCAGTTCACGCTGGAGCAGGCCTTCGCCAGCGAGGATCCCGACCTGCAGGCCTTCCACGCCCGGCTGTTCGACGCCGGCGCGATCGCCGCCGAGCTGAGCACGTTGTTCGCGCCCAAGCTGGGCATCCGCGACGTGGGCGCCGCCTCGACCCAGGCGGTGCTCAGTTTCCTGGGCGACTTCGCCATGCCCGGGCTGCTGCCGCAGAAATCAGCGATCGATCACTGGCCGCTCGGCCTGCTGGAGCGAACCTGCAACGAGCAGATCACGCTGGGCGTCAACGCATCCATCGCGGGCCAGCTGCTGATGCGTGCCTGGGAGATGCCGCACACCCTCAGCGCCGAGCTGCGCAGCGTCCATCGACTGCTGGTCGAGCCGCCGCAGGAGTCCCATGCCGAAAACAAGGTGAAGATCGCCCTCAGCTATGCCTCCGGTCGCGTGGCTGAAGGCATCGCGCTGGGACGCATACACGAGCCTGGCCAGGTGAGCACCGAACTGGCCCGGCGACCCGAGTGCTATCACTTGCGCGACATGATGCGGGCGCCGCCGCTCGACAGGCTGGCGAGCCTGGCGGACGGGCCCGGCTCGCGGCTGGCGATCGCGCGGCTGATCGCCGCCTCGGAACGTTCCCGCTCGGCGGAGCGCGCGGCGGCCTGATCACCACAGGCGCCGCATGCTGTAAGCCAGCCCGCCGCGGCGGCGGTCGTCCAGTGCCGCGACGCGCCGCAAGCGGTTCCGGGTCTCGCCGGCGCTGCTCGGCTCACGACAGAAAACCCCGACGGCGTTGTCGTCGCGCGGCCCGCGCACGCAAAAGCCGCTGCCGTATTCCCGGCGCGCGGACGCCAGCCGCACTTGCGCGCAGCCGCGCAGTTCAGCGAGGGAAATGAAATTGGCGACCAGCGCGCCGCCGGGGGCGAGCAGGCCGGCAAGCGCCGACGCCCACGCCTCGGTCATGGGCACGGCCCGCTCCGGCTCGCCCGCGCGGTGACCGTAGAGATCGTCCACCACCAGGTCGAAGGGCGGCCCTTGCCATTCGGCCACCCAGCGCCGCGCATCGGCCTCGCAGAGTTGCGCGCCGGCCTCGTCCAGGCCGAAGAAGCGGCGGCCGATCTCCAGGTGAACGGGGTCCAGGTCCACGCCGACCAGCGTCTCGGGATCGAGGAAGCGCCGGTGCTGCAGCAGGGCGGTGCCGGCGCCCGTGCCCAGCACCAGGATGCGCCGGGCGGGGATCGCGCGCGTGAAGGCCGCGGCCAGGAAGAGGTCCCATACTCGCCCGGTGAGACCGGTGCGCGGGTTCCAGGCGGAATGGAAAACGCCGTCGCTCAGCAGGCGGCGCGTCGCGCCGTGGCTGCGCACCTCGTAGCGGGTCCCACCGGCGTCGATGCGTGACAGTACGGCCATCACGGCAGCCTAGCAGTCGCCGGCACCGCCGCGTACCCTGCACGCGGCGGAAACTTATCCTGCCCCCGGCGGGTCTTTTGCCGAACGGGCACAGCTTGAGCGGGAACCTGGAATGAACAAGAGCACACGCTGGCGCTGGCTTCTCGCCGCGGCCGTCGCCGTCGCGCTGGTCGCGCTGTGGCTGTCCGGCGCGGGCGACGCGCTGACGCTGGAGCGCCTCAAGTCGCAACAGGAGAGCCTGCAGGCCTGGACGGCAGCGCGCCCCTGGCTGGCCTCGCTGCTGTTCTTCGCCGGCTATGTGCTCGTGGTGGCGCTGTCCATTCCCGGCGCTGCGGTGATGACGCTGGCGGCGGGCGCGATCTTCGGCGTGTGGCATGGCCTGGTGCTGGTGTCTTTCGCCAGCACCCTGGGCGCGACGCTCGCTTTCCTGGTGGCGCGCTTCCTGCTGCGCGCCCCGCTGCGCAAGCGTTACGGACAGCGGCTCAAGGCCCTGGACGCGGGCATCGAGCGCGACGGCGCCTTTTACCTGTTCACGCTGCGGCTGGTGCCGATTTTCCCGTTTTTCATGATCAACCTGCTGGCCGGGCTGACGCCCTTGAAGACCTGGACCTTCTTCTGGGTCAGCCAGGTCGGCATGCTGCCCGGCACCTTCGTCTATGTGTACGCCGGCACGCAGCTGGCCCGCATCGAGTCGCCGGGAGACGTGCTATCGCCGGGCCTGATCACCGCCTTCGCGCTGATCGGGCTGATGCCGCTCATCACCCGCTGGCTGGCGCGCTGGCTGCAGGGTCGACGCGTCTACCGGGGCCATCGCCGGCCACGGCGCTTCGATTACAACCTGCTGGTGATCGGCGCCGGTTCGGCCGGGCTGGTGACGGCCTACATCGGCGCGGCGGTCAAGGCGAAAGTCGCGCTGGTAGAAAAGGACCGCATGGGCGGCGATTGCCTCAACACCGGTTGCGTGCCCTCCAAGGCGCTGATCCGCAGCGCGCGCCTGGTGGCCGAAACGCGCGACGCCGAGCGCTACGGCCTCGACCGCGCGACGGCGGAGTTCGACTTCGCTCGCGTCATGGAGCGCGTGCAGGCGGTGGTGCGCCGGATCGAGCCGCATGACTCGGTGGAGCGCTACACGCAGCTGGGGGTGGATGTCGTCGAGGGCGAGGCGCGACTGGTCTCGCCCTGGGAGGTGGAAGTCGAAGGACGTCGGCTGTCGGCGCGCAACATCGTGCTCGCCACGGGCGCCCGGCCGCTGGTGCCGCCGCTGCCGGGACTGGCGGAATCCGGCTACCTCACCAGCGAGACCCTCTGGGACCTGCGCGAGCTGCCGCGCCGGCTGATCGTGCTGGGCGGCGGCCCGATCGGCGCGGAGCTGGCGCAGTGCTTCGCGCGCTTCGGCAGCGAGGTCACCGTTGTCGAGATGGCTGCGCGACTGCTGCCGCGCGAGGACGCCGACGCGGCCGCGGAAGTGGAAGCGCGTTTCCGCGCCGAGGGGCTGCGCCTGGCGACCTCGCACCGGGCACTGCGAGTGGAACCCGGCGACGGCGAACGACGCTTGATATGCGAACACGAAGGTCGGGAAGTCGCGCTGCCTTTCGACCGCCTGCTGGTCGCGCTCGGGCGACGCGCCAACACGGCGGGCTTCGGGCTGGAAGAGCTGGGCGTGGCGCTGGAAGAAAACCGCAGCGTCGCGGTGGACGGCCTGCTGCGCAGCAATTTCCCGAACATCTACGCCTGCGGCGACGTCGCGGGACCCTACCAGTTCACCCACGTGGCCGCGCACCAGGCGTGGCACGCGGCCGTGAACTCGCTGCTGGCGCCCTGGTGGTCCTTCCGGGTGGACTACCGGGTCATCCCCTGGGCGATTTTCACCAGTCCCGAGGTCGCCCGGGTCGGCCTCTCCGAGGACGAGGCCCGCGCGCGCGGGATCGACTATGAAGTGACCCGCTACGGCATCGACGAGCTGGACCGGGCGATCGCCGACGGCGAGGACCACGGCTTCGTGAAAGTGCTGACGCCGCCGGGCAAGGACCGCATCCTGGGCGCAACCGTGGTCGGCGCCGAGGCCGGCAACCTGGTGGCGGAGTTCGTGCTGGCGATGAAACACGGACTGGGGCTGAACAAGCTGCTGGGCACCATCCACATCTACCCCACCATGATGGAAGCCAACAAGTACGCCGCCGGCGAATGGAAACGCGCCCACGCGCCGCAAACGGCGCTGCGGCTGGCGCAGCGCCTGTTCAGATGGCGCCGCCACTGAAGCTCTCCATCGTCATCCCGGTGGGTCCCGGCGAGCGGGCCTGGCCGCGGCTGCTCGACGACCTCGCTGCGCTGGAAGGCCCGGCGGAGATCCTGCTGGCGGCGCCTCGAGGGGCAGTGCCGGCGAATTTCAGGCCGGAACAGCACGGCCTGCGGGTCAGCGCGCGCTGGCTGGAAACCGGAACCGGCCGCGCGCGACAGCAGAACGCCGGCGCCCGCGCGGCGCGCGGCGAGACCCTCTGGTTCCTGCACGCGGATTCGCGGCTGCCGGCGCGTGCGCTGGACGCCGCGTGGGACTTTGCCGGCCGCGAGGCGCTGGGCTACCTGGACCTGCATTTCGATCGCGACGGGCCGGCCCTGGCGCGGCTCAATGCATTGGGCGCGCGCATCCGCAGCCGCTGGCTGCGCCTGCCCTTCGGCGACCAGGGCCTGATGGTGCCGCGCCGAGCTTTCCTGGCGCTGGGCGGCTTCGACGAGTCGCTGCCTGCTGCCGAGGATCACGCCTTCGTCTGGGCCGCGCGCCGCGCCGGGCTGCCGCTGGCGCCGATCGGGGCGCCGGTGCTCAGCAGCGCGCGGCGTTACCGCGAGCAGGGCTGGCTGCGCACCACGCTTCGCCACGGCGTGCTGACCGTCACGCAGGCGGCCCGTTTCGCGCGCGCCCGCGATCCGGAGCGGCGCTCTTGAACGGCGGCGCCGCCATCTTCGTCAAGACGCCGGGTTACTCGCCGCTGAAGACACGGCTGGCCGAGGGTATCGGCCAGGCGGCGGCGGAGCGCTGGTACCGGCTGGCCGCGGAGGCAGTCGCCGAGGTGCTGGCCGCGACGCCCGGCGTGGCGCCCTGCTGGGCCGTCGCCGAAGAGACGGCCGAGGCGGCGGAGAGCTGGCCGGGCCTGCCATGCATCGCCCAGGGCCCGGGCGGCCTGGGCGCGCGCATGGGCCGAGTTCATGCGGCACTGCTCGCGCGCCACGACTTCGCCCTGCTGGTGGGCGCCGACACACCGCAACTGGAGCCCGCGCAGCTCGCGCTGGCCGTCGAATGGCTCTCGGAAGTGCCTCCGCGACTGGTGATGGGACCCGCCCGCGACGGCGGTTTCTGGCTGATCGGCGGCAATCGCGCGCCCGAGCCCGACGACTGGACCCGCGTGCCCTGCAGCCGCGCGTCCACCGGCGCGGGCTTCAGGGCGGTCATGGAGCGCCACGGCGAATGGCGCATGCTGCAGACGCTCTGCGACGTGGACCAGCCGGCGGACCTGGAGCACATGCTGCGCGAACTCGACGCGCTTGCCGCGCCCCTGCCGGCGCAGCGCCGACTGGCCGAGTGGACCCGCGGGCTGCTCAGCCGCCCGGCAGGACCAGGATGACGGCGGCGCCGCCAAGCGCCGAGCGCTCCACCCGCACCTCGCCACCGTAAGCGCGCACCAGCTCGTTGACCACGGCAAGGCCGATGCCCTGGCCGGGACGGCTTTCGTCCAGCCTTGCGCCGCGCGCCAGCGCGTCGCTCGCCTGCGCCGGGTCCAGTCCCGCGCCGTCATCCTCCACGCGCAGCGCGAAGCGCTCCGGAGCGATGCTCTGCGCGCTGCACCGGACCCGCCCGTCCCCGTATTTCCAGGCGTTGTCCATGACGTTGCCGAGCATTTCCTGCAGGTCGCCCTCGTCGCCGCGGAAGCGCAGCGCTTCGGAAACATCCAGTTCGCAGCGGACCCGGCGCTCCGGATAGACCTTGTCGAGCGTCGCGGCGAGATCCCGCAGCACGGGCGCGACCGCCACGGGCGCCAGCCCCACGCTGCCGGCGACCCCGGCGGCCGCCGCGCGGCGCAATTGCCACGCCACGATGCGGTCCATGCGGGTCAGCTCCGCGCGAATCGCGTCGCGCCCGACCGGCGGCTCGCGGTCCGCACCCGTCAACAGGGCCCGTACCGCCGCCAGCGGGGTCTTCAGGCTGTGCGCGAGGTTCGCCAGGCTTTCCTTGTAGCGCTGCTGCCGGTCCCGCTCCCGCCGCAGCAGGGCATTCAGGTTTGCGGCCACGCCGCGCAGCTCTTCGGGCCAGCCCGCAGACAGCTGCTCGCGCTGGCCGGTCTCCATCTCCCGGATCTCCTGCTCGATACGTCCCAGCGGGCGCATCACCCGGCGCAGCACGAAGGCCAGCAGGGCCAGCGTGGCGGCCGCCAGGGCGCCGAACCAGCCGACCAGCCCGAGGCGGAAGGCGCGCCGTTGCGCCTGCCACGGTTCCAGGCTCTGCGCCACCACGAAGCGGAACGGCTCGACGACGCCGTCGTCGAACTCCCAGTCGATGGTCATGCTGGCCAGGGCCAGCCCCGGCCCTTCGCCCCCGGCCTGCATCCACTGGCGGCGGGTCCCCGGTTCGCCCGGCGGCGGCAGGCTGAACTCCAGGCCGAGCGCCGAGGGGGAGCGCCAGACCGGCCGGCCGTCGCCGCGCAGGATCTCGGCGTGCAGGCCCGAGTCCGGACTCAGCATCCGGCCGTCCGGCGGTTCCGGGAGATCCAGCCCGCGCGTCTCCTCGACGGGCTCGGCCGCCGCGATCAGCGCCATCAGCTGGGTTTCAAGGAGCTCGGCTCGCGCCCGCGCCAGGCTCGCGGCCAGGCTCCATTCCAGCACGGCCACCGTCGCGCCGAAAAAGACCAGCAGGGCCACCGCCAGGCTGAGCAGGACGCGCCGGCGCAGCGAGCCGGCGGCTGCCGGGGACTCAGTCACGCCCCACCGGCGCCAGCGCAAAGCGGTAACCGCGACCGCGCAGCGTCTCGATCGGCTTGAGTTTGCCCGCGGGGTCCAGCTTGCGTCGCAAGCGGCCGATGAAGACCTCCACCGTGTTGCTGTCGCGATCGTAGTCCTGGTCGTAGAGGCGGTCGATCAGCTCGCTGCGCGACACCACCTGGCCGGCGCGCAACACCAGGTATTCCAGCAAGCGATACTCGAAGCTGGTCAGTTCGACCGGCTCGCCGTCGAGCTCGACGCGTTGCGCCGCCGGCTCGAACCTGAGCGCGCCGAAGTCCAGCACGGGTTGCGACCAGCCCGCCGAGCGCCGCACCAGCGCTTCCAGGCGCGCCAGCAACTCTTCGGCGTGGAAAGGCTTCACCATGTAGTCGTCGGCGCCCGCCTTGAGGCCGGCGACCTTCTCCTGCCAGCTGTCGCGCGCCGTCAGGATCAGCACCGGCAGGTCCCTCCCGTCGGCCCGCAATGCCGTGATCAGTTCCATGCCGGACATTTTCGGCAGGCCCAGGTCCACGATGACGACATCCGGCGCGGTTTCCTCGGCGAGGTAGAGCCCCTCGGCGCCGTCGGCCGACTCGTCCACCTGCCAGCCGGCCGCGCGCATCGCGGCCGCCAGCCCGTGGCGCAGGTTCTCGTCGTCCTCGACCAGCAGTGCGCGCATCCCGCCTCCCGGCTCAGCCGCTCAGTAGACCCGCCCGGTCTGCGCGTCCACGTGCCAGGTCCGCACGCGGCCCTCCTCGGTCAGCACGCGAATGCGATGCACTGTGCGTCCCTTGTTGCGCTTGGTCTCGGCGCGCAGCACCTGGCCGCCGGTGCGCTCGCGGACCATGCGGGTGGCCTGCGAGAGACTGATTTTCTCCTCGGCCTGCGCCAGCTGCAGCATCGGCCGCGGCGGCTGGCCGCCGCGCTCGGCGATCACAGGACCGGCACCGCCGAGCAGGCAGAGCGCGCAAAAAAGTACCGTACCGAGGCGCCCGCCCCGGAGGGCGCGGCGCGGGCTCTGCTCGGCGGCGTTGTCATGCATGTGGGGGCCACTCGCTCGCTCCGGGTGCGACAAGATTGGAATCCCCGCCGCGGGAATGCAAGGACTGCCTGCGGCCCGGGCGTCCGGGCGCTCAGCGCCGGCCCGCGGGAACCACCGTCACGCGCACCGGAATGCTGGTGCCCGGATGGGAGGCCATCGTGGTGACGTATTCGCGATCGGCGTAACGATAGGTCACGCGATAGCCTTCGATGCGCTCTTCCTCGCGATAGGAACTCGTCGTCCGGCAGCGCTCCACAGTCACCGGTCGCTCCTCGTAGCGGCTGCGCACCGGCGCCGCGTGGCGCGCCTCGTTGTGTGCCGCCTCGGCGGCCACCGACGCGCCCACCAGCACACCCACCGCCGTCATGGCGTCGCGGCCGCTGCCGCTGCCGAACTGCCTGCCGAGCACGCCGCCGAGGATGCCGCCGGCAATGGTGGGCGCCGCCGAGCGCACGCGACGATCATTCCGTCCACGGGTGTCATGCCGGACGACCTGGTACTCGGTTTCCTGCCAGCATTCCTGCTCCGGCGTCTCGATGCGCACGCGCTGCACGATGGGCGTCACGTCCACCACGCGCGCGTAATCCCGCCCGGGGCCGCGCAGGTTCGGATCGGCCGCGGCCGCGCCGGCCACGCCCAGTGCCAGCATGCTCACGGCCATCTTCAGCTTCAGATTGGTCTTCATCGCCGTTCTCCTCGTTGTTTGCCGCCACCGCCGCGTCGGGGTGGTCCGGCAGCCTCGAGTACAGGCTACGAGGAGACGGCTGAACGGATGCTGAACGCCGCGCAGGAGTTCAGCGCGCGGCCCTGGCCCGGTCGTAGCGCGCGCGCTCTTCCGCCAGCAAGTCGCGCAGCGGCTGGAGTATCCGCTGCAGCTCAGCGCTGCCGCGCTCCAGCGGCACCATCCAGGCCAGGTAACCCGGCGGCAGTCTCATGCCCCGGCGCAGGGAGGCCTGCATGCCCGCCTCGAGCGCGTTCGCATCGCCCTCGAGGTAGTCGAGCAGGCCTGCCACCAAGGGGAAGTGGTGCTGGTCCAGACCCTGCGCGGTCATGTCCTGCAGCAGGGACCGTAATGCGTCCCTGTACCGCGCCGCCTCGTCGTCCAGGCCCTGCGCCGAGAGACCCGAGGCCATCGCCAACAGCACCATGGTCGTGTCCTTCCCCGGCCGGGCCGGCAGCTCGCCCGCCCCGACCCCAAGTAGCGCGCGCAGCCGTTGCACCGCCGCGTCGGCCTGGCCGGCCTTGGTTTCCAGCATGGCGAGTTCAGCCAGCTGTTCCTTCGGCGGCGCTTCGAGCGACTCGATCGTCTCGCTGTAGATCGTCAGCGCGGCCGCCGGCTCATCGGCCAGCACGGCCCGGCTCGCTTCCATGGCAGCCAGGATGATGCGCGCCTCGTCCGATGCGCCGTGTTCCAGCGCGCGCTGCAGCAGGGATTGCGCGCGCGCGTCATGACCCAGCATGTGCAGGACGCGGGCCAGCTGCACCATGCCGATAGCGTAATCGGGGTTGAACTCGACCACGCGCTCGAAGGCGAGCGCGGCGTCCGCCAGGCGGCCCGAACGTTCCGCCGCGCTGCCTTTCATCTGCCAGGTGCCGAACCAGTCAGGCGCAATCTGCTGCAGCTCGGCCATGAAGCGATCGAAGGCCGCCTCGTCCTGCCACTGGATCGCGGCCTCGGCGCGGCGGCGAACGATCACCGGTGACAAGGGGTCGAGCTCGTAGGCGCGCCTCACGGCGGCGCTCGCCGCCTCGTAGTCGGGCAGCAGGGTGGTGGCGCTCCACAGCTGCGCAAAGGCATTGTTCGGGTTGATTCGCAGCGCGCGCTCGAACGCGGCGCGTGCCTCGGGCAGGCGCTCCTTGGCGCCGGCGCCCTGCGTCAGCAGCAAGCCGCGCACGGCCCAGGCCTCGTCGCTCTGCGGGTCCAGCGCAAGCGCGCGCTCGAGCGCCCGGTGCGCCAGCTCGCCGGTCTGTTCGAGGCTGCGGTAACCGTAGTTATCCAGCAGCGCGTAGACCATCGCCACGCCGGCATACGGCGGCGCGTATCCGGGATCGATCACGATGGCCTGCTGAAACTGTTCCAGCGCGCGCTGCAAGCCGTCGGGCGTGCGCAGGCGCACGTTGGACTGGCCGCGCAGGTAATGGTTGTACGCCTCGACGTCGCCCTTGGCCGTCTGGCTGATCACCGTCTCATCGGTGTCCAGCAGGGTGCGCCGCAGCGCCTTGACCACCTCCGTGGCAATCTCGTCCTGGATCGCGAACACGTCATCCAGGCGGCGGTCGTAAGTGTCGGACCACAGGTGATAGCCGTCGCGCGCGTCGACCAGCTGGGCCGTGACACGGATCTGGTCGCCCTGCTTGCGCACGCTGCCCTCGAGGATGTTAGCAACGCCGAGACGCTCGCCGATGGCCTTCAGGTCGGCCTGCTGCCCCTTGAAGGCGAACGAGGAGGTGCGGCCCGCCACGCGAAAATCCTGCATGCGCGCAAGCACGTTGAGCACTTCCTCGGCCAGCCCGTCGGAGAAATACTCGTTGTCCTCGTCCGCCGACATGTTGACGAAGGGCAGCACGGCAATGGAAAGATCGCGCGGCTCGCCGGGCGTGACCGGGGTCGCCGGCGGGGCCGCACGGCCTGCCAGGTTCCCCTCGCGGACATTGAACTGGCTCCACAGCAAAAGCAGGATGGCGAGCACGAGCAGGCCGATGGTGGCGATGTCCAGCTTGCGCGCGGACTGGTTCCCGTCACGCCCGGCGGAGGCGAGGTCACTCTCGCGCCTGACGCCCTCGGGCGTGATCTCGAAGGCCCAGGACAAGATGAGAGCGAATGGAAAACCCAGCGCCAGGACGCCGGCAATCAGCCGCAGCGACCCCTCCGGCGCCTCCAGCAGTTCGAGCATCACGTCGGCGACCTGCAGGATCAGCCAGGCGCCGGCACCGTAAAAAACCGCGATACGGATGACATTGCGGCGCTTGAGTTCGGCAAAAAACGACTTCATCGGAAATCCATCGACCATCCGGCCCGTGGAAGCACAGGCCCGAGCTTAATCACGCCTCCCTGCAAACGCCACTTTGGCGGGCGTCCCCTGCGCCCGATTGACTCCAGCGGGGGGCGCCTGTGTTATAGAGAGAGCGTATGCATGCCCACGGTCAGCCATGAACGAACAAGCGCCCCATTCGCCGGACGCCCCGGAAGACGAACAGGCGCTGCCTTTGCTCGCACCCTGCCGGCAGGTCCCCGCCGCGGCGCCGTTCGGCTGGCTCGCGGCCGGCTGGCGCGACCTGAGGGCGGCCAGCGGCCAGAGCCTGGGCTGGGGCCTGGTCGTGCTGGGGCTGTCGTGGGCCGTCAGCCTGCTGGCCCTCTGGCTGGGCAACTGGATCGTGCTGCTGTCGTTGCTGTCGGGCTTCGTGTTCGTGGGCCCCCTGCTCGCAATCGCCCTGTACGCCATCAGCTGGCAACTGGAGCTGGGGCGCGTGCCGAACTTCGATCTGAGCTTCGACGCCGCCCGCAAGCGCCTGGGCGACGGCATGGTGTTCGCGCTCGTGCTGATAGTCATCTTCCTGGTCTGGGCGCGCGCCGGATCCATGGTGCACGTTTTCTTCCCGATGGAGTCTCACCCCGAGTTCCGGCAGCTGGCGCTCTTCCTGCTGATCGGCTCGGCCGTCGGCTCGATCTTCGCCCTCATCGCGTTCGCCGCCAGCGCCTTTTCGCTGCCCATGCTGATGGACCGGCAGGTGGACACCATCACGGCCGTGATCACCAGCATCAACGCCGTGCTGCGGAACAAGCGCGCCATGGCCGTGTGGCTGGCGCTGATCATCCTGCTCACCGGAATAGGCTTCGCCACCGCTTTCGTGGGACTGGTGGTGCTGTTTCCCCTGCTGGGCCACGCGACCTGGCACGCCTATCGCGACGTGGTGGACGCCTCGGCCTGGCCGCGGCAGCGCGCCTGAGCAGCGATGCCCACCAACGTCACGCCGGAATACAAGAAGGCGGAAGAGGCCTATCGCAAGGCCCGCGAGCCCGCCGAGCGGCTGGACTGCCTCCGCCACATGTTGTCCAGCATCCCCAAGCACAAGGGCACCGAGCACCTGCAGGCGGACATCAAGAGCCGCATCAAGGACCTCACTGAAGAACTCGCGGGGCCGAAGAAAGGCGGCAAGCGCGGCGGCCCGGCGCTCTCCATGCGCCCCGAGGGCGCGGCACAGCTGGCGCTGCTGGGCCCGCCGAATTCCGGCAAGTCGACGCTGCACCAGCGCCTCACCGGCTCGCGCGCACACGGCGGGCCCGGACCCTTCATCACGCAGTTTCCGGAGCCGGGCATGTTTCCCTGGGAGGACATCGCCTTCCAGCTGCTGGACATGCCGTCCATGTCGCCGGAGCACAGTCCGCCCTGGATCGGCGGCAGCCTGCAGTCGGCCGATGCCGCGTGGCTGGTGGTGGACCTCGCCGATCCGGCCTGCGTCGAGCAGCTGCAGTTCATCATCGACACGCTGGCGCAGAAGAAGGTCGTGCTGACGGCCGGCTGGCCCGGCCTGGAGACGCAGTCGCCGGGTGAGCCGGCCGGACCGGAGCCCGGCGACCCCTTCCGTATCGAGCTGCCCACGCTGCTGCTGGCGAACAAGAGCGACCAGGCGGGCGACCCGGAGGAACTGCGGGTGCTGGAGGAACTGCTGGGGGTGAACTTCCCGGCCCTGCGCGTCTCCGCGCGCACCGGGCAGGGACTGGGAGATCTGGGGCCCTGGTCCTTTCGCGCGCTGGGCGTGCTGCGCGTCTACACCAAGGCGCCCGGCAAGGAAGCGGCGCGGGACAAGCCGTTTACCGTCCGCCGGGGCGACACGGTGCTCGACGTCGCCCGGCTGGTGCACAAGGACGTGGCCGACAGCTTCCGCTTCGCGCGCATGTGGGGGGCGAAGGTCTTTGACGGCCAGCAGGTGGGCGCGGATCACCCTGTCTCGGACGGCGACCTCGTCGAGCTGCATTCCGGCCGGTCCTGACAGGAGGCGGGAAACTCAAATCGCCAGCCCGCGAGCGTCCGGCGCGCCCGCGGCGTGATACGCTCGCAAGGATGAGCGACAAGCAAAAACCCGCGGACAAGCGCCGCGAGTCGCGCGTGCCCGTCACGCGGGCGGGCCGGCTTTTCCGCATGGGCATGACAGCCGGCGGCATGGCCGTTGGCGGACTCAGCGAGAGCCTCAGGCGCGCCACGGGCGGGGCCTCCAGCCGCGCGACTTCCGCGCTGTTGTCCGGCGCCAACGCGACGCGTCTCGCCAAGCGGCTGGCGCACATGCGCGGCGCCGCGATGAAGCTGGGACAGCTGCTGTCGATGGAAAGCAGCCAGGTGCTGCCGCCCGAGTTTTCCGAGGCCCTGGCGGTGCTGCGCGCGTCCGCCGACGTGATGCCGAAAACCCAGGTCAAGCGCATCCTCGGCCGGGAATACGGCAAGGGCTGGGAGGCGCGCTTCGAGACCCTGGACTTCGAGCCGGCGGCCTCCGCCTCTATCGGCCAGGTGCATCGCGCCCGCACCCGTGACGGCGAGGACATCGCGCTCAAGATCCAGTATCCGGGCGTCGCCAAGAGCATCGACAGCGACGTGGACAACCTCGCCATGTTCCTCAACATGGCCCGCATACTGCCGCGCGATCTCGATGTCTCCGACATCGTCGAGGAAGCGAAGAAACAGCTGCGCCAGGAAGCGGACTACAGCACCGAGGCGGCCAACCTGGAGCGCTACCGCGAGTTGCTGGCCGACGACGACCGCTTCATCGTGCCGCGGCTGCACCGGGAGCTCAGCAGCCGGCGCGTGCTGGCGATGGAATGGATCGAGGGCGAGTCGCTGGACCGGCTGGTGCGGGAAGACGTGCCGCAGGAAATCCGCAACAACATCGCCGAGGCGGTGCAGGACCTGACTTTCCGCGAACTGTACGAATTCCGCTTCATGCAGACCGATCCGAATTTCGCCAATTACCTCTACCGCCACGAGGACGGCCGTATCGGGCTGCTGGACCTGGGCGCTGCGGTCGAATTCCCGCCAGCTTTCGTGGACCGCTACCGCCGCATCACGCGCGCCATCCTGGACCATGACCGTGAAGGCGTCGCCCGCCACGCCGCCGAGATCGGCTACCTGCGAGAGACCGATTCCGAGCGCCACCAGAAGCTGGTGGTGGATCTCATTATGATGGTCTGCGAGCCGCTGACGACGGAAGGGGCCTACGATTTCGGCGCCTCGACGCTGCCGTCGCGCGCCGCCGCGGCCGGCCTGGACATCGTGTTCCGCTCGCGCGAATACCGCAACCCGCCGGCCAACACCGCCGTGCTGCATCGCAAGCTCGGCGGCAGCTTCCTGCTGTGTCAGCGACTCGGCGCCCGGGTGGAGATGCGCGACTACCTGCTCGCGCGCATCTGAGCCGGAGCGCCGCGCGCGCCAAACGGCCGCGGCCCACTCGTCTATACTGCGCGCTCGACACGAACCGTCCCCGGAGTCCGGATTGAGCGAACACGGAACCCCGCCGCGCTCGGTGCGCGTGCCGACCCTGCTGCAGTCGCTGACGCCGGTTGCCGTCCTCATCACGCTGCTGTCACTGTCCATCTGGCTGTTCGGCGCGGACTCCTCGCAGGGCGCGAACCAGGTGGCGCTCACGCTGACCGCCGCGGTGGCCGCGATCATCGCGATCTACAACGGCGAACGCTGGGCGGAGATTCTCGAGGCCATCGTGCGCGGCATCTCCACCGCCATGGGCGCGATTCTGATCCTGTTCGCCATCGGCGCGCTGATCGGCACCTGGAGCATGTCGGGCACCGTGCCGGCGATGATCTATTACGGCGTGCAGCTGCTCTCGCCGTCGATCTTCTATCCCACGGCCTGCCTGATCTGCGCGCTGGTCTCGGTCTCCATCGGCTCCAGCTGGACCACCGCGGGCACCATCGGCATCGGCCTGATGGGCGTCGCCCAGGGCCTGGGGCTGTCACCGGAAATCACTGCCGGGGCGGTGATCTCCGGGGCCTATTTCGGCGACAAGATGTCGCCGCTGTCCGATACCACGAACCTTGCGCCGGCCGTGGCCGGCACCGAGCTGTTCACGCACATCCGGCACATGACCCACACCACCGGCCCGTCCTTCCTGGTCGCGCTTGCCGGTTTCACGCTGGTGGGCTTCGTCGGCGCGGGTCCCTCCGGCGAGCTGGCGCTGGGCACCCTGACGGACACGCTGGCGACGAACTTCGACGTGGGCATCTGGACGCTGCTGCCGCTCGCGACGGTGCTCGGCCTTGCCATCGCTCGCTATCCGGCCTTGCCCGTGATCCTGTTCGGCGCGCTGCTGGGCGCGGTGTTCGCGGTGATTTTCCAGCCGCAGACGGTGGCGGCTTATGGCGGCGCGGACGACATCGGGCACGGCATGGCGCTGCTGAAAGGCGCCTGGATCGGGCTGTTCAACGGCTACACGGCCAGCACCGGCAACGAGGTGGTGGACTCGCTGCTGTCGCGCGGCGGCATGAGCAGCGTGCTGACCACCGTGTGGCTGATCATTTCCGCGCTGACGCTGGGCGCCGTGCTGGAACATGCCGGCATGCTGCAGAGAATCATCCAGGGCGTCATCCGCAGCGCGAAGAGCACCGGCTCGCTGATCACCTCGGTGGTGCTCACCTCCATCGGCACCAATATCGTCACCGGCGACCAGTACATCGCGATCGTCATGCCGGGGCGCATGTTCCGCGCCGAGTTCAGGCGCCGGCGGCTGAGGGCCCGCAACCTTTCGCGCACCATCGAGGACGCCGGCACGCTGACCTCGCCGCTGATCCCCTGGAACACCTGCGGCGCTTACATGGCAGCCACACTGGGGGTCGCGACTTTCGCCTACCTCCCCTGGTGTTTTCTCAACCTGGTCAATCCCTTCGTGGCCATGCTGCTGGGCTTCCGCGGGCTCAGCGTGGAGAAGGTGCCCGAGGGGGTGGAAATGCCGGAAGTGGACAGCGGCGCGCGCGCCTGATCTCAGGAAGCCTCGCTGCGATAAAGCCGCACGCTGAGAGCGGGAAACCAGTTCTCCACCCACTCGGCATGCAGCGCGCTCGCCGGCGTGCTGCGGTAGATCCTGGATTTGCTCATCGTGGCGAAGCGGCGCCCGAGCTCTTCCAGCGCAGACTCGGGATCGAGGCCTTGCTCGACCAGCCAGCAGCCCATCACCATGCCGGTGCGATCGACCCCGTCGCTGCAATGCACGTAGACCCGCTCGCCGTCATCCAGCGCCCGGCCGATGACGCGCAGAATGGCCAGCACCTCGTCCGCATAGTCCGGCAGGGTGTCGGGCGCGAGCGGCTCGTTGCGGTACTCGGCATGGATGCCGCGCTCGCTGCAGAGCTTGTCGAGAAGCCCGTCGTAGGGATGGACGGCGTCAGCCTCGTCGCTCAGGTCGATGAACACACGAATTCCGGCGTCCAGCAGGCTGCACAGCCTGCGGCGCACGACCCGCTCTTCCCAGTGACCGGGATGCTCGCCGGCCAGCAGGCGGCCCGGCTCGACCCAGTAGCTTTCGTTGATCGGGATGAAATCCGTCATCGCCCTTTTCTCATCGCCTTTTTCTCCGTATGCAGCGGAGGCTAGCAAGGCGCGCGTCCGCGGGCTGTGACGCAGTTCTCGCGCGCAGCTATTCCGGCGGGCACAGCCAGTCGAGGCGGGGCCGCGGCGCCGCCGGTTGCGCGAGCAGCGGCCACAGCTCGTCGAGCAGCCGGCGCAGGTCCTTCTCCAGGCCCCAGGGCGGCGCCGAGATGACGAGGCCGCTGCCGTTAAGCCCGGCCGGATTGTCGTCCGGGCGCACCGGCAGCTCCGCGCGCAGCACGCCTCCCGGCACGGGCGCGGAAAGGTCGCGGTAAAAGGGCTTCAGGCTGCGGCGATCCTTGATCGGGTACCACGCGGCCAGCACCCCCACCGGCCACCGGCGCCTCGCCAGGGCGAAGGCGTCGCTGGTCCGCCGCAAGTCGTCGGGCGCCTCGTAGGGCGGATCGACGAGCAGCAGTCCGCGTCGCGGCGTGGGCGGCAGCAAGGCGCCGATCGCCTCCCAGCCGTCGCGGCAATGCACGGCGGCGCGCGCGTCTTGCCGGAACAGCTGGCGCAACACATCGGCTTCCTCGGGCACCTTTTCCGTCAGCACCAGCCGGTCTTCCGCGCCCAGCAGCCCGGCGGCGATCAGCGGCGAACCCGGATAGACGCGCAGGCCGTCGCGGTTCGGCTCCAGGGCCTTGACGATCCGCAGATACGCCGCAAGGGCGGCGTGCTGCGGCGCCAGTTCCGCCAGCCGCAGGATGCCGTCTTTCGCTTCGCCTCCGCGCCGCGCCTGCGAGCCCTCCAGCGAGTAAAGCCCGGCGCCCGCGTGGCTTTCCAGGAAACAGAGCGGCTTGGGGCGCGCCCGCATCCGCAGCAGAATGGCGGCAAGCGCGGCATGCTTGAAGACATCCGCGAAATTTCCGGCATGGTATGCATGCCGGTAGTTCATCGTCCCTGCTTCATGGCCGAATGTTCATCGCGGTTGCTCGGTCGCCGGCACTTCACTCGTTCATCAGCCGGACGCGATGCACGTACAGGCGCAGCGCCTCGCTCGGCTCCGCCAGGAAAAGGCCGAAGCGGCGAATGGTGTCCAGGTCGAGCCGATCTCCGGAAGGCATGCGGGCCAGGGTGTCCAGCGGGATGTAGAAATCGTTCACGCCGGGCACCACGCGCAGCGCGTAGTCCACGCGATCCCCGCGCGCTTGCAGCCGCGAGCGATCCGACAGGCGGAGCTCCACGCGCACCGGCTTGTCGGCCGTGGAGTAGAGGTGCAGCTTGAGCAACTCGAAGTCGCTCCAGTCCTTGAAGGGCTCGTGCACGAGCACGCCGTCGCCGGCCGAGCCATCCATCAGCAGCAGCGCGACCCGGCGCCCGCTCACGCGGGGCCACTCGTCGGGTCCGCGCCCCACGAACAGCTCGGCCCCCTGCGTCTCGATGAAAGGTTCCTGCCAACTGCTGGCGAGGTCCACGACGATCGGAAAGGCCCCGGCGCGCCCGGCGTAGGAGGACAGCACCGGTCCCAGCGGATGCAGCACTCCGGCCACCAGCAAAGCGCCCAGGATGCCGATGGAGCGCCGCGGCCAGCCGCGCAGCCAGGCGTGCTCGCGCTTCAGGTCGCGGTCCAGCGCCGCGCTCAGCGCGAGGAAGCCGAAGGCGCCCAGCAGGGACTGCAGGCCACGGTCCGCGGACGGCGCGCCGTTTTGCGTCAGCAGCAACTCGTAGGCCGACACCAGCGCCGCTACCGCGACGATCGCCACCGCGTAATAGAGGGATCGCTTGCGGATCCAGCGCCGCCCGAGCAGCGCGGTCATTTCCAGGATCACCAGGCCGGCAAAACCCGCGTAGAAAATCTCCCGCAGATCGCGCAGCGTTTCTTCCAGCAGGCCGCGCGGCTTTTCCAGGCCGAACACCGCGAGCAGGAAGAGCACGGCGGCGCCGTACAGCACCATCAGTCGCGCCCCGGGCCCCCGGCGGGCGCCGGAGACGGGAACGCGGTCAGGCACTTCGGCCGGGTCGGGTCCGTTCATTCGATACGCTCCGGGCGCCACGGCTGGCGGCGGTGCCTTACCCTAATCCGGCGCGCCCGCATCGGCAATCCTCAACCGGCTTCCTCCAGCCAGAAACGGCTGAAATACAGGTCGAAGGGCTCGCTGGGCCGGCGGCTGAAGATGATGAACTGGCTGATCTCCCCGAGGTCCAGCCGGCGTTCCTGCGGGCCCTGCTCGATGGTGGCCAGCGGGATCGTGAAGTCGTTCAGGCCGGGCATCACGATGAAACTGCCGTTGTACCGGTCCTGGTGGGCCCGCCGCCGGTGCGCGTCGTCCACTCGCAGCACCAGCTCGACCGGCGCCGCCAGCGCCGACCACACCTGGAAACGTAATGCGTCATAGCCGGACCAGTCGGGATAGGGCTCGCGCACCGTGACGCCGGGCCAGGGCGCGTCCAGGAAGGTCACGCGCGCCACCTCTCCTCCCGCCGTGGCATCCCAGCCGGGCGGCGCCGGCGCCGGCTCGAGCGCCGACCGGCCGACGCTGAGGAAAGGCCGCTGCCAGCCCGCGGTCAGATCCGCCACCACCGGAAACGCGTCGGCGCGCTTGGCGTAGCTCCAGCCCGCCGTGGCCAGAGGCATCAGTCCCAGCACCAGCAACAGCGTCGCGCCCGCCAGCACCAGGCGGGCCGCCACCCGGCCGTCCGCGCCCAGCGTGCGCCACAGCGCGGGCTTCAGCGCCGCCACGATGGCGAGAAAAGAGAAGGCGCCGGTCATGTTGTGCACCGCGTCACCGATGCTGGCGTGCCGCCCGCCCTGGAACACCTGCAGCGCCTCGGCCGCCAGCCCCAGCACTACCGTCGCCAGCAGGGCGATGACAAAATCGGCGCGCGCGGGTTGCAGGGCGCCGCGCAGCACCCGGATGATTCTCAGCATCATCAGCGCCGCCACGCCGAACAGCGGCAAATGGCCGATCTCGAACAGCAGGCGCCATCCGTAGGCGTCGCCCGGCGGCCGGACCAGCGCCAGGAACAGCATCAAGGCAAAGACGCCCAATATGGGCGGGGCGAGCTGCCGCCAGTGGGCCGACACCGGCCCGTTTTCCCGCGCTGAGGGCGGTTCCCCGTTCACGGCGCGCGGCGCGTTACAGCTGCTCGTCCAGGAAGGCCAGCGTGCGGCGCCAGGCGTCCGCGGCCGCGTCGGGCTGGTAGCGCGTTCCCGAGGGGTTCGCAAAGGCGTGGCCGGCCTCCTCGTAAACGACGATTTCGGCCTCCTTGCCCAGCGCTTCCAGGCGGGTTTCGAACTCGCGCACCGTTGCCAGCGGAATGCCCTGGTCCTGGCCGCCGAAGATGCCCAGCAGCGGCGCCCGCAGGGGCGCGAGCTCCGCGGGGTCGGTCACCAGCCGGCCGTAGTAGACGACGACGGCGTCCAGCGCTTCCGGCATGTCCAGCGCGAGGCGCAGCGCCAGGCCGCCGCCCAGGCACCAGCCGATGCTGCCGACCTGTTCCACGGCGCCCTCGTTCTTCAGCCAGCCGAAGGCCGCGCCCAGCTGCAGCCCGGCATAGCTTTCGTCCTCCATCAGCGCCTGCATCAGGGCGCGCGCCTCGCCGGAATTCTCCGCGACCTCACCGCGGTACAGGTCCACGGCGAGCGCCAGGTAGCCCTCGGCGGCGAGCCGGCGGGCCATCTCGCGGATGTTGTCATTCAGGCCCCACCACTCGTGGATCACGATCAGCCCGGCCCGCGGCGTCCCGGCCGGCCGCGCCAGGTAGCCGTCGCCACTGCCGAACTGCACGGTTTCGGTGCTCACGCCCGCCGCCGGTGTCCCGGCCGCGGCGGCGGCGACCGGCGTGTCGCCGGCATGCTCGCGCGCCATCGCCTCCAGGTGTTCGTCTGCCTGCCCGGCCTGCGGCTCCCCGGCGGACTGCGCAATCGCCGGTCCCGCCAGCAACAGCCCGCACAGGGCCGAAAAAAGAACTCGCTTCATAACAACGCCTCGATCATTTCCCGGGTGATCAGCACCACGCCCTCGTTGGTCACGTAGAACCGCCGGCGGTCCTCCGCCGGATCCGCGCCGGTGACCAGCCCGTCGGGTATTTCCGTGCCCTCGTCGATGATGGTCTTGAGAATGCGGCAATTCCGGCCGATTTGCACGTCGGGAAGAATGATGGAGCGCTCGACCTCGGAGGACTCGCCGATGCGCACGTTGCTGAACAGCACGGACTGGCGCACCGACGCGCCGGACACGATGCAGCCGCCGGAAACCATGGAGTTGAGCGCGTGTCCCTGGCGGCCCTCGTCGTCGAGGATGAACTTGGCCGGCGGCAGTTGCGGCTGGTAGGTCCAGATGGGCCATTGCTGGTCGTAGAGGTTGAACTCGGGCTCCAGGTAGGTGAGTTCCAGGTTGGCCTCGTAGAAGGCGTCCACGTTGCCCACGTCCCGCCAGTAGAACTGCACCTTGGTCTCGGCATCCTGGAAGACGTAGGCATGGACCTTGTCGCCCGCCTCGATGCAGCCGGGCACGATGTCGCCGCCAAAATCATGCCTCGAATCCTCGCGAACGGCGTCCTCGCGCAGCACGCGCTCCAGGTGCGCGGCGCTGAAGACGTAGATGCCCATGGAGGCCAGCGCGATGCCCTCGCGACCCTCCATGGGCGCGGGATTCTCGGGCTTCTCGAGGAATTGCGTGATGCGATTGTCCGAGTCCACGCTCACGATGCCGAATTCCCGGGCGCGCGCCACCGGCACTTCCACGGTCCCGACAGTGACGTCGGCCCCGCTCTCGGCGTGCTGCGCGAGCATCAGGCCGTAATCCATCTTGTAGATGTGATCGCCCGCGAGCACCAGCACGTAGTCCGGCTCCTGGCGCCGCAGGTAGGCCAGGTTCTGGTAGACGGCGTCGGCGGTGCCCTTGTACCAGGAGGCGTCGATCTGCTGCTGCGCCGGCAGGATCTCGACGAACTCGCCGAACTCGCCGCGGAAATAGCCCCAGGCGCGCTGCAGGTGGACGATCAGGTCCTGCGCCTTGTACTGCGTCAGCACGGAGATGCGCCGGATGCCCGAATTGACGCAGTTCGAGAGCGGGAAGTCGATGATGCGGTACTTGCCGCCGAAGGGGGTGGCCGGCTTGGCGCGGGACAGGGTCAGCGCCTTGAGGCGCGAGCCACGGCCACCGGCCAGGATCAACGCGACGGTGTCGCGAGTCAGGCTGCTTACGTAACGTCCCGGCTGGCGGCTGTTCATGGCTGGTCCCACGCGGCTGTGTTTGTTCTGCATACAGTAGCAGGGAGGGCGGGCCACGCCATGCGGAGCGACCGCAGCAGCGCGCGCTTGTGCTAAATTTGCGGCCTTTCCCGCCAGCCGGGGCGCCAATGCCTGCCAAGCTCAACTCCCCCAAGCTGAAAACCTCCCGGCACAAAATCCTGTTCGTCGTCGCCGAGACCTGGCCGCTGGTCAAGACCGGCGGGTTGGCCGACGTGGTGCCGGCGCTGGCGCGCGCCCTCGCGGAACAGGGACACGACGTGCGCCTGCTGATGCCGCATTACCGTTCCGTGGAAGAGGCGTTCGCCGGCGAACCCGCGGGCCGTTTTTTCGACGTGCTGCCGGGGAGTCCGCGGGCGCGCCTGGTGCGCGGCCGGCTGGCCGGCTATGACATCCCTGCCTGGCTGCTGCACTGCCCGTCGCTTTACGACCGGCCGGGCGGGCCCTACGCGGACGCGGCGGGCACGGACTGGCACGACAATCACCTGCGCTTCGGCCTGCTTTGCAAGGTCGCCGCGATGTTCGGGAGCGCCGGCGGGCTGGACGGCTGGCAGGCCGACGTCATCCATGCGCATGACTGGCACGCGGGCCTGGCGCCCGCGCACGCTCATCTCGACCCGGCGGTCACCGCGGCCACGGTCTTCACCGTCCACAACCTCGCCTACCAGGGCAACTTCGACCCGGGCTGCATGCGGCAGCTGGGCCTCGGTGCCGAAGCTTTCCATCCGGACGGCCTGGAATTCTACGGGCGCCTCAGCTTCATGAAGGCCGGCCTGTGGTACGCGGATCGCCTCACCACGGTCAGCCCCACCTACGCGGGCCAGGTGCAGACCGAGAACTACGGCTGCGGCATGGCGGGCGTCCTGCGGCACCGCCGCACGGCGCTGAGCGGTATCCTGAACGGCGTCGACGAGCGCACCTGGAACCCGGCGACGGACACCATGCTGCCGGCCCGTTACACGGCGGCGGACCTGGCGGGCAAGGCACGCTGCAAACTGGAACTGCAGGACCGCTTCGGGCTCACGCGCGGACCGGACATCCCGATCGTCGGCATGGTCGGCCGGATGACCACGCAAAAAGGCTGGGACCTGCTGGCCGAAGCCATGCCCGCGCTGCTGCGCGAGAAAGTGCAGTGGGCACTGGTGGGCAGCGGCGATGCCGCCCTGGAGGCGCAGCTTGCGCGACTGGCCAGGGAACACCCCGGCATGGTCGGGCTGCACCTCGGCTACGAAGAGGCGCTGTCGCACCTGGTCATTGCCGGGTCGGACTGTTTCACGGTCCCCTCGCGTTTCGAGCCCTCCGGACTCACCCAGATGTACAGCCAGCTTTACGGCACGCCGCCCGTGGTGCGTCGCACCGGCGGGCTCGCGGACAGCGTCACCGAGGCGACGCGCACCAATATCGCGGACGGTTCCGGCAGCGGTTTTTTCTTCTGGCGGGCGGACAGCGCGGAGCTCGAGGTGGCCCTGCGCGATGCGCTGCGGCTGTATCGCGAAGACCGGGAGAGCTGGCGCGCGCTGCAGGTCAACGGCATGGCGCGCGACTTCAGCTGGCGG
>DATFKW010000086.1:0-13055 GCA_035268405.1 Gammaproteobacteria bacterium
CGGCTACGCGATCCAGAAGATGACCGAGCAGGAGGCGCGCTCCGCCTGGGAGATCTACGACCAGATGCTGGGAAGCGAGGCCAGCGCCTGAGCGATGGGCGCCTGAGCCATGCACGAGCTCGCGGTCTGCCAGGCGCTGGTGCAACAACTCGAAGACGTCTCCGCGGCCAACGGCGGCGGCCGCGTGGAACTCGTACGCTTGCGCATCGGCCCCCTCTCCGGCGTGGAGGCCGAACTGCTGCGTCATGCCTTTCCCGTCGCCTCGGCGGGCACCGTTGCCGAGAGGGCCGAACTGGCGATCGAGGTCGCCCCTGTCACGGTCCGGTGCAGCGACTGCGGTGCGACCTCGGCGGCGGCGCCCAACCGCATGCTGTGCGGCGCCTGCAACGGCTACCGGGTGCGCCTGGCCTCCGGCGACGAAATGTTGCTGGAATCCGTCGAGCTGGCCTCCGCCGAGGCATCCGCCGCCCAGATGTTATAAAGTCTCAGACTCATTCCAGACGCGCCCCGGAGAGCTTTCATGTGCGATACCTGCGGCTGCAATATCACTGACGGTAACCGCCACCTCGTGTCTCCGGGCGGTCGCCTGGAGCAGACCGAGGACGGCCGTACGGCGATCACCGTGCTGAAGAGCCTGCTCGGGGAGAACGACCACCAGGCGCAGCACAACCGCGCTCATTTCGACGCCCGCGGCATCCTCGCCGTGAACCTCATGTCCTCGCCCGGGGCGGGCAAGACCGCCTTGCTGGAAGCGACCATAGACGCGCTCGGCGACCCCGCCCGCATCGTGGTGATCGAGGGCGACCTGGAGACGGAGAACGACGCCGCCCGTATCCGCGCCAAGGGCGTGCAGGCCGTGCAGATCGCTACCGGAAGCGCTTGCCACCTCGATGCCCACATGGTGCACGACGCCCTGCACCGGATCGACCTGGACGGGGTGGACATCGTGTTCATCGAGAATGTCGGCAACCTGGTGTGCCCGGCCAGCTTCGACCTGGGCCAGCACCTGAACGTCACCCTGCTTTCGGTGACCGAGGGAGACGACAAGCCGGCCAAGTACCCCGTGATGTTCCGTGCCGCGGACATGATGCTGCTGACCAAGACCGACCTCCTCGCGGTGCTCGACGATTTCGACACCGACAAGGCCGAGCGGGCGCTGCGACTGGTGGGCTCCGCGGCACCGGTGCTGCACGCCTCTGCGCGCAGGAACGTCGGCGTGGATCACTGGATCGACTGGATCGAGGGGGAACTGGTCGCGCAGCGCGCGCGCATCGAGGCCGGCACGACCCGGCGACCGGCGGTGCAGGCGGAGGGCGCCCGGCTGCATGCCTCGGAGGCTGCCGGCGGCGCCCACGGACACAGCCACGGACACAGCCACGATCATGGGCATGACCACGGACATGATCACGCCGGCGCCCCGGCCGCGGACACGAGCCGGTGAGCACCGCCGCGCGCGAATGGCTCGAGCGGATCCGGGCGCTGCCGCTGCCCGAGCGCGTGCGGGTCATGAACGTCTGCGGCGGGCACGAGCGCTCCATCTCGATGGCCGGGCTGCGCGGCGCCCTGCCGCCCCAGGTGGAACTGATCCCGGGACCCGGCTGCCCGGTGTGCGTCTGCCCCGAGGAAGACGTCTATCACGCGATGCAGATCGCGCTGCAGGAGCCCGAGGTGATCGTCGTCACTTTCGGCGACATGCTGCGCGTGCCGGTGAACCTGCCGCTCAAAGAGACACGCAGCCTGGAGCAGGCCAAGGCCGCCGGCGGCGACGTGCGCCCGGTGGCGTCGCCGATGGAAGCGGTCAGGATCGCGGCGGAGAATCCCGACCGCCGGGTGATGTTCTTCGCGGCCGGCTTCGAAACCACCACGGCGCCGGTGGCGGCGATGCTCGCCGACGACCCGCCCGCGAACCTGCTGGTGCTGCTTTCCGGCCGCCGCACCTGGCCCGCCGTGGCCCTGCTGCTGGAGTCCGAGGATCCGGGCTTCGACGCGCTGATCGCGCCGGGTCACGTGGCCACCATCATGGGGCCGGAGGAATGGGGCTTCGTGGTGGAACAGCACGGCCTCCCGGCGGCGATCGCGGGTTTCAATCCTGAAAGCCTGCTGGCGGCCACCTACTCGGTATTGCGGCAACTGCTGGAAGACAAGCCTTTTCTCGATAACTGCTACCCCGAGGTTGCGCGCTCGCGGGGCAACGCCACGGCGCGTCGCTTCCTGGAAGAGACGATGGACGTCACCGACGCCGCCTGGCGCGGCATCGGCAGCATCCCCGCCTCCGGCTACACGCTCAAGCCTCATCTCGCCGCGCGCGATGCCCGGCAGCACTTCCCCGATTACGGGGCGCACGACCGCAAGCGCGCCGGCCTGATGCCCAAGGGCTGCGACTGCGCCCGCGTGGTGCTGGGCAAAATCTATCCGAACCAGTGCCGGATCTACGGTTCCGCCTGTACGCCGCGGACGCCGGTGGGGCCCTGCATGGTCTCCGACGAAGGCGCGTGCCGAATCTGGTGGTCGAACGGGGTCCGCACGCGGGAGGTGGCCTGAACGCCGGCCGCCGGCTCTGGATCGCCGGGCAGGTCCAGGGGGTCGGCTTCCGCCCCTTCCTGTTTCGCCTTGCTCACCGCCACGGGCTGTCAGGCTGGGCCAGGAACACGATCGGAGAAGTGGAAGTGCTGGTGTGCGGCGCGCCCGGCGCGCTGGACGCCTTCACGCGCGAGCTGACCACGCGGGCGCCGGAAATCTCCGCCCCGCGGCTCCGCGGCGTCGAGGACTGGCACGGCGATGTGCCGGAGGACTTCCGGATCCTGGCAAGCGAGGCGGGGCCGCAGCCGCGCATCTTCATTCCGCCCGACTATTTCACCTGCGAAGCCTGCCTCGCGGAAATGGCCCGGCCCGATGATCGTCGCTACCGCTATCCCTTCATCAATTGCACGCAGTGCGGTCCGCGCTACACGCTGATCCGCGCCCTGCCCTACGATCGGCCGAACACTTCGATGGCGGGTTTTCCGCTGTGCGAGGCCTGCCAGCGGGAATACGACGACCCGGCCGATCGCCGCTTTCATGCGGAGCCCGTCGCCTGCCCGCGATGCGGGCCCGCGCTGAGCTGGCGCGCACCGGGCCAGGCGCCGGCCGACGACACCGCCGAGAGCCTGGACCGCTGCGTGGCCTCGCTGCGGGGCGGCCGGCTCGTGGCAGTGAAGGGCATTGGCGGCTACCACCTGCTGTGCGACGCGACCGACGAGCGGGCCATTGCGCGCCTGCGCCGGCTCAAGCCGCGCCCGACCAAGCCGCTGGCGGTGATGTTCCCGCTGGCGGGGGACGACGGGCTGGCCGCCGTGCGTCGCGCGACCGCGCCCACCGCCGCCGAAGCGGCGCTGCTGCGCTCGCCGCAGCGGCCCATCGTGCTGGTCCGCAAGCAGCCGGGCGTCCTGCCCGAGGAGCTGGCCCCCGGGCTCGCGGAACTCGGTGCGATGCTGCCCTACAGCCCGCTGCACGCCTTGTTGCTGGATGCGCTGCAACGCCCCCTGGTGGCGACCTCCGCCAACATCAGCGGCGAGCCGGTGCTGACCGAAGCGGCCGACGTGGAGGCGCGCCTTTCGCACCTGGTCGAGGGCTGCCTGCATCACGACCGGCCGATCGTGCGGCCTGCCGACGATCCGGTCTGGCGCAGCACCGGGGGACGGCCGCGGCCGCTGCGCATGGGCCGCGGTTGCGCGCCCGTCGAACTCCAGCTCGCCGAGCCGGTGGCGAGGCCGGTCCTGGCGGTCGGGGCACACATGAAGAACAGCATCGCTCTCGCCTGGGAAGACCGCTGCGTGGTGTCGCCCCACATCGGCGAGATGGGCTCGGAGCGCAGCATGGAAATTTTCGAACAGGTGGTGGCCGACCTCCAGGCGCTCTACGGCGTGCGCGCCGCGGCGCTGGCCTGCGACGCGCACCCCGGCTACGCGACGGCGCGCTGGGCCCGGGGCCGGGGGATGCCGGTCACCGAGGTGCTGCATCACCATGCGCATGCCAGCGCCCTGGCCGCGGAAATGCCGAGCGGCGTCCCGCTGCTGGTATTCGCCTGGGACGGCGTGGGTTATGGCGGCGACGGCACCTTGTGGGGCGGCGAAGCATTCCTGGGACGGCCGGGCGGCTGGCGCCGGGTCGCCAGCTTCAGGCCTTTCAGGCTGCCCGGGGGCGAGCGCGCCGGCCGCGAGCCCTGGCGCAGCGCCGCGGCGCTCTGCTGGGAAAGCGGGGTCGAATGGCCGGACTGCCCGGACTTGCGCGGCCTGGCGCGAGGGGCGTGGGAACGTGACCTGAACACGCCCACGACCAGCGCCGTCGGGCGACTGTTCGACGCGGCCGCGGCGCTGGCCGGACTGTGCCTGCACGCGAGCTACGAGGGGGAAGGCCCGATGCGGCTGGAAGCCATGCTGCAGGACGAGGCCGACGGGGCCGGCGTCACGGCGACCGCCCTTCCGCTGCGCGCCGATGCGGACGGCATGCTGCGCGCCGACTGGGCGCCGCTGGTGGCGCCGCTGATGGACGCCTGCAGGACCGTGGCCGAACGTGCGGAACTGTTCCATGAAACGCTGGCACTGACCGCCTGGGCCGTCTACTCAGCCCTGCGGGAGCACCATGCCATCGGCGCCGTGGGCGCCACCGGCGGGGTGCTGCAGAACCGCCGGCTGGCCGACCGGATGCAGGCGATTTTCGCCGACCGCGGCGTCCCGCTGGCGCTGCCCGCCCGGCTGCCGGCCAACGACGCCTGCATCGCCTTCGGGCAGGTGGTCGAGCAGGCCGCACTGGAGGCGCAAGGCGGGTAGAATGCCGGCTTGAGACCCCGGCCCGCAGCGAATTCCTGGAGGAGACCCGCGCATGGCGCTTGACGAGGCAAGAATCGGCCTGGCCCACGGCAACGGCGGGCGCTTCATGCGAGAACTCATCCAGGAAATCTTCGCCAGGCACCTGGGAGGCGGCGTGCTCGACACCGACCTGGACGCCTGCCCGCTGCCGCCCCTGCCGGACGGCGAAGTGGTGTTCACCACCGACGGCTTCACCGTCCAGCCGCTGGAATTTCCCGGCGGCGACATCGGCTCGCTGGCGGTGCACGGCACCACCAACGACCTTGCCGTGGCGGGCGCGACCCCGCTCTATCTCTCGCTCAACGTATTTATCGAGGAAGGGCTCGAGGTGGACTTGCTGGAACGGATCGTCGCCAGCCTGGCCCGCGCCGCGCGCGACACCGGCGTGCAGGTGGCCGCCGGCGACACCAAGGTCCTGCCACGCGGCGAAGGCGGCGGCCTTTACCTGGCGACTACCGGCATCGGCGTGCGCCGTCCCGGGCTGGAGCTGGCCATGTCGGCGATCCGCCCGGGTGACCGGCTGCTGGTCAGCGGCAGCGTGGGCGACCACGGCATCTGCGTGATGCTGGCGCGGGAGCAGTTCGGCCTGAGCGGCGACCTGGCTTCCGACGCCGCCAGCGTGCTGCCGCTGACGCAGGCGCTGCTCGACCTGGAGGGACTGCGCTTCATGCGCGATCCCACCCGCGGCGGCCTCGCCACCGTGGCCCACGAGATCGCGCGCGCCACCGGCTGCTCGCTGCGACTCTCGGAACCCGCCATCCCGGTGCGCGACGCCGTGCGCAGCGTCTGCGAAATGCTCGGTTACGACCCCTTTTATCTCGCCTGCGAAGGGCGGGTGGTGGCGGTCGTCGCCCCGGGTGAAGCGGACGAGGCGCTGGCACGCTGGCGCGCCCTGCCCGGCGGCGAAGACGCCGCGATCATCGGCGAGGTGGACCCGGAGGGTCGGCCGGTGGTCATAGAAACCGAACTCGGCGGACGGCGCTTACTCGAGGAACTCGAGGACGACCCGCTGCCGCGGATCTGCTGAACGACCGGCGCCGGGGATGCCATTCGCGCCGAACGGCCTCGTTGCCCTCACCACCGACTTCGGCGGTCGCGAACCGTTCGTGGGCATCGTCAAGGCGCGCATCCTGAGCCGCTTTCCCGCCGCTCGCTGCATTGATCTCAGCCATGGCATTCCGGCCGGCCGGGCGGACCTGGCCGGCTTCTGGCTGGGCCGCGCCTGGCACGAGTTCCCGGCCGGCACGGTGCACCTGGCCGTGGTCGATCCCGGTGTCGGAACCGCCCGCGGCGTCGTGCTGGCGGAGACCGGCGGGCAGCTGCTGCTCGCGCCGGACAACGGCCTGCTGCCGGAGGCGCTGCGTGCTCGCGACGGCGTCGCGTGGCGCGCCATGGACCCCGCCCTGCCCGCGCGCCTCACGCTGGGCGAGTTGTCGCGAACCTTCCACGGGCGCGACCTTTTCGCGCCGCTCGCGGCACTGCTTGCCGCCGGCGAGCTGGCGCCCGCCGACTTCGGCCCGCCCGCGGCGCCGGCGGATCCGGAGCCCCTGCCTCGCGCGACCCCCGGGACAGATTCGGGGACAACCCATATTGCCGGCCGCATTCTGCTGGCCGATCATTTCGGCAACCTGTGCACCAACATCGACGGCGCTTTGCTGAGGGGCTACCAGCAGCCGGTGGTCGAAGTCGCGGGCAAACACCTGCCGCTGCTCGCCACTTACGCGGAAGCGCCCGAGCGCGCGCCGCTGGCGCTGATCAACGCGTTCGGGCTGGTGGAGATCGCCCTGAACGGCGCCAGCGCCGCGACCGAGCTGGGCCTGGCTGAAGGTGCCCCCGTGAGCGTGCGCGACGGCGTGCGCGCCTGAAAAAACTTTTTCACATTCGATGCAGAAACCTAAAGGCTGAGCCATGAACAACGACAGAACCGACGCCATCCGCAACCTTGCCCTGCTCGGACCGGCCGGCACGGGCAAGACCTCCCTGGCCGAAGCCCTGCTGCATGCCGCCGGCGCAATCCCGCAGCGCGGTCGCATCGAGCGCGGCGATACCGTCTGCGACTTCGAGCCGCGCGAGGTCGAGCTGTCGCACTCGCTGGACACCGCCATCTGCCACCTGGAATGGAAAGGCCTGCAGATCAATCTCATCGACTCGCCGGGATTCACCGATTTCCTGCCCCGGGCGATCGCGGTACTGCCTGCCGTGGAATGCGCCGCGCTGGTCGTGTCGGCCTCCGGGGGACTCGAAACCGGCGTGCGCAGGATGATGAAAGCCGCGGGCGACGCCGAACTGAGCCGCATCATCATCGTCAACAAGATGGATACCGACCCCGACCAGCTCGGCACCCTGCTGGCGGAAATCCAGGATGCCTTCGGCAAGCGTTGTCTGCCGGTGAACCTGCCCACCGAGCACGGCGGCAAGGTGGTCGACTGCTTTTTCCGGGATGGCGGGGGCAGCAGCGACTTCTCGAGCGTCGAGGAGGCGCACACCCAGATCATCGACCAGGTGGTGGAGGTGGACGAGGCGCTCATGGAGTCCTACCTGGAGTCCGGCCAGGATCTGGACCCGGCCGAGCTGCACGAGGCCTTCGAGAAAGCGCTGCGCGAGCGGCACCTGGTGCCGGTGGTTTTCGTTTCGGCGGAGACGGGCGCGGGCGTGGAGGCGCTGCTGGATTACATCACCAGGCTGCTGCCCAGCCCGCGCGAAGCCAACCCGCCGCCGTTCATGCGCGGCGAAGGCGAGGCCGCCGAGCCGGTGGTGGTCGCTTCCGAACCGGACCAGCACGTGGTGGCGCACGTCTTCAAGGTGATGGTCGATCCCTACGTGGGCCGAACCGCCGTGCTGCGCGTCCACCAGGGCACCATCAGGACCGGCAGCCAGCTTTACGTGGGCGAAGCGCGCAAGCCGGTCAAGCTCAATCACCTCTACCGCATGCAGGGCAAAAAGACCATCGAGGTGGACCAGGCCGGGCCAGGCGACATCGTCGCGGTGACGCGCATCGAGAACCTCGATTTCAACGACGTACTGCACGACTCGCACGACGAGGATCACTTCCACGTGCGCCTGCCCGAGATGGCGCCGCCGATGATGGGGATCGCCATCGAGCCCGCGCAGCGCGGCAACGAGCAGAAATTGTCCGATGCGCTGCAGAAACTGTGCGCCGAAGACCCGGCGCTCCGCGTGGAGCATCGGCCCTCGACCAACGAGACCGTCGTGATGTGCAGCGGAGAGCTGCACCTGCGGCTGGTGGTCGAGGCGATGAAAGAGCGTTTCAACGTGGAAGTGCAGACCCACCCGCCGACGATTCCCTACCGCGAGACCATCACGCGGGCGGCCGAGGGGCATTACCGGCACAAGAAGCAGACCGGCGGCGCCGGACAGTTCGGCGAGGTCTTTTTGCGCGTCGAGCCGCTGCCGCGCGGATCCGGCTTCGAGTTCAAGAGCGAGGTCGTCGGCGGCGCGATCCCCCAGCAACTGATCCCGGCCGTGGAAAAAGGCGTTCGCCAGGCGCTGGAAAGCGGCGCGATCGCCGGCTTCCCGCTGCACGACATCCGGGTGGCCGTCTATGACGGCAAGACCCACCCCGTCGATTCCAAGGAGGTCGCTTTCGTCAGCGCCGGGCGCCGCGCCTTCCTGGAAGCCATCAAGAATGCCGGCGCGATTGTGCTGGAGCCCATCGTGGCTCTGCAGGTCACCGTGCCGATCGACGATTTGGGCGCGGTGACGGGCCACCTGTCGTCGCACCGGGGCCGCATGCTGGGCTCGACTTCCCTGGCCGGCCAGCGCATCCAGATCAATGCCGAAGCGCCGCTCGCCGAGCTGCAGGACTATGCCAACCAGCTCAAGTCGATCACCGGCGGCTCGGGGGCCTGGTCCATGCAGCTCGACCGCTACGAGGCGGTGCCGGCGAAGGTTCAGCAGGAACTGGCGCAGGCGGCCGGGACCGAGGAAGAAGACTGAGACGTACCGCGCATTACCCGTATTGACGAAGATCAATGCGCTGCGGTTTGATGGAACGTAGATAAAAGACAAGCGGAAAAGACAAGATGCTCGACGTCAGCGAAATTATGACCCCCAGGCGAAGCCTCGTCGTGATCAGCCCCAGCGCCACGGTGGACGAGGCACGGCGCACGATGGCGGCACACGGCATCCGCCACCTGCCCGTGACCGACGAGCGCGGCGCGCTGATGGGCCTGGTCTCGCAGACCGATGTGCTGGTGGCCGGCAATGGCGGCGACCGCGCGCTGCGCGAAGTCATGGTGCGCGAGATCGACACCGTTGACGAGCGCAGCAACCTGCGGCATGCCGCCATGCTCATGTTCCGGCGCAAGCGCAGCTGCCTGCCCGTCCTGAGGAACGACGAGCTGCGGGGAATCATCACCGATTCTGATTTCCTGGGCGTCGCCATCACGTTGATGGAACAGCTGGAATCGGTCGAGCCCGAAGCGGAAGAACTGGCCCTCCACGAGGACGCGGCGCCCTGAGGGTTCTCAGCCGAGGATCGCGGTATCCCCCATGTCCCCCGCCGTCGGCAGGTTGCGAGGCGGCGCGGCGCCCTCGTTGAGAATCAGGCGAAAGCGGCCCACGTGCACCACGTCGCCGTTGCGCAGCCTTTCCTGCCTGACGTTGCGGTCGTTCACCCGGATGCCGTTGGTGCTGTTGAGGTCTACCACCGTCCAGTGACCGCCTTCGCGCACCAGCATGGCGTGGTGGCGGCTGACGGACTCGTGGTCCAGCTGCACGTCGTTCCAGGGATGACGGCCGATCAACAGCCTCGCCAGGTTGAGCCTGATGCGCGCCTTCGGCACATCTTCGAGCATGATGTCCAGCGAGGCCAGCCGCCGCCGGCGAGGCCTTTCCGCGCCGCCCTCGCCCGCCGCGACCTGCACCACGTGGGCGCGGCCGACCACGTGCTCGCCGTTTTCCGACGCCGTCTCCAGCGCGCGTTCGGCGATGACGTCGATGCGCGCGGGCAGTCCCGCGGAGTGCGCGTGAATGCGCGCCACGGCTTCGGGCGAGAACAGGATGCCCGGCTCGGCGCAGCCCGCGCCCTGCGCCCGGAACTCGAGATAATCGCGCGTCTCATCCACCCCCAGCGGCTCCAGCCGATGCTGCCAGCGGATCATTTGCCGAAGCGCGTGCATCCTCGGCGCGGTCAGCTGTTTTTCCAGGTTTTCGCCGCCGAGCAAGGCGAGTTTCAACTTGCCCAGCCGTACCGGCTCCAGCAGCGACAGCCAGCCGACTTCCTCGATCACGCCGGCGGGGACGGTGTCCAGCTTGTCGGCGACGATCACGGTGGTCACGCCTTTCTGGCGCTGGTGGGCGAGGAACACCGTCAGCAAGCCCCGCATCTCGTCGTGCTTCGCGTCCACCTGCTCGAAGCCGAAGGCCTGGAGCATCGCGGCGAGGAACTCGTCGGGCTCGCTGCTCAGGCTGTCCAGCGTCGCCACCAGCGCCCCCGGCAGGGTTTTCTCCAGCGCGCGAGCCAGGGTGAAACTCTTGCCCACGCCCGGATCGCCGGTGAGCGCCAGCATCAGGTCGTTGGAATGCAGCGCCCGCTCCAGGAAACTGAAGGCGTCCCGGTGTTGCGGTCCGGCATAGAAGGCCGTGTCCTCGCTGCCGGGGCAGAAAGGACTGCGGTACATGCCGAAATGCTGCAGTGCGTCGTCAGTGTTCAAGCTGTACAGTATTCCCTGACTGGCCAGCGCAATCCAGTTCCGTTGCCCCGCGGCTCACCACTCGCCCTGGTTGGGCATGCTCGCCCACGGCTCGCTGGCCGGCAGCGGATCGCCTTTTTGCAGCAACTCGATGGAGATCAGGTCCGGTGATCTCACGAAAGCCATGCGCCCGTCGCGCGGCGGACGGTTGATCGTCACCCCCCCGTCCATCAGGCGGCGGCAGACCGCGTAAATGTCATCCACCTGGTAGGCCAGGTGGCCGAAGTTTCGCGCATTCCCGTAGCGCTCGGGGTCCCAGTTCCAGGTCAGTTCCACCTGCGCGTCCTCGTCGCCGGGCGCCGCCAGGAACACCAGCGTGAAGCGCCCGGCCTCGCTTTCGTGACGCCGGAGCTCCTGCAGCCCGAGCTTGTTGCAGTAAAAATCGACAGAGGCGTCCAGGTCGCTCACCCGGACCATGGTATGCAGGTATTTCATCGTCTCTCCGTAGCGCGACCACTCTTGCCCGTTGCTGATTATAGGGGCGGCGCCGGGTCGCGGCTAAGCCCCGCCCTGCGCTTCGCCTGCCGCCCCGGGGGGCGCGTGCGACGCGGCGATCTCGCGCGGCCAGGCCTGCAGTATGGCCTGTATCACCGTGGCCAGGGGGATGGCGAAGAACACCCCCCAGAAGCCCCACAGGCCGCCGAAAAAAAGGATCGCCGCGATGATGGCGACCGGGTGAAGATTGACCGCTTCACTGAACAGCAGCGGCACCAGCAGGTTGCCGTCCAGGAACTGGATCACCCCGTAGGCGACCAGGACATAATAAAAGGGCGGCGCCAGGCCGAACTGGAAAAACGCCACCAGCGCCACCGGCAGGGTGACCACGGTTGCGCCAACGTAAGGTATCAGCACCGAGACCCCGGTCACCGCGGCAAGCAGCACGGCATATTCCAGCCCCAGGAAACTGAAAGCGATCCATGCCACCAGGCCCACGATCAGGATCTCCACCAGCTTGCCCTGCACGTAGTTGCCGATCTGCTGGTCCACCTCGACCCAGACTTCGTGCGTCAGGCGCCGGTCCCGCGGCAGGAAGCCGCTGACCCAGCGCTTGATCTGGATCTTGTCCTTGAGCAGGAAGAAAACCAGGATCGGCACCAGGATCAGGTACACCAGGATGGTGATCAGCGTCATCAGCGAAGCGACCGAAAAGCTGAGCAGCCGTTGCCCCAGCCGTATCAGTTCGCTGTTGAACCCGGAGAAGACCTCGCGTATCTGCTGTTCCGAAATAAAGTTCGGATACTCCTGGGGGAGCTGCAGCAGCGCCTTCTGCACCTCGGCGATCATGAAGGGGATCTGCTGGAAGAGCTGTCCCATCTGCCGGGTGAGCAGCGGCACCAGCCAGAAAAAACAGGCCCACAGGATCGCCAGGAACAAGGTGAACACCAGCAGCACCGCAAGCAGGTCCGGCACGCCCCGGGACCGCAGGCGCATGGCGACGTTGTCCAGCAGGTAGGCGATCACCAGCGAGGCGAGCAGCGGTGCGAGCATCTGCCCGAACAGCCAGACGGAGACCGCCAGCAGCAACACGATGAGCGTCAGGGCGACCACCTGGGGGTCCGCAAGCTGTCGCTTCAGCCACGCGAGGATGGCGTCCATAGCGGGTCTCTCCACGATTTCCGAAAGGATATCAGTTTGCCCGTGCCGGGCGCAGGGAGTTGTCGGCGACGCGAGGGTTTGTGAGAATCGGCACGCGCGCCCGCATCCGCCCTGGAGAATCCATCTTGCATGCCTTACGCCGCGAGGCGCTCCTTTTCAGCATCCTTGGGGGTTTCGGCCTGCTCGTGCTTCCGGCGCTGGTTTACGCGGTCGGCCAGGTGCTGCTCGGCGAATACCGGCCGGGCGCGTCCGTCGGCACCTTCTACGGCGACCTTTACGGGCAGCTCGCCGCCCTGTCCCCCTGGGCCTGGCTGCTGGTCATGGGCCCGTGGCTGACCATCCAGTTCCTGCGCCTGCTGTGGCTGCCGGCGCGCCTGCTGATGCGCCGCGACACCGGAGAACCGGCTGCCGAGACGGAAAAACCGCCCGGCGCCGCCATTTGACGCTACACCGACCGCGGCGTACTCTCCCGCTGCGCCTGCACCGGAGCCACCACGCCATGTCTTTGAAGGTCACTTTCGAGCTCGCTGATGCCGATCTGAAGCATTTCCGCAGGATCATGCGGGGGGCTCGCGAAGTCGCCAAGAACCGCAGCGCCGAAGAGATCATGGGCGGAACAGAGTCACTGCTCACGGACATCCGCGCCGAGGAGGTGCCGGATTTCGTCGCTGACCGCCTGCGACGGATCCGCACGCTGATCGAGATGCTGCGGGACACCGAGTGGGACCTGCCGGACGCGGAACGCGGCAGGGTGCTGAACTCGCTGGCCTATTTCTGCGAGCCGCACGACCTGATCCCGGACGATGTCCCCGGCGTCGGCTTCCTGGACGACGCGATCATGGTGGAACTGGTGGTGCGGGAACTGCGCCACGAGATCGAGGCCTACCAGGACTTCTGC